>JAYELE010000054.1:0-6559 GCA_034717255.1 Patescibacteria group bacterium
CGGGAATAACCCCTCGCTAAACATCACTGATGCGATTACGGTTAGCGCGTGGGTGAAACGAACTTCAGATACTCCTATCGGCTGGAAGACTCCTTTACATAGAGGTCCTAACACCAGTGTTGGTAGTTCTATGTTTTTTATCGGATTAGAAGAGGGTGCGAATTATCAAATAGTTTCTACTATTGGAGCAGGTTCACCTGGAATAGGGTGGACACCTGGTGCAACAGGCGTAACTGCGCAATTAGATACTTGGTATTATGTCGTTAATTCCTGGGATGGCATAATTGCAAAAGTGTATGTTAATGGAGTTAAAAAAACAGAATATGCGCTAGCCTCTGCTGATTTTGTTACTGACCCCTCTGCTGTTACAAGAATTGGCGCTTCTGGTGATGCCACAGGTTATTTGTTTAACGGCTCAATAGACGATGTCCGCATATACAACAGAGCGTTGAGCGCGGGGGAAGTGGAGATGCTTTATGATAGGGGGAGGTAGGGGGAAGAGGGGATGGGGAAAATAAAATAAAGAAATCAATAAATAAATTAATAAAATAAATTTATGGAGCAATCAACGCAATTTAAAAAATCTGGTTATGAATATTTGCTCGCTTATAAGATAACAGTTCCTATATATGATTTGACCGTGGAGTTTTGTGACGCGAATATCAGCAAGTTTTCCCGAACGCGCGATCAGATGATTCAAGCCGCGCGGTCAGGGATGCAGAATATCCTTGAGGGAAATAAACAACAAGGGATGAAAGGATACATCAAGTTAAGCGGTGTTGCTCGCGGGAGTTTGGAGGAATTACTTAGGGATTATCACGCATTCGCGCGTCAGAAAAAGTTGACGATTTGGGAGAAAGAAAAAGTAATGAGGGAAATTAGGGAGATAGGGGAAATATGGGGAATTGTAAAAGCATTTCCGACATTACCTGATATCCCCAATTTCCCTAATCTCCCCAAAGACCCGGAGCAAGCAACTAACTTAATGATAGCCCTTGTTAATCAAGCTAATTATTTAGTAGATAAATTGATAATTTCCCTAAAAGACAAGCATATGAAACAAGGGGGTCTTACAGAGGAACTCTACCAAAATAGAAAACAATACCGCGGTTATTGAGAAAATAATCCAAATAAAAAATTCGCTTCTTCATTATATAAGCAAATTACAAGAGTTTATTATGATTATTTGGAAAATGTAAAAGATAAAATAATTAGAGAATAAAAAAAAGGGGGCCTTAGGTAATTAACCGTTCGGGACCCTTTTCGTATTGATATTTATATCATAGCAAATTATAAGATGGTGTCAAGAGGGGGGATAGGGGAAAGCTTCGCAAGGTCAGTCCTTTTCCGTCAGTCGCTACGCTCCTTCCTCCTCAAGGGCTGACCTTTCTTGCTTTATTCAAGGGCTGACCTTTCTCGCTTTGAATAGTGGAAATCAAAAAAGTAAATATGGATAATAATAAAATTGCTAAAATGTTGTATGAGATAGGGGATTTTTTGGATATTGAGGATATTAAATTCAAACCGCGCGCTTATCAAAAAGCGGCTATTGCGGTTGATTTGTTGGAGGAAAATCTTGGAGAGATTTATAACAGAGGCGGTATTAAAGCTTTGGAGAAAATTCCTTGCGTAGGCAAGAGCATAGCGGAAAAGATTGAAGAATATATTTTAACAGGCAAGATTAGATATTACGCAAAATTAAAGAAAAAAATGCCAGTGAATATACGGGAGTTGACCGCTATTCAAGGAATAGGCGCGAAAACGCTGAAAGTTTTTTATAAAAAATTGAACATAAGAGATATTCAAGATTTGGAAAAAGCAGTTCAAGCGCGCAAGATTAGAAAATTGCCCGGGTTTGGCGAAAAAACAGAACAAAATATCTTACAGGGAATAGCTTTTTTAAAAAAGAGCGGAACAAGATTTTTGCTGGGAGAAATTTTCCCTTATGTTGAAAGTATTTTGAAAGAATTAAGAAAACTGAAACAAGTTGAAAAAGCCAGTGTTGCCGGGTCTGTTCGTAGAATGAAGGAAACAATAAAAGACATAGATATTTTGGTTTGTTCCAAAAATCCTAAAAAAGTAATGGATTTTTTTGTGTCTATGCCTTTGATAAAGGAAGTTTTGAGCAAAGGGGAAACCAGAGCTTCTGTTAGAATGAATTTCGCGGGAGGCGACGCGCAATGTTTTAATTGCGATTTAAGAGTTGTTCCAGCGAAAAGTTATGGTTCCGCATTACAGTATTTTACTGGTTCAAAATATCATAATATCGCGATTAGGAAAATCGCGATAAGCAAGGGGCTGAAACTTAATGAATACGGGATATTTAAGAAAGCGCAAACAAAAACAGGAAAGAATATTCAAATAGGGGGAAGAACAGAAAAAGAAATTTATAATATCTTGGGTATGGATTATATTTTACCTGAATTAAGAGAGAATAGGGGAGAGATACAAGCGAGTTTGAATAATAATTTGCCAAAAATAATCGGGTATAACGATATTAAGGGGGATTTACATTGCCATACTAAATGGTCTGACGGCGCTAATACAATTAAAGAAATGGCGGAAACCGCGATTAAAATGGGTTATGAATATATAGGGATTACAGACCATACAAAATTTTTGAAAGCGCAGAATGGATTAGACGAGAAGCGATTATTGGAGCAAGGCAAGGAAATAGATAAATTAAATAAAGAGTTTCAAAGCAAGGGATTGAAATTTAAGATTTTGAAAAGTTGCGAAGCGAATATTTTAAATAACGGTTCATTGGATATAAATAATAGCGCTTTGAAAAAATTAGATTATGTTGTAGCAGGTGTTCATTCTAATTTTAAGATGTCTAAAAAAGAGATGACTGAAAGAATTGTTAGGGCGATAAAAAATCCTTATGTTAAAATTATTACTCATCCTTTTGGCAGGGTTTTGAGGAAAATGAGTGAATCTTTTGGCAGGAGCTTAAAAGCCAGAGATAAGTATGAATGCGATTTTGACAAGATTTTGAGCGTCGCAAAAAAGTTTGGAGTTGTTTTGGAGATTAATTCTCAACCGCAGAGATTGGATTTAGATGATGCGCATATTAGGAGAGCGAAACAAGCAGGAGTTAAAATGGCGATAAATACTGACTCGCATCATAAGAGCCATTTGGAGTTTATAAAATTCGGAATAGGACAGGCGCGCAGGGGATGGGCGGAGAAAGGAGATATTGTGAATAGGGAGGAATGGGGGAATTAGGAAAATTAGGGGGAAAGCTTCGCAAGGTCAGTCCTTTTCCGTCGCTTCGCTCCTCCTCAAGGGCTGACCTTTCTCGCTTTGGGTAGGGGGAAGAAGGGGATTAAATAAGTGTTTATTTTTTTTGTAAAATAGGTATAATACTGGTATGAGCGCAAAAGTTAACATAAAAGTTGTTGGTATTGGCGGGGCTGGTTGCAACGCTGTTTCAAGGATGATGAAATGTCAAATTCAAGGTATTGATTTGTTGGCTTTGAATACAGATGCGCAAGACATAAAACATTGTTTGGCGCCACAAAAACTTCGCATTGGCAAGGAGATTACACAAGGATTGGGAGCTGGAATGAATCCTGAAATAGGTCGCAAGGCGGCTGAAGAAAATAGAGAAGAAATCTCTGAATTATTAAAAGATTCGGATATGGTTTTTATTACTTGCGGATTGGGCGGAGGCACTGGTTCTGGAGCAAGTCCTGTTATAGCTGAAATTGCCAAAAATCAAGGAGCTTTGACTATCGCTATTGTGACAAAGCCGTTTAGTTTTGAGGGCAAACAAAGAAAGGCAATTGCTGAAAAAGCATTGGAAAATTTAAAAGATAAAGTAGATACTTTGCTTATTATTGAAAATGATAAAATTCTTTCTTTGATAGATAAAAATACTTCCTTGCTTTCAGCTTTTTGGCAATGTGACGAGATATTAAGGGAAGCAACGCAAGGGATTTCTGATTTAATTGTTTTGCCGGGAATTATCAATGTGGATTTTGCGGATATAAAAACAATTATGAAAAGTTCGGGAACAGCGCTGTTTAGCGTTGGAAAAGGAAAAGGAGAAAAAAGAATAGAAAAGGCGGTGAGTAAAGCTGTTGCTTCGCCTTTATTGGATTTTTCAATTAAGAACGCAAAGGGGATTTTGTTTAATGTGAGCGCTGATAAAGATTTGAGTTTAAGCGAAGTTAATACTGCGGCGGATATGATTACAAAAAACGCGGACAAACAGGCAAAGCTTATCTTCGGAGCTGTTGTTGACAAAAACTTAAAAAAGGGCGAGATTAAAATAACGATTATTGCCACAGGGATTAGGGAATATGAATAAGGAAGGAATGGGGGAATTTTTAATAATATGAATATACAGGATTTAAAAATACAAGTTAAAAAAGAGATTGAATTAGCAAAGGATATTAAAAAATTAGATAATATCTTTAAGAAATATTTAGGCAAGAAAGGCGAGCTTGCTTTATTTTTGCGTTCTTTGAAAGATTTGCCAGAAGATAAAAGAAAAACGCAAGGCAAAATAGCCAATGAAATAAAAAAGCGAATTAAATCAGATATAGAGGAAAAGAGAAAAGAGTTTCAAGTTTCAGAATATAATAAGGATGATTTTTCAAAACAGGAATTTGACATCACGGTTCCGGGTAAAAAACCTTTAACAGGCCATTTGCATCCATTAACAATAGTTCAAAGAGAAATTCAAGAAATTTTTCAAAATATGGGTTTTTCAATAGTAGAAGGTCCTGAAATGGAAACTGAATGGTATAATTTTGACGCTTTGAATTTTCCAATAGATCATCCAGCGCGAGAAATGCAAGACACTTTTTTTGTAAAACAGGAAAACAGAGAAAACTTGGGGAATAAAAAAAAGCTTGTGATGCGAACTCAAACTTCGTCTGTTCAGATTCATTATATGGAAAAAAATAATCCTGATTTGCGGATTATAGTTCCGGGACGAGTTTTTCGTTGTGAGGCAACAGACGCGTCTCATGAAGTTCAGTTTTATCAAATGGAAGGATTGATGGTGGGCAAAGATATTTCTGTGGCTAATTTAAAAGCTGTAATTCAAGAATTTTTTAGCAAGTTTTATAATAATTCCGTAAAAATACGATTAAGGCCAAGTTTTTTTCCTTTTACAGAACCGTCTTTTGAAGTTGATGTAAGTTGCGTTGTGTGTGAAGGTAAAGGATGTTCGGTTTGTTCGCAAACTGGATGGATTGAAATAATGGGGGCTGGAATGGTTCATCCAAATGTTTTGAAAAATTCTGGATTAAATCCAAAACATTGGCAGGGACTAGCTTTTGGCATGGGGCTGGATAGGTTGGTAATGATGAAATACAAAATTGATGATATTCGCTTATTTTATAAAAACGATTTAAGATTTTTAGAGCAGTTTTAGGAGAGGGGAAATAGGGAAAAGCTTCGCAAGGTCATTCCTTTTCCGTCAGTCGCTACGCTCCTTCCTCCTCAAGGGATGACCTTTCTCGCTTGGGGAAATTAGGGGAATTTAAGATAAAAAATTATGTTTAATAAAAATTATTTTAATTTTATTCAAGACAAAAAAGCTTTTACTTTGATTGAGCTTTTAATTAGTGTTACTATTATTAGTATATTGGGAGCAATGATTTTGATTAGCGTTGGAGGTTTAAGAAACAAAGCAAGGATAACAAAAGCGCAAGAGTTTAACAGAACTATTCAATCCAGTATTGGTTATACAGCTGTTGGAGTATGGAAGTTTGATGATGAAGGGATTTCTGCCACAGACGAATCAGGATATGGAAATAATTGTGTTATTAGCAATGCGGAATATATTGACGATACAGCGAACGATTATGGAAGGTCGTTAAAATTTTCTGGGACCGAGAGCAGTTATATTAATTGCGGAGATGACGCGCTAGCAGGAAAAGAGCAAACATGGGTTGTTTGGGTAAAAAGGAACGAAGCGACTGAGGGCTCTGTTATAAATCAAACTTCAAGCGGGACAGGTTATGAGCCAATATATTTTAATACTGAAGGCGATATTAAATTTTATTCCAGCAAAACAGGAAATAGTGATTATTTTGACACTAATATCCCTGCGAACAGGTGGACGCATATTGCGATGGTTTTGAATAATGAATTTGTCAAGTGCTATATTGATGGAAAGTTTTTCGCGGAAAAAGAGGATGATTGTTGGGATTTTGGGAAAAAGGAATTGGTTATAGGCAAGGAATTTGACGGGGTTATAGATGAAGTTTTTATTTATGAAAAAGCGTTTGAAACAAGAGAAATACAAAAACATTTTGCTGATTTGAGAAGGAAATAGGGGAATAGGGGAAATAGGGGAAAGCTTCGCAAGGTCAGTCCTTTTCCGTCGCTACGCTCCTCCTCAAGGGCTGACCTTTCTCGCTTTAAGTAGGTAGGGCTGTTCATATCCGATATGAACACGCTTATTTAGGAAAGAATTAAGAAAATTATTATGATTTTTTCGTATAATTGGTTAAAATCTTTTTTTGACAAAGGGTTTCCCGATGCGCAAAAGTTGACGCAAGTTTTGACTATGCGGGCTTTTGAGGTTGAGGAAATAAAA
>JAYELE010000054.1:6659-8758 GCA_034717255.1 Patescibacteria group bacterium
AATTAAGAAAATTATTATGATTTTTTCGTATAATTGGTTAAAATCTTTTTTTGACAAAGGGTTTCCCGATGCGCAAAAGTTGACGCAAGTTTTGACTATGCGGGCTTTTGAGGTTGAGGAAATAAAAAAAATAGATAATGATTGGGCAATGGATATAAGCGTTTTGCCGAACAGGGGAGCTGATTGTTTTTCGCATATTGGAATGGCGCGAGAATGCGGAGCAATTTTAGGATTACAACAAGACGGTCAAGGCCGGGCCTCGGCCAAAATTGGCCGAGGACTGTCCTCGACCAATTCAGTGTCCTCGACCAATTCAGATAACTTGGAAATTGAAGTGAGAGAACCGAAAAAATGTTTAAGATATAGCGCGAGAGTTATGAGCAATGTTAAAATTGGGCAGTCGCCAAAATATATACAAGAAAGATTAAAATTATGTAATTTGCGTCCTATAAATAATGTTGTTGATTTTGCCAATTACGCCATGCTTGAAACAGGACAACCATTGCATATTTTTGATTTTGACAAGATAGACAACAAAAAAATTATTGTCAGAAAAGCGCGGAAAGGGGAGAAAATGATTACTTTGGATAATGAAGAATATAATTTGGACGAGAATATGTTGGTTATCGCTGACGCAAAAGCTGTTTTAGCAATAGCCGGAATTAAAGGAGGAAAAAAAGCGGAAATAGACGCAAATACAAAAACAATAGTTTTAGAATCAGCGAATTTTGATTATCAAATTATTAAAAAGGCGTCTAAAAAATTGGGATTAAAAACAGATGCGTCTTGGCGTTTTGAGCATAACATTAGTCCAGATTTAACTGAATTGGGAATTAACAGATTAACAAATTTAATTCAAGAAACAGCAAATGGAAAAATAACGCAAACAATAGATTATTATCCTAAAAAAATCGCGCGAAAAAAAGTAAAATTAAATTTGAATTATGTTGAAAAATTATTGGGCGCAAGGATTTCTAAAAAAGAAATTATTAAGATATTAAAAAGTTTAGGTTTTGTGATTATAAACAACATTATTGAAAAAAAAGAAATTTTAGTTGAAGCTCCGATTTTTAGAACAGATATTTCTATTCAAGAGGATTTGATTGAAGAAATTGGCAGAATATACGGATATGAAAAAATTGAAGCAAAAGCGTTGTTTGCGGTTTTGTCTCCTTGCGAGAGAAATGAAAATGTTTTTTACAAGGATAAAATAAAAAATATTATGAAAGAATTTGTTTTTGTTGAAGCGCGAAATTCTTCTTTTGTTTCTTTTGCTCAAGTTTCAAATTTTAATGTTAAGAAAGAAAGCTTGATTGAAATTGAAAATCCTGTTAATGTGGAACAAAGATATTTAAGGAACAGTTTGGTTTTGAATTTATTGGAAAATGTCCGATATAATTTTAAGTATTTTGACGAAATAAAATTTTTTGAAATAGGAAAAAAGTTTAACAAAAATTTAGATGTAAAAGAAAAAATGGGGTTTGTCGCTGTTATAGCGAGAAAGGAGGGGAAAGACGAGTTTTATGAAATAAAAGGAGTGGTTGATTTATTATTGAATAAATTGGGCATAAGCGATATTCGGTATAAGGATGTTGCTAAATTTGAAGATAATTCTATTTTACAACAGGGCAGACAAGCGGAGATTAGAGTAAATAATACGGGAATAGGATTTTTGGGCGAAATTTCCGAAATGATTTTGCGAAAAATGAAAATACAGGGCAAGGTAGTTATTTTTGATATTGATTTTGAAAAACTTGTAAAATTATGTTCAGAGGAACAAATATACAGACCTGTTTCTTTGTATCCGTCAGCTTTGCGCGATATTGCTATTTTAGTTCCAAAAAGAATAAAGGTTGTTGATGTTTTGAATAAGATTAACGCGATAGGCAGAGGAATAATTGTTGACATAGATTTGTTTGATATCTATGAAAATGAGAATTTGGCAAAAGGAAAAAAGAATTTCGCTTTTCATATAGTTTATCAGGCAAAAGACAGAACTTTGACAACGCAAGAGATAGATGAAACGCAAAATAAAATTATTAAAGTTTTAGAACAAGAGGACGAATGGGAAGTGAGAAGATAGATTAGGGGGATTAGGG
>JAYELE010000054.1:8858-11061 GCA_034717255.1 Patescibacteria group bacterium
AGCATTGTTATTTGTTATAAGATTATCAGATATAATTTGTTATAAAATTATCAAAAATATCAATATGCCAATTCTATAACAAACTTGAACGATCGTCGGAGTTTGTTATAGCTTCTCTCTTTTCTTTTTTTTAAAATAATTTTTTTAGATATTTTTTTATATCATTTTTCCCATAACAAACTTGAACGATCGTCGGAGTTTGTTATAGGAGAATATTATGAATAACAAACTTGAACGATCGTCCGAGTTTGTTATAATTTCTTTTAATGCTATAATGGTAGTGACAAAATTAATATTTATAATAGAAAAATTAAAATTTTTTTCAAATATTTCTACGAATTATGAGGAAAAATGGAAAATTTTTTCCAAATAATTCTGAAAATTATGAGGAAAAATGGAAAATTTTTTCCAAATAATTCTGAAAATTATGAGGAAAAATGGAAAATTTTTTCCAAATAATTCTGAAAATTATGAATAAAAAACATAAATATTGTTTTCAAAACAAGAAAACAAATTTTACTAAAAAACTTTTTGAGCAAGGATTAAACGCAAGCAGTTATATATTATTTGCTGTTAAAGATTTTGACAATCCTTTTCATGATATTTTTTTAGAAAAATTCTTTGACGATTATCCTGGATTTCAAATTATGAAATCTATGTTTGGTCATAATAAAAAAAAGAAATTTAATAAAGCTATTATTAAAGTAAATATTGCGCGATTACAAAAACAAGGGCTTATAAGAAAAAGCGAAAATGAAAAATTTCAGCTCACAGCCGAAGGCGAAGAAATAATAGCGTATATTAAAAATAGATATTCTATTTTGAATAAGAAATGGGATAAAAAAATAAGAGTGGTTATTTTTGATATTCCAGAAAAAGAAAAAAAATTTAGAAATTGGTTTCGAACAGAACTGGGATTATTATTATTTAAACAGCTTCAAAAAAGCGTTTATGTTGGAAAATATTCAATCCCCGACGATCTTTATCAAAACATAATTAAAAACAATTTTTTTAAAAATATCCATATTTTTACTATAAATGAAGCTGACAAACAAAAAGATTTAATTAAATTTTTAGAAGAATAAAAAATATTTTTTATTTCATTTTTAATTTAGATATTTTTTTATATTACTTCTCCCATAACAAACTTGAACGATCGTCGGAGTTTGTTATAGAAGAATATTATGAATAACAAACTTTAACGATCGTCGGAGTTTGTTATAGCTTCTTTCTTTTCTTTTTTTTGAAATAATTTTTTTAGATAGTTTTTATTTAGATATTTTTTTATAGTTATTAATATTTATTGATATATAAAAAATATAGTTATTAACATAGCAAAAAACCTTTATTTTTTTAAATAAAGGTTTTTTCTGTGGATTTTCTGTGGATAAGTATTGGTTTTTAAGCTTATTTTATTTTATTTTGAAAAATTTGACTTGTGTTGAGAAAAGGAGTATAAAGGAGGTGTAGTGGCAGTTTGTGGATAGATGTGGATAAAAGTGGGATAACTATTAAATTTTGTGGATAACTTGAGGGAAAGGGAGAGGAAAGCTTCGCAAGGTCAGTCCTTTTCCGTCGCTTCGCTCCGCTCCTCCTCAAGGGCTGACCTTTCTCGCTTTAAGGGAGATTAGGGAAAAAAGGGAAATTGGGGAAAGAAAAAAGAGGGGAAAGAGGATTAGAATAATTAAAATAATATAACAATTATTTATGTTTATAGGAGAATATACATATTCAATAGATGCGAAAAAGAGGCTGGCTATTCCCGCGAAGTTTCGTAAAATTTTTGGGAAAAAAGCTGTTATAACAAGAGGGTTGGATAATTGTTTGTTTTTATATTCAATACAGGAATGGAAAAAATTAGCCGAGAAATTAAGCAAGCTTCCTTTGTCTCAAGCAGACGCCAGAGGTTTTGCGAGAATAATGTTAATAGGAGCAATGGATGTGGATTTAGACAACGCCGGGAGAATTCTTATTCCTGATTATTTAAAAAAATATAGTTTTTTGAAAAAGAAAATTATTGTTGCCGGAGTTTTTAACAGGGTTGAAATTTGGGATGAGAATAAATGGCAAGAATACAAAAATAAAACTGAAACAGAAATGGGGAACATAGCGGAGAGGTTGGGAGAATTGGGAGTATAAATTAAAGAAAAAATTTTAATTATGCATATTCCTGTTTTGCGAAAACAAGTATTAGAATATTTAG
>JAYELE010000054.1:11161-15007 GCA_034717255.1 Patescibacteria group bacterium
AAAAATAAAACTGAAACAGAAATGGGGAACATAGCGGAGAGGTTGGGAGAATTGGGAGTATAAATTAAAGAAAAAATTTTAATTATGCATATTCCTGTTTTGCGAAAACAAGTATTAGAATATTTAGCGGTTAAAGCAAATGAAAATTTTGTTGACGCCACAATAGGGGAAGCCGGTCATAGTTTGGCTATTTTAGAAAAAAATAAACCAAATGGAAAAGTTTTAGGAATGGACATAGATATAAAAATGATTGAAAGAATTGCTCAAAATAAAAGATTGATTTTAGAGCAAAGTTCTTACGCGAATATAAAAAATATTTGCGAGAAACATAATTTTAAGCCAGATGGAATTTTATTTGATTTAGGAATGTCAAGTTGGCATATAGACGCAAGCAAGAAAGGATTTTCATTTCAAAAAGACGAACCGTTGATTATGAGATATGACGAAAATTCTGGATTAAGCGCAAAAGAAATTGTAAATAATTATAGCGAAAAAGATATTGAAATAATTTTAAGCGAATTTGGCGGAGAAAGATTTGCGCGGAAAATAGCGAATGCGATTGTAAGAGCGCGAAAAATAACGCCTATAGAAACCACTTTTCAATTAAAAAATATAGTATGTCAAGCAATTCCGCAAAGATTTAGACATAAAGGAATTCATTGCGCCACAAAATCTTTTCAAGCAATAAGGATTGTCGTGAATAAAGAATTAGACATTTTAAATCAAGGGCTTTGCCAAGCAATAGAGACATTAAATTTACAGGGCAGAATAGCAGTGATTTCGTTTCATTCCGGAGAGGACAGGATTGTTAAAAAATTTTTTAAGGAAAAAGAAAAGCAGGGGATTGTAAAAATTTTGACTAAAAAACCGATTAAAGCGGATTATAAAGAGATTAAAGAAAATCCGCGTTCAAGGTCAGCTCTTTTGCGAGCAATGATAAAGATTAAAAAAACATCGCAAGAAAATTGAAAAAAATATTTTGATATTTCGCATTTTTATGACAAAATTCAAAGTAAAATTTAATTTAAAATTATTCTGGTTTTCCTGTATTTCTATGATTATTTTCCTTTCTGTTTTTTATGTTGTCCAGAATATACAAGCTACGCGCGAATCATATTTTATTTTAGACAATGAAAACACTATAAAGGAAATTACGCAAGAAAATTATAATTTAGAATTAAATTTAACAAAAAATAATTCTGTTAAAGACATTGACGAATTGGCAAGCAGTTTAAGTTATAAAAAGACAGGAAAAATTTATTATATTCAATTATTTGACAGCATAGTTGCCGTGAAATAATTTTAATTTTTCAAATGAAAAATTTTAGAATTAATTTTATTTTATTTTGTATTTTTTTATTTAGCGCGGTTATTGTTAGCCGTTTGTTTTATATTCAAATTGCGAATTATGAATATTACAAGGCGTTAGCGTTTGGGCAACAGAAAATTTTTAATCAAACGCAAGGCGAAAGAGGGGAAATTTTATTTGGAGATAGAAAAGGAAATTTGCGTTTTATAGCGAAAAATATTGAACAAGACAATGTTTTGAAAAGATATTATCCGCAAGAATTTTTAGCGTCTCAAATAATAGGGTTTATGGGAGGAGAAGGCGCTGGGCAGTATGGACTGGAAGGTTATTATGACGATGTTTTGAAAGGAGAAGAAAAATTTTTTGAGCAAGAAAGAAATCCTTGGATTGGTTTTTTTTCCGCGAATAAAAATGCTCCAACAAAAGGAGTTGATTTTGTTTTATCTCTTGATTATAATATTCAATCTAAAGCAAAAAGATTGTTGGAAAACGCGAGAGAAAAGTTTAATATAGAAGCTGGAGAAATTATAGTAATGGATCCTATGTCTGGGAAAATTTTAGCTATGGCTAATTTTCCAAATTTTAATCCTAATAATTATTCATCTGAAAAAGATTTTGAGATTTTTCAAAATTCCGCAACGCAGAAAATTTTTGAGCCCGGTTCCGTGTTTAAGGCGATTACAATGGCGGCGGCGATAGACCAGAATAAAATAACGCCTCAAACCGAATATGTTGATAAAGGTTTTGAGAAAATAGACAACTATGTTATTTCTAATTATAATGACAAAGTATATGGTAAAAGGAATATGATAGAAGTTTTGGAAAAGTCCATAAATACAGGAGCAATTTTTGCTGAAAGAACTATGGGGGATAAAATTTTTTTGGAATATATTGAAAGGTTTGGATTTTTTGAGCCAACTGGCGTTGATTTGCAAAATGAAGTTTTTTCAAAAAATAAAGAATTAAAAAAAGGTTATAAAACAAGTTTTGCCACAGCGTCTTTTGGGCATGGAATAGAAGTGACGCCGATACAATTAGCTGTAGCTTACAGCGCTATCGCCAATGGAGGAAAATTGGTTAAGCCGTATATTGCGGAAAAAAAGATTTTTGAAAATAACAGAACAATTGAAACCGAAACAGAAATAATTAAAGATAATGTTATTTCCGTTAAGACCGCATCTCAATTAACGGCAATGCTCACGCGAGTAATTGAAAATAGCTATGTTGATAAAGCGAAAATTCCGGGATATTATCTTGCGGGCAAAACAGGCACTTCGCAAATGGCTTTTTCAGCCATAAACATACATAAAAAAGGATATTCAGATAAGACATGGCAAACTTTTATTGGTTTTGGTCCGTCTTTTGATCCGAAATTTTTAATTTTGGTGAAATTAGACAATCCGAATACTAAAACCGCTGAATACTCCGCTGTTCCTGTTTTTAAGGATTTAGCAAAATATATTATAGATTATTTAGAAATACCTCCTGATTATGAATAAATTTATTTTTATTACAATTTGTTGTTTATTGTTTTTTTCTGTTTTTTTAATTTATTTTGCTCCGTGTTATTCTAACGGCATTTTTGAAATACAACAAGGAGAAAATTTAATAACAATAGCCGAGAATTTGAAAGCGCAAGGATATATTCAATCAGAATTTCCATTTTACGCGTATGTCGCATTGAAACAAAAACAAAAAGAATTAAAATCAGGCGTTTATTTTTTCTCGTCTGATGACACTTTTATTAGTATTGCGGAAAAAATAATCAATGGCGACACTTATACAATAAAAATCACTATTCCAGAAGGATTTAATTTAAAACAAATTCAAGAAAGATTGATTAACCCGACAAATATGGGTTTTAATAGAGAGGAATTGTTAGACCATAGTTTGGACAGAGTTTTGAATAAAGAGGATTTGAAAGAATTCAAAATAAAAGATTTTAAAAATGAATTTGATTTTTTGGCAAGCGCGCCAGACAACGCTGATTTACAAGGTTTTTTATTTCCAGATACTTATTATTTTTATCCTCGCAGAGACACAAAACAAATTATCAATATCTTTTTAAATAATTTTGATAAGAAAATGCGCTCCGAGATTAGACAAGAAATAAAAAATCAAAATAAAACAATTTTTGACACAATAACAATGGCGTCTTTGCTGGAAAAAGAAGTTCGTTCTCTTGAAGACAAAAAAATTGTTTCAGGCATTTTGTGGAAAAGATTAAAAATAAATATGCCTTTGCAAATATGCGCGACTATTGTTTTTATCACAGACAAAAAAAGCGTTGGCGTTTCCATAGATGACACAAAAATTGATTCTCCTTACAATACTTATAAATACAGAGGATTGCCAATAGGACCTATTTGCAGTCCGGGTATTGACAGCATAAAAGCAACGCTTTATCCTGAACATAGCGAGTATTTATATTATTTGTCCACTCCTGACAAAAAAACAATTTTTAGCAAAACTTTAAAAGAACATAATATCGCCAAAGCAAAATATTTAAAATAATATAATTTTTGAATTACGAAATA
>JAYELE010000055.1:0-12151 GCA_034717255.1 Patescibacteria group bacterium
AAAATGGAAAATTTTTTCCAAATAATTCTGAAAATTATGAGGCTTCGCCAAATATTTTTTACTATCGTGAAAATTATGAGGAAAAATGGAAAATTTTTTCCAAATAATTCTGAAAATTATGAATAAAAAACATAAATATTGTTTTCAAAATAAAAAAACAAATTTTACTAAAAAACTTTTTGAACAAGGATTAAACGCAAGCAGTTATATATTGTTTGCTGTTAAAGATTTAAATAATGATTTTAATAATCTTTTTCATGATGTTTTTTTAGAAGAATTGTTTGACAATTATCCTGGATTTCAAATTATGAAAGCGATGTTTGGACATAATAAAAGAAAAAAATTTGATAAAAAAATTATTAAAGTAAACATTTCTCGTTTAGAAAAACAAGGGCTTATAAGAAAAACCGAAAATAAAAAATTTCAACTCACGGCTGAAGGAGAAGAAATGATTGCGTATATTAAAAATAGGTATTCTATCTTGAATAAAAAATGGGATAAAAAAATAAGAGTGGTTGTTTTTGATATTCCAGAAAGAGAAAGGCATTTTAGAAAATGGTTTCGGACAGAATTAGGATTATTATTATTTAAACAACTTCAAAAAAGCGTTTATGTCGGAAAATATCCAATTCCTGACGATCTTTATCAAGATATAATTAAAAATAAGTTTTTTAATAATATTCATATTTTTACCATAAATGAAGCCGACAAACAAAAAGATTTAATTAAATTTTTAAAAGAATAAAAAAATCGCAAAATTAATAACAAAAAATTTTATTATAAAAAATAAATATTTATCTACAACAAACTTGTCGCGTTGGCCAAGTTTGTTGTCAATTAAATTTGTTAAATTTATTGTTTGTTAAAACTTAACCGCGCATATCTAATATGCGCATACATACAAAACCCAATAACAAATCTGGCCAACGCGACAAATTTGTTATTCATAATATTATTCAATAACAAACTCGGACGATCGGTCAGATTTGTTATCGGAGAATATTGTGAATAATAATATTAAAGTGATTCCTCACCATGGTTCGGAATGACAAAAAGGAATTCGGAATGATAAAAACCAATCCTTTTGTGAAGTCTATTAAAAACTGACTTCAACAAGATTACTTCAACAAACTTAATAGAATATATTAAAAAAATGAAGAAGTTTAACTTCCTCATTTTTTTGTTTGCTTATTTGCTGATTTTTGTTATTTCTACTTCTGTGAAGGGTTGTCTATGTCCTCTTTTTACTTTATATCGTTTTTTTGCTTTGTATTTGAAAACAATAACTTTTTTGTCTTTGCCTTGTTCTAAAACTTTTCCAACAACTTTCGCGTCTTTAATTATTGGATCTCCTAATTCCACTTTTCCGTCTTCTTCCAATAACAAAACTTCTGAAAATTCAACTTCTTTTCCCTTTTCAATATCTAATTTCTCTATTTTAATTTTATCGCCAAGAGAAACAATGTATTGTTTGCCCCCTGTTTTGATTACAGCTAACATAGTGTTTGAATAATAAATTTTAAATTTTAAATACTACTTGTAAATACGCGTAAAATGAAATCAGCAAAATATCTTTTTTCTCTTGATTAATTCCATATTTTTCTATATTCAGGATATCTAATTTTTAATTTTTTGTCAAGAAAAATATAAAAGTTAGCGGGACAAGGACAGTCCTTGTCCCGCTAATTTTGGATTTTGTCAATGTAAAATTTGCTTTTTTTCCAAAAAATATGTAAAATGAATTTATTAAAATTAAATTTTATTAAAATGTCTCAATACTATAACCCAAATAGAACAACTAATATCTTTAACCCAAATTCAAAAACTCCTTTTAATATGAGTCGTTCAAAAATTGAATTATTCAAAAGTTGTCCAAGATGTTTTTATCTTGATTGTCGCTACGGTATAGCTCGTCCGCCTGGGTTTCCTTTTACTTTAAATAACGCTGTTGACACATTGCTAAAAAAAGAATTTGACACTCATCGCGTTGCGCAGTCTAAACATCCTTTAATTGAAGAATATAATATTGACGCCATACCTTTTAAGCATAAAGACATTGACGCTTGGAGAAACAGATGGCAAGGAATCCAACATATTCACAAGCCCACTAATTTATTGGTTAAAGGAATAATAGACGACATATGGATTAACTCTGACAAAGAGCTAATAATTGTTGATTACAAAGCCACTTCAAAAAACGCAGAAGTTTCATTGGACGCTGATTGGCAAATAAGCTATAAACGACAAGTTGAAGTGTATCAATGGCTTTTTAGGAAAAATAATTATAAAATTTCTGACACAACTTATTTTGTATATTGCAACGGCGACGCCAACAAAAAAGCGTTTAACAAAAAAATTGAATTTGACATAAAAATTATTCCGTATAAAGGCGACGACAACTGGATAGAGCAAACTCTTTTAGACATACACAAATGTCTTTTATCAGATAAAGCTCCTGATATGTCTGATGATTGCGATTATTGCAGATACAGAAAACAAGCGGCTCTAAAATCCGCGCAAGAAATGAAAAAAAATCTATGAATAAAATTATTTTATTTTTTATTTTAATAGCTGTCGCAATAGGAAGCGTTGGTTTTTGGTATTATCAAAAAAACTTTTATTCAAAAGAAAGCGTTAAACTGGAAATTTTAGGGCCTGAAACAACGGAAATGGCTGAAGAAATTGAATATATCGTAAAATATAAAAACAACGGAAATATAAGAGTTGAGAACCCTTTGCTTATTTTTGAATATCCCAAAGGATCTATTATTGAAAACGAAAATCAATTAAGACAAACATTTGGAGAAAAAGAATTAGGAAACGCAATTTATCCGGGCGAAGAAAAAATATTCAAATTTAAGGCAAGATTAATGGGTAAAGAAAATGAAACAAAAACAGCTAAAGCGTGGTTAAGCTACAGACCAAAAAACTTAAAAGCAAAATACGAATCAGAAACAAGTTTTACAACTCAAATCACAAAAGTTCCTTTAACTTTTGAATTTGACCTTCCAACAAAAATAGAAGCAAATAAAGAAATTAAATTTCGCTTAAACTATTTTTCCATTTCTGAATATCCCTTGTCTGATTTAACGATCAAAATTGAATATCCAAATGATTTTGAATTTATTGAAAGCAGTCCCAAAGCATTGGAAAATATTGAATGGAATATAAACAGCTTAAATAAAACCCAAGGAGGAAGAATTGAAATTCTTGGCAAACTTTTTGGAAATACAGGCGAACAAAAACTCTTCAAAGCAAAATTGGGAATATGGGAAAATGGAGAATTTACTTTATTAAAACAGATATTCAAAGGCGTAGAAATTATTGAACCGTCTATTTTCGTTTCTCAACAAATAAACAACAATCCTGAATATGTCGCAAATCTTGGAGATTTGCTTCATTATGAAATTTTTTTCAAAAATATTGGAGAAAAAGCATTAACAAATTTATTTTTAGTGGCAAAATTAGAAGGAAAGGCGTATGATTTTCAAAGCATAAAAGCTCCATACGGTGATTTTAACACAGGAGATAATTCTATTATTTTTGATTGGAAAAAAATCCCTGAACTTCGCTTTTTGGACGGATATGAAGAGGGCGTTGTTGAATTTTGGATAAACTTAAAATCGGAAATTGATGTTGAAAATTCAAAAAATAGAAACCTGTGTGTTAAAAATAAAATTTATTTAAGCGAACAATACGAATTTATAACTAAAATAAACACAAGAATAGGAACAAAACAAACCGCGTTTTATGAAGACGAAGTTTTCGGCAACACAGGAGCTATTCCTCCTAAAATTAACGAGCCAACCACTTATACTGTGATGTGGAATTTAAAAAACTATTATAATGATATTAAAAACGCAAAAATAAAAGCTATACTCCCTCCAACCGTGGAATTGACTGGAAAAATTTTCCCAGAAGAGCAGGAAACAAAACTTGCTTTTGATTCTTTGTCTAGAGAAATTGTTTGGGAAATAGGAGAGTTATCAGCTGGACAAGGAATTCTGCAAGAACTTGACAGCCCGAATATCGCTTTCCAAATAAAATTTATTCCAGACAGCTCGCAAACAGGACAAATCGCAGAACTAATAAGCGCCACAGAATTTAGCGCTGAAGATATTTTCACGGGACAAATATTATCCGCAAGCAATCCAGCAATAAGCTCTGACTTGCCAGACGACGAAACCATAAGCGAAAAACAAGGAATAATAGAAGAATAAATTAAAAAAAATAAAATTATGGATAAAATTCAAAAAATAATATCATTATGTAAACAAAGAGGCTTTATTTTTCCAAGTTCGGAAATATACAACGGTTTTGGAAGTTGTTATGATTTCGGAAATTTAGGCGTTGAAATGAAACAAAACATTAAAAAATTATGGTGGGACGAAATGACTAAAAAACAGGAAAATATTGTTGGAATTGACACAAGTATTTTAATGTCGCCAAAAATATGGCAAGCGTCTGGACACCTCACAACCGGGTTTGCCGATGAACTGGTTGAATGTAAAAAATGCCATAAACGATTTAAATTGGACGAACTAACAGAAAAAAATAAATGCCCTGATTGTGGCGAAAATCTCACAGAACCGAAAAAATTTAATTTAATGATGAAAACTTTTATAGGTCCAGTGGAAGACAAAGCAAATATCGCTTATTTGCGACCTGAAACTTGCCAAGGAATTTATGTAAATTTTTTGAATGTCGCAAATTCCGCGCGAATGAGAATTCCTTTTGGAATAGCGCAAATTGGTAAAGCGTTTAGAAATGAAATTACTCCGGGAAATTATATTTTTCGCTTGCGCGAATTTGAACAAATGGAAGCGCAATTTTTTATCAATCCATCTGATAAAAACAAAACTCCCGATGATTGGTTTGAATATTGGAAACAGCAACGATTAAATTGGCATATTGATTTGGGAATAAAAAAAGAAAATTTGCGGGCAAAAGAAATACCTGAAAAAGACAGAGCTCATTACGCGAAAAGACAAATAGATATTGAATACAAATTCCCATTTGGCTGGAAAGAAATAGAAGGCGTTCACAATAGAGGCAATTATGATTTGTCTAACCATAGCAAACACAGTTCTCAAAATTTAGAATATTTTGACGAAAAAACAAAGGAAAAATATATTCCTTATATTATTGAAACATCAGTTGGAGTGGAAAGATCAATGCTCGCATTTTTATGCGAAGCATATACTGAAATTCAAGGAGGGAGAACTGAAACAACCAAATCAATAAAAGACATTGAAGTAATGCTAAAATTAAACAAAAAATTATGCCCTATTCAAATAGCTATTTTGCCATTGGTAAAAAACAAACAAGAAATAATTGACAAAGCAAAAGAAATTTATAATTCATTAAAAATAAAATTCAATTGCGCATATGACGAACAAGGTTCTGTTGGAAAACGATACCGCAGACAAGATGAAATAGGGACAATATATTGTTTAACAATTGATTTTCAAACAATTGAAGATGACACTCTCACAATAAGAGACAGGGACACAATGAAACAAGAAAGAATTAAAATAAAAGACCTGCCTCAAATCCTCACAGAAAAATTAAATTAAAAAAAATTATGATAAACAAAACTATTTTAAAAAATAAGCTTCGCATTATTACAATCCCAATGAAAAACGCCAAAACAACGAGTGTTTTAGTTTTAGTCGGGGCTGGTTCAAAATATGAAACAAAATCTAATAATGGCATTTCCCATTTTTTGGAACATATGTTTTTCAAAGGAACAAAAAAAAGGTCTAATACTTTAAAAATCAGCGAAACTTTAGATAGAATAGGAGGAAAATATAATGCTTTTACTGGAAAAGAATATACAGGTTATTGGGCAAAAGTTAGCTCTGACTATTTTGACACAGCTCTGGATTGGGTTTCTGATATTCTTTTAAATTCGCAAATCAAAGAGCAGGAAATAAATAAAGAACGAGGAGTGATAATTGAAGAAATGAATATGTATTTAGACACTCCGATGATTTATATAGACGACCTTTGGGAGCAATTACTTTATGGAAATCAACCAGCGGGATGGCTTATTATTGGAGAGAAAAAAAACATATTAAAATTTAAAAGAAAAGATTTTTTAAATTGTTTGAAGCAACATTACACAGCAGAAAACACAATTATTTGCGTTGCTGGAAATATAAATAAAAATTCAGTTGAAAATAAAATTAAAAAATATTTTAAAAATATAAATACCGCAATTCCAGAACAAAAAATAAAAACAATTGACGCGCCAATAAACTCAATTCAAAATTTTAATTCTATTAAACAAACAAAACCAGAATGTTTAATTCATTTTAAAAAAACCGACCAAACTCATCTTACTTTAGGATTTCGCGGTTATGATTTATTTTCTGACAAAAAATATGCCCAAACAATGTTAGCCACAATTTTAGGCGGATTTATGAGCTCGCGACTTTTTATATCTGTTAGAGAAAAAAATGGATTAGCTTATCGCATAAAAACATTATCAGAAAGTTCTACCGACACGGGATACTTGGCGACTTTTGCGGGTATTCGCAACGATAAAGTGGAAAAAGCCATAGAATTAATTTTGAAAGAATATAAAATAATAAAAAATAAAAAAATCAGCAAACAAGAATTAGAAAAAACAAAAAATTATTTAAAAGGAAGTTTAGCTTTGTCTTTAGAATCTTCTGACAGTATGGCATTTTTCCATAGTACACAGGAGTTATTAACTCAAAAAATATTAACTCAAAAACAAATAAACCAAAAAATTGACACGATAACTCAACAAGATATTTTGCAAACAGCAAAAAATATTTTCATCAGAGAAAATTTAAATTTAGCTTTAATAGGACCATTTAAAGATAAAACAAAATTTAAAAAAATTATAGAAAAATTTTAATTTTATGAATAATGAAAAATATTTAGACATTTCTTGGTTAAGCATTTTGAAAATCTTTACAGCTGGATTTTGTTTTTACGGCTTGTATTTAATAAGCAATTTTTTGGTATGGCTTGCTTTTGCTTTTGTTATTTCTGTTTTGTTTGAACCAATAATAGAATCATTGGAAAAAATAAAAATTCCAAGAGGTCTATCCACAGCTTTTATTTATATTTCAATGTTCAGTATTTTAAGCGTGGCTATTTATTTAACTATTCCTTATATTATTTCTGAAATTCAATATTTCTCAAAATACTTTCCTCAATATTTTATTGAATATTTTAGCAAAATTTCTCCATTTTTTGAAAAAATGGGATTTGAAACATTTCAAAATTTAGAAACATTCTTAATAAAATCTCAAGAAGTTTTAGCAAAAACAACAGGAAATATTTTTAATATTCTATTCTCTTTATTCGGCGGAGTTACAAACGCATTGTTTATCATTTCCATTGCTATTTTTATTTCTTTGGAGAAAAAACAAATAGATAAAAATTTAACTCTTATTTTCCCTAAAAAATATGAAAACCATTTTTTGCTCGCATGGAAAAAATCGCAAAAAAAAATATCTGCGTGGTTTTTGATACGAATTATTGGATGCGTGTTTGTGGCTATTAGTTCATACATGGCTTTTATGTTTTTAGACGCTGAATACCCTGTTTCATTGGCTATAATGACAGGCATATTTGATTTTATCCCTATAATAGGTCCTTTTATCGCCACAATTATTATATTTGGAATAATTTCAATGGATAGTTTTCTTAAAGCTCTTTTTGTGATAACCGCTTTTGCGTTAATACAAGTTATAGAGAATACTATTTTTCTGCCAATTCTTTCAAAAAAGATTATTCAAGTTTCTCCTATCGCGATTATATTCGCTTTATTTGTCGGAGCAAAATTTTGGGGAATTTTAGGCGCGATTTTAGCAGTTCCTTTAATTATTATTTTATTGGACTTTTTAAAAGATTTCTTAACAGAAATAAAACACAGAGAGCAAGAAACGCCAGAAATAGAATAAAAAAATTGTAATTTAATGAATAAAAAATTTTTTATCACAACAAGCATTGCTTACACAAACGCTTTGCCTCATATAGGATTTGCGTTGGAAACAATACAAGCGGATGTTTTAGCCAGACATCATCGTTTAATCGGAAACGATGTATTTTTTTTAACTGGAACTGACGAACATGGAACCAAAATAGCGAAATCAGCTAAAAAAGCAAATAAAACGCCTGAAAAATTCACAAATGAAATTTCAAAAAAATTCAAAGAACTAACAAAAATTTTAAACTTGTCTAACAATGATTTCATAAGAACAACCGACAAAAAAAGACATTTTCCAGCTGTTGAAAAAGTATGGCTTAAATTGTATAAAAACAAAGATATTTACAAAAAAAAATATAAAGGATTATATTGTGTTGGATGCGAAGAATTCATAAAAGAAAAAGATTTGATAAACGAAAAATGTCCTATCCACGAAAAAAAACCAAACCTGATACAAGAAGAAAATTATTTTTTCAAACTTTCAAAATATTCAAAAAAAATTGAACAAGCCATAAAAAGCGACAAATTAAAAATAATTCCAAAAGCGCGAAAAAACGAAATTTTAAGTTTTCTTAAAAAAGAAATAGAAGACATTAGTTTTTCCCGTTCAAGAAAAAAATTAAAATGGGGAATTCCTGTCCCAAACGACAATACTCAAACAATTTATGTATGGAGCGACGCGCTTATAAATTATATTTCCGCTTTGGGATACTCTCAAAATACCGCAAAATTCAAAAAATTCTGGCCTGCAAACATCCATTGCGTTGGAAAAGACATAATAAGATTTCACGCCATAATATGGCCAGCTATTCTCTTGTCTCTAAAATTAAAATTGCCAAAAACAATTTTTGTTCATGGATATATTACTTCTAATAACAAAAAAATGTCAAAATCATTGGGAAATGTTGTAGATCCGTTTGGATTAGTTGAAAAATACGGTACTGACAGCGTCCGTTATTTTTTGTTGCGAGAAATTCCTTCTTCGCAAGACGGCGATTTCAGTTATGAAAAATTTGAGCAAAGATATAATTCTGATTTAGCCAGCGGAATTGGAAATCTGTTTTCTCGCGTAATGACTCTTGCCGTAAAAATGGAAAAACCAAACACAAATTTTAAAATTGCGCCACAAAAATTATATTTGTTAAAAACAATTAAAAACGCGGAAAAAAAACAAAAACTAAAAATCAACGAATTCAAATTTAATGAAGCTTTGGAAGAAATTTGGAAATTAATAAGTTTTTGCGATAAATATATTGAAAAACAAAAACCGTGGAAAAATGAAAATGAAAAAACGCGCGCTAAAAATCAAGAAACTATTTATAATTTATTATTTGCCATAACAAGCATAGCTAATATGCTTCAACCATTTTTGCCAGAAACATCAGAAAAGATATTTAAACAAATAGGAATAAATCCGCAAACATTCAGCGTCAAATTAAAAACACTTAATTTTAAATTAAAAAACCCAAAGACCTTATTCCCAAGATTATGATTATAGACACGCACTCTCATCTTAATTTTAGCGCATTTGACAAGGACAGAGATAAAGTGATTAAAAACTGCTTGAATAACAATATCAATATGATTATTGTTGGCGTTAATTACGCGACATCAAAAAAAGCTGTTGAAATTTCTGAAAAATATAAAAAAGGAGTATATTCCGCTATTGGACTTCATCCATTAAGCGTTGAAACAAACGCAAAAAAACAAAACGCGCGAAACGCAAAAATTCCAGAAAATACTTCTGAAATAAAATTTGATTATTCAAAATACAAAAAACTTGGCGCAAATTCTAAAAAAAATGTCGCAATCGGCGAAATTGGATTAGATTATTATCACAAGCCAAAAGCAAAAAGCGAATTTCCAGAATTCAAAAAAAAGCAAAAACAAATTTTAACAGAACAAATAGATTTAGCTCAAGAATTAAATTTGCCTATAATTTTTCATTGCAGAATGGCTCATAATGATTTTTTAGAGATATTAAGCGCTCCAAAATATAAAAACATAAAAGCCGTGATTCACTCTTTCACTGGAAATTCAGAACAAGCTGAAAAATACTTGAAAAAAGGATTTTATCTCGGATTTAACGGTATAATTTTTAAATTAAACCTTAAAGCGATAATTAAAAAAATTCCATTAAACAAAATTTTATTGGAAACCGACTGTCCTTTTCTCGTCCCGCCAAAAGTAAAAGATAAACGCAATCAACCAATATACATTGAATATGTCGCGCGCGAAATCGCTAAAATAAAAAATATATCTTTTGAAAAAATTTGTGAAGCAAGCTATGAAAACGCAAAAAACTTATTCTTAAAAATTTAGATATGAAAAAAACAAAATTTGACGCAATAATAATCGGAGCCGGAATCAGCGGACTTTTAACAGCCCTTGCTTTGAGTAAAGAAAAAAAGAGCGTTTTAATAATTGAAAAACAAGATTATATTGGAGGAAATTGTCGCTCTTATGAAATAAACGAATATTATGTGGACACAGGCCCTCATATTATAACAGAACTTATAAACGGTCCATTAAAAATTTTAATGGATAAATATTTTTCCATTATTCCAAAATTTACGCCTATTGGCTCGTATTACGCGCGATGGCAAAACAAATTGCAAGAAATCCCCACAACAATCACTCAATTGCCTTATTTTGATATTCTTTCAAGAAAAGACAGAATTCTTTTAATCGGAATTATGATAGACGCTGTGGCAAATTCTTCCATAAATAAAAATGCGGTTGAAAAAAGCGTTTATGATTATATAAAAAATTATCATTTTTCAACAAAATCAATCAAATTCATAGACACAATGTGTTATTTTTTAAGCGGTAAATCAATGAAAGAAACCCCTGTTTCAAGAATGCTTGAAGGTTCTGGATATATTGACGAAAATCATAAAAACGCAAAATCTTGCGCAAAACAACATATTAAAAAAATAATTAAATTTGTAAAATATAATTATAATTCGCATGGTTATCCTGTGGGAGGAATACAAGGCATAACCTCATCTATTCTAAATTCTATTCCAAAAAATAAAGTATGTTTCAAAACTAATGAAAAAGCGATTAAATTTATTGTTGAAAAAAATAGAATAAAAGGAGTTCAAACCGATAAAGATATTTACTATGGCAACGCTGTTGTTTATTCAGGTTTTGTGAAAAACCTTCCTTATTTTACAGATAAATTTGACAGTAAGTATAAAACTGAACTTAAAAAAATTAAACAAACAAAAAGCGTCACGCTTTGGCTTGGATTAAAAAATAAAATCCCGGAAATGTCATATATTGGATCAGAAGTGTATTTTGACACCAATACTCCTTATTGGGCAATTCCTATATCAAATTTTGATTCTAATTTAGCTCCAAAAAACAAACAACTTATTGGATTTACAACTATTATAAAAGAAAATGACGCGCAAAAACAAATAAAAAAATTAAAACATTCTATTTTTACGGCTTTGCCAAATATTAAAAAAAATATTGAATTTGAACATATCCAAACAACTATTCCAGAAAAAGCGGCTGTGACAGTTGGCGTAAAATTTCCATCGCCAAAATCTCCGATTAACAAACTTTATCTTGTTGGCACAGACACGGATAAAAGAAGTATGGGAATCACAAAAGCATCATATTCAGTCATAGAAGCCCTAAAATTTATGAAAGCCGACAAAATAATTTAACCCTATTTTCTCCACACAAAAAACCGCTTAAGCGGTTTTTTTTATTGTGGACCCGAGGAGATTCGAACTCCTGACCCCCGCATTGCAAATGCGATGCTCTACCAGCTGAGCCACGGGCCCATTTGTATTTTACGCAACTTTTAACTTTGATAGCCCCTCGCTTTGCTCGGGGTTCAAAAAATTTTGGTGTGGGCATGCGTGGACTCGAACCACGGACCTCACCCTTATAACACTTCGCTCTGCTCAGTGTTTAATAGAAATTTGGTGGGCGCGGAAGGAATCGGACCTTCCTTCTCTTCCTTATAACCCCTCGCTTTGCTCGGGGTTCAAAAAATTTTGGTGTGGGCATGCGTGGACTCGAACCACGGACCTCACCCTTATCAGAGGTGCGCTCTAACCAGCTGAGCTACACGCCCAAAATTTTATTACGCAGAGAAGCGTTCTACCAATGAACTACGCGCCCACCAAATTTCTATTACGCAGAGGCGCGCTCTAACCAGCT
>JAYELE010000055.1:12251-14696 GCA_034717255.1 Patescibacteria group bacterium
CGCAGAGAAGCGTTCTACCAATGAACTACACGCGCTTTTATCTCTCTTTCTCCCACCACTCTTTAAAAAAAGCTAAAAATACAGCGATAAACATTCCTAAAATTCCCGCAATAATAATATTCAACAAAATTCTTGGACTAACGGGATTTTCAGAAACAGATATATTTTTAATTATTTTAGTTTTCTGAATATTTTTTATTTGGTTTAATATTGAATTAACGCTATTTTGAAAAGAATTAATTTTTACATTCAAAGAACTAATTTCCAAATATCTATTCTCTATTTCTTGCTTCTTTTGCTGTAATTTTTCTTGATTATCAAAAAGCGCAAATTGCGTTCCAGGAGTTTGTTCATAAACTAAAACTTTTTGCAAAGCAGAAATTTTATTCTCTAAAACAACTTGCTCCTGTTTTAAAAAAGAGATCTTGTTTTTAATTCTTTGCTCATTTTGTTGATAAACTTCTATATCTTTTTCCAATAATTCTATATCTTTTTCCAATAATTGTTTTTTATTCTCAATTATTTCTTGATGTTCCGCCAAAATCAACCCGTTTATTCCTTGTAAAATATTTTTAGATTTTTCAATGTCAGACGATTTAATTGTTAATTTAACTAAATTTGTATTTTTTGAATTTTCTATTTTTATCTTTGCGTATTCTGCTTCGGATATTTGTAATTTATTTCGTATTTCAACGCCATAAACATCGCTGTTTATTTTTTCAACTAATTGAGTTGGTTGTTCAATGATTTCAATTTTCTGAGTTTTTTCATTTTTTATGCCCCCTATCTCTATCATAGTGTTTATTTCATATACTTTTGGCATAAAAAAACTAAATACGCCAGCGCATAACATTGATAAAAAAAATATTCCAAATATCAAATATTTTCTTTTAAAAATTATCTTAACATAATCCATTAAATCAATTTCGTCTGCGTCTATGTCAGAAATATTATTTTGTTCTTGTTTATATTCATTCATATTTATTAAAAATATATTATTATTGTATCAAAATAACGCAAAAAGTCAATTTTTATTTCTGTAAAAAAAGGGTTGACAAGCTGTTTTAATAAGCTAATATAGCGTAATTCCCGTAAAACAAGGAATTTTAACACAGATGTTTAAAAACAGAAAAAAATATATTTTAGTTCTTATTCCAGCGATTATCAGCGTTGGGATTTTATGTTCTTTTCAAATTTATTTTAGTTGCGCAAAAAATGATTTAAATAAAATCGCAAAACAAAAAAATTCAACAATTTCTATGATTGGAAATAATAGTATTTTGCCGATAGTCTCTGTTCCTGAAAATAAAATAAAATATAAAAGAAATGTTATTATTACGGCTTATTCTAGCACAGTTTGGCAAACAGACAGCACCCCTTTTATTACCGCGTCCGGAAATTATGTAAAAGACGGAATTATAGCTAATAATTTACTTCCTTTTGGGACAAAAGTTAGAATTCCAGAAATTTACGGAGATAAAATTTTTGTGGTAGAGGACAGAATGCATTGGAAAAAAAGCGATTATCATATAGATATTTGGTTTGACACATATAATGGAGCAAAAAAATTTGGAGCCCAAAAAACATATATGGAAGTCTTAGAAAACTAAACCTAAATTCAATAAAATAAAAAACAGGATTAAAACCCTGTTTTTGAATAAAAAAAGAAACGGCTGAATATCCGAGTGCCGTTAACTCATTAAGGCCATAATCTTGACCTCTGGTATCTCCCTCTTCCAATATCCATGTCAATAGGGATCTTTTTTAGCCAATAAGGGCATTTATCTACATCCCATACCTTAATTTCTATATTGACAAGAGAGAATAATATTGGAATATTCAAATCTTGCTCCGTGACCTTCCCGCGGTTCCATAGCGCGCCAAGACCAACAATATCACCGCCAACAGCGCGCGTTGCTTCAATAACCCTTTTTATTGAACCTCCAGAGCTAATAATATCTTCAACTATTAGCGCCTTCTTGTCAGCAACTATTTCACGATGTTTGTCTTTTATCACAAAATTACCGTCTTGTGACTTTGTCGCATATATGCTAAAAACTTCATGTCCTAAAAAATTAGTAAGATGATAAGCAACCCATTGAGAGGGAATTATTCCTCCCATTTCTGGACCAATCACAATATCAATTTCATAGTCAACAAAATTTTCAGCAATAGCTCGACATAATTTCGCTATTTTATGCGGATGTTGATAAAGTCGTTCTTTATCAATATATTTAGAAGCGTGGCAACTACTGGCAAGGACAAAATGTCCTTCTTGTATTGCTCCAGTATCACAAAACACTTCTAATGCTTCTTGTTCATTCATTATATTACCTCTTATGAGCTTTTAACTAAATTGACATATCAACATAGTTATTATTAAAATACTAATCAAATAAAATAAAAAAGCAAGTAAAAAAAACAGCATTTTAATGCTGTTTTTTT
>JAYELE010000056.1:0-2842 GCA_034717255.1 Patescibacteria group bacterium
AATTTTATTTTAGGCATTGGGCGAACCCTTAATCTTTTATTCAAAATTTGCTGAATATAATAAATTTTTTTATTTAAAACTCTAAAAACTTTTTCTGTTTGAGATTCAGGAATAACAGAAATCCATATTTTTGAATGAACAAGATTAGAAGAAGTTTCTACTTTTATAATTGTTATCAAAGTTTTTTCAAGAAAATCAATTTCTCTCAAAAAAATTTCAGAAAGTTCCCGTTTTATTCTTTCATTGATTTGAGGAATCCGTTTTGTTGTTTTATCTGATTTATCCATTTTATAATTGCTCTTTTACGCTCTCTTCTGTATATAATACCAATTCATCATCTTGCTCAATCCTCGCGGATCCTTTATATAAAATTCCTATTTCCTCTCCTTTTTTAGCGCTGTCAATATTTTTTTTATTCTTCTGAAGCCCGATTATTTTTCCATCGCCGATTTTTTCATCATTTCTCCAAACTTCAATTTTAGCTTTTCTATCCGCCTCTCCTTCAATTATTTTTCCTCCCACAATTTGCCTCGCTTTTTCTGTCCTGAAAACAAGCAATATCTTTATTTTTCCCATATCTTTTCGTATTATCTCGGTTGAAAGAATTTTTTGCGCCATTTCGCGAACACCTTGAAATAATTCATAAATAATATCATAAATTTTTATTTTAACGCCCATTCTATGCGCTAAATTTTTTGCGCCGGGATTTATTTTTTGTCTAAAACATATTATTTTAGCATTAGACGCTTTGGCTAATTTAACATCATTTTCATTAACATCTCCCACTTGGCTTTTAAGTGTCCTTAATATGACCTTGTCTTGAGGAAAATTTTTAAAAGCTTGTTCTATAGCTTCTAATGTTCCTGAAACATCAGCTTTCAAAATTAAATTCAAAACTTTTTTAGACGCATCAAACTCGTAAACACTTGCTTGTTTTATTTTTTTTTGCCTTTGTTCAATATATTCTCTAGCAGAATCTATATCAGAATAAATTTCAAATTCTTCTCCGACTTGAGGCGCTTGTTCAAACCCGATAACAACCGCTGGATTAGACGGCATAACTTTTTCCATTGCCTCTCCTTTGAAATTTTCCAAAATTTTAGCTTTTCCAAAACTGGATTTTGTTCCTATTATATCACCTTGTTTCAAAACCCCGTCTCTTAACAACAGTGTGGCGACAGGTCCGCGTTGATCATCTAAATACGCTTCTATAACAACGCCTTGCGCTGATTTATTTATATCTCCTCGCAAATCCTGCATTTCCGCTATCAACAAAATTAACTCTAACAAATCTGGTATCCCTTGCCCTGTTTTTGTTGAGATATTCACTGACGGAACTTTCCCGGCTCTTGATTCCACTAAAACATCAATTTGCGATAACTCTGTTTTTACTTTTTCAGGGTCTGCTTGCGGTTTATCTATTTTATTCAAAGCAACTATCATAGGAATTCCCGCTAATTTAATAAAAGATATGGCTTCTTTTGTTTGAGGTTTTATTCCTTCTTCAGCCGCGATAATTAAAATCGCTATATCTGCTACTTTTGCTCCGCGGGAACGCATAGCTGAAAACGCCTCATGCCCGGGAGTGTCAATGAATGTAATTTTCTTGTTGTCGCATTCAGCTTCATATGCCCCGATATGTTGCGTAATTCCTCCAGATTCTTTTTCTGTCACATTGGTTTTTCTAATATAATCTAATAAACTTGTTTTTCCATGGTCAACATGCCCCAAAACAGCGACAATAGGAGGCCGTATTTGATTGTTTTGTTTTTTATCTTCCATATTATTTTTGTTCTATTGCTTCCATAATTGTTTGTTTTTCTTCCTTTGATAAACTATGATTTGTTTTTCCGCGCTTTATGGATTTAGCGTAGATCCGATTAAAATCAGCGCTAAAATAACTCGTCATAACTATGCCGTTATTTTCTGAATCAAGAAGAACCATACAAAAACTTTGGTTTCCTCCAACTTCTTTGAACGGGCTAAACCTTTTCAGCGCTATTTTCTGAAAACTTTTTTCAGAAATTTTTTTCAATTTTTCTATTTTTTGAAAAATATCTTGAATATCTTTTTTTTGATTTTCAGATATTTTTATTTGTTCAGTTAAAACTTGCCCAATATCTTGTTTTCCGTTTTTCAAAAAAATGTCTAATCGTTTTTTTGTTTTCAAAAAACAAAAAAACAAAAAACAACACAATAAAAATAAAAAAAACAATCCCGCATAAATAAAAAAAACTTCTTGATTCATAGTGTAATATAATATAATTATTAACTATACCAAAAATTATAGCTTCTGTAAAGCAATTTTAGATTTATCCCTTGAATTATTCAACAGCACAAAACCATCCGCATTTATCGCAGTATGAGAGCTATTATTCTGCCTTCTTTTTAGCAAGTTCCCTAATTGTTTCATAGGTCTGGAATTCCGGGGCAAGGGAATCATAATTTTTAGATATGCCAAAAGAAAGTGTTTTTGAATTATCTCCCATATAACCCCCATGAACAGGGTAAATAAATTTCATTTTCTTTTCTTTAAAATAATCGTCCGCAATTTTTAAAAAATCCTTTTGCTGTTTCGGTGTCAATTTCTGGCTGAATACGCCCATCGGAGCAGTATCCATATGCGCCCAGTCAATAAATATAAATACCGGAACACCTCCCATCTTTGCCTGAATTTCTTCAGCAATATTATTCCATCTTTCATTATCAATAGTCAAATCAATTATTTCATTTGATGAAAAAGAATAAGTGACAAAATCAACATTAGGCGACGAATAAGGCAAATTTATTATCCCTTCCACCCATGTTCCGACATAAATATCTCTGCCTTTTGAGTTTCCAT
>JAYELE010000057.1:0-2827 GCA_034717255.1 Patescibacteria group bacterium
CAGGTTCTGCTGCAATTTTAAATATAATTTTGAATATAATATTAATACAAAAATTCGGTATGATCGGTTCGGCATATTCAACATTGTTTTCCTATATTTGGATGGCAGGATTGACTTATTTCATTGTTAAACGATGGTATAAAATTCCTTATCAATGGGGAAAAATATTTGGAATTTTCTTGTTAGGTGGAATTGTTACTTTTTTGTTTTATTTTTATTCGGTAGAAAACATTTTACTCAAGTTATTACTACTTGCAATATTTTTTATTTCTATTTTTGGATTTAGGATTTTATCTTTTAAACAGTTGTTGGTTTTTGTTAAGATGAAGAAAAAATAATCGCCACGAATTCACTAATAAGAAAATTAAGAAAATATAATCGCCACGAATACACGAATAAGAGATTAAGGGAAAAATATTATTCGTGTATTTGTGGCAAAAAAAGGAGCTAAAAAAAGGAGCTAAAAAAAATGACAAAAAAATACAAAATACCCAAAAAATATCAGAAACGAACTTTTTCAATTTATTTTTTATTAATAATATCTATCGTTATTTATTTTATCTTTTCCGATAAAGTAATAAATATCCCTTTTTTATTTTTTTTAATAACATTAATCATCAATGGAATAATTTTCTACAGAATATCTAATGTAGCAATTGCAGAGATAAAAGATGATAACATATATTTCTTTTCCGGAATTGTTCTTTCTGATCCTTCACATATTGAATTAAAAAAAATTTCGAGTATAAAAAGAATTTCACGGAGATTACTCAATATAGCTTATGATAATAAAATATTGTCATTCGAAGGTCATAAATATATTTTAGATGAGCTGGAAAAAGATTTGAATAATATTCCACGAATAAGAAATGAGGAAAGAAATTAGTCGCCACGAATACACGAATAAGAAAATTAAGAAAATATAATCGCCACGAATACACGAATAAGAGATTAAGGGAAAATTATTATTCGTGTATTTGTGGCAAAAAAATTCAAAAAAGGAAAAACAGCCAAAAATTCTAGACAAAAGGGTTGGTTTTTGACCAATTATTCCATATACTATGGTTGTATTTTGACCAAAAAGAGGAATTGTTATGAAAAGAAACATATATAAAGATTTATTAGATTGGAAAATAAAAAGAGATAGGCAACCGCTTTTAGTTAGAGGTGCAAGACAAGTAGGCAAAACATTTATTATCAACGAATTTGGGAAGAATGAATTTGAATCACTTGTCACACTTAATTTTGAACGAAATCCTGAATATAAAGAAATTTTTACAAAATATTCTCCGATTGAAATACTGGAAAAAGTAGCACTATATACAGGTAAAAATATTATAGAAAATGAGATCTTGCTTTTTTTAGATGAGATTCAAGAATGCCCGAAAGCAATAACTTCGTTAAGATATTTTTATGAAGAAATGCCAAATTTACATGTTATCGGAGCGGGCTCATTGCTTGAATTTGCACTGGAATCGGAAAATTTTAGAATGCCTGTTGGTCGAGTAGAATATTTATTTATGTATCCATTATCGTTTGGTGAGTTTTTGGTTGCATTAGGTGAAAAACCATTATTAGATTTTATTTCAGAAAAAGTAAATTTTACAAATTTAACAGATTTACTTCATGAAAAACTGATAGAATACATACGAAAATATTTTATTATTGGCGGAATGCCTGCGATTGTGAAAGAATATATAACTTCGCACAACATACTAAATTGTCAAAAAAAACAAAAAATAATTATCAATACTTTTCAAGATGACTTTGCAAAATATGCAAGACATTCAAAATTCAAATATCTTAAAAAAGTTTTTAATGCTGTTCCTGTAATGATAGGCAATAAATTTATCTATTCAAAAGTAGATTCGTCAGCAAAATCAAGAGACATAAAATCTGCATTAGAATTATTAGAGACAGCTAATATTATTTATAAAGTCAAACGAACTAGTGGTGCCGGTCTGCCATTAAAAGCTGGTGTAAATGAAAAATTTTTTAAAGTTATTTTTTTAGATGTTGGTTTAATGCATGCAATAAATGATATATACAGCGAAACAATCAAAGAAAAAGATTTAACTACAATATATAAAGGATCTGTCGCTGAGCAATTTGCAGGACAAGAACTAATTGCATGTCAACAAAATTTTACAAAAACACAATTATATTATTGGGCAAAAGAAGCGAAAAATAGTAGTGCAGAATTAGATTATTTAATTGAAAAAAATGAAGAAATTATTCCAATAGAAATTAAATCCGGCTCATCTGGAAAGATGCGAAGTATGAATATGTTTTTAAAAAAATACAAAATGCAAACAGGTGTCAAAATATCTCAAGCAAAATTCAGTGATAAAAATAAAATCAAATCCATTCCTTTTTATGGAATAGAAATATTAAGTTAACTAAAGATTGCCACGAATTCACGAACACGAATAAGAAATGAAGAAAGAAATTAGTCGCCACGAATTCACTAATAAGAAAATTAAGAAAATATAATCGCCACGAATACACGAATAAGAGATTAAGGAAAAAATATTATTCGTGTATTTGTAGCAAGAAATTTTTTTTTATCATTGATAATTAAATTAAGGATTGTATTTTTAGTAAGTATTTGAAACCATATAATTTTAGAAGAACCCAAAATGAGAAATTAAATGAACAAAAATGCTGAAGAATTAAATTCAATTATTAAAAAAGAAAACAAAATCGTTTACTCAATGCTGAGTAAAAAGGGAAGAGAAATATTTTTTCCCAAAAGTGGAATTTTAGCTCAAAGTGCAGAAGCAAAAGATAAAGATATTAATGCTACTATTGGAATCGCTTTTAAAGA
>JAYELE010000058.1:0-4790 GCA_034717255.1 Patescibacteria group bacterium
TGTTCATATCCGATATGAACAGTATGGAAATAGGGGGAAGAGAGAAGAATTTTATTAATTGCGTAGCAATTACAATGAGCGAAGCGAATGGTTATTATTTTAAATTTTAATAATATGTTTGATAAATTAAAACAAATGCAAAAGCTTAATGAATTGAAAAAAATTCTTGAGCAAGAAAAAATAGAAGTAGAGGAGCAAGGAGTTAAAATTATTGTTAACGGGAAAATGGAAGTTGAATCAATTCAGCTTAATTCTGATTTGAGCATAGAACAACAAGAGCAAGCTGTTAAACAATGTTTTAATCAGGCAATGAAAAAAATTCAAATGACCGCAGTTCAAAAAATGTCTGGTATCACGGGTTTTTAATATAATTTGAAACAATAATTTTATGAACAAAAATATTTTAATCATTATTATTTTATTAGTCGTTATTTTGGGCGTTTATTTTATGTCTCAAAATAAAGAAAAAAATATGAATAATCAAAATAATCAAAATAATCAAAATGAAAATCAAGAACAAAGTATGAGCGTTCAGCAAGAATTAAAAATTGAAGTTTTGGAACAAGGCAATGGAGCAAAAGCGAAAAATGGCGACAAAGTAAAAGTTCACTATACAGGAACATTGGAAAATGGAATAAAATTTGATTCAAGCGTGGATAGGGGAATACCCTTTGAATTTGTTTTGGGAATAGGGCAGGTAATACAAGGTTGGGATTTGGGAGTTTTAGGAATGAAAATAGGAGAAAAAAGAAAATTGACTATTCCATCAGAATTAGGATATGGAAGCAGAGGCGCTGGAAATTTAATACCGGCTAATGCGACTTTGATATTTGAAGTAGAACTTTTAGAAATAAATTAAGATTGAAACGCAAAATAAATTTTTAAGCGAAGAAAACAATTTGTAATCAGTATTTTGAGGAAAAATTGCTTGGTTTTGCCGTAGGCAAAAATTTTTCCGAAAACGAAGCGAACGAGCTCGCTGGAAGCGAGTGAGCGACTGATTACAAATTGTATTTCGTAGCACAAATGCGAAGCATTTCTTCATAGGGTTCAAAAAATTTATTATTTTGTAATTTAAAAAAATTAAAAATAAGATGAAGATTATAAAAAAAACAAAAAAAATACCTAAGCTTGTTAAAAATTCTAAAAAGCGTTTAATTCCGAAAATCAAAAAACAACCAATAGAAGAGAAAACAAGGCAAGCAAAAATAAAAATAGTTGGAATCGGGGGTGGGGGATGCTCAATTGTTTCCGAACTTGCCACAAATTTGAAAAAATATGAATTTATAACCGCAAACACTGATTTTCAAGCATTAAAGAAAAATAGCAGATATTGTAAACGGTTTCAATTTGGTCAAGATTTAACAAAAGGATTAGGATGCGGAATGAATCCTGAATTAGGCAAAAAAGGAGCTGAACAAGAAAAAGAAAAAATTAAAAAACTTTTACAAGGAGCGGATTTTTGCGTTTTAATATCTTGTTTGGGCGGAGGCGCTGGTTCAGGGGCTTCTCCTATTTTTGCTGAAATATGCAAAGAATTGGATATTGTTTGTTTAGGGCTTTTCTTTTTGCCTTTTAAGTTTGAAGGAGAAAAAAAAGCGAAAATCGCTTCTGTATCTTTGGAAAAAATAAAACCGAATTTGAACGCGCTTATTGTTATTTCAAATGATAAAATTTTTCAAATTATTGACAAAGATATTAGTTTGGAAAAATCTTTGTCCGCGATAAATAAAATTTTAGAAAAAGCGTTGTCAGGATTGTTTGAGATGATTTACGCTCCGGGTTTGATAAACATTGATTGGGCAGACCTTAAAACAATTTTACAAGGAAGGGGCAAATTGTGTTATTTAAGTTGCGTTGAAGAAAAAAAAGACAAAGGAATAAAAGAAATTGTTAGAATGGCGCTCACAAATCCTTTGAGCGAATATGGCATTGTCGGAGCTGAAAAAATTTTATATAATATTGCTTCTGATAAAGATTTAACAATGGAAGAAGTTGAGCAAATAAGCGTTTCTATTACTGATTTTAACTCAAAAGCTAAAATTATTTTTGGAGTGACGCAAAATCCAAAATATAAAGGTAAAATTCGCGTTGCTTTGTTTGCTTCTGGTTGTGGCAGAACAGATGTTTCTTCCACAAAAAAAGAAAAGAAGAAAATCGCATTTGCGCAAAAAAAAAGCGCGTTAGTTTCCGAAAATTCGTCAGAAGGAATAAAATCAGGAATTGTTTCCGCTCTTGTTCCCGCAAAGCCGAGAGAAACTCTTGCGCCGACAAACCAGACTGTTTCAGCTTCCGCAAAACCAAAAGCGAATCTTGTTCAAAAACGAAAAATTGTTTCTGATTCCGCGAAAAAAAGAATTGCTGATACGCCTAAAAAATCGTCACAGATATCCGAAGAAACAAAATCAAGAATCGCTTCTGTTCCCGCGTCAACAAATAAAAGAAAAAACGCTTTAGACATAAGAAAAGAAGTGGAACAAGTGGAAAAAGAGATATTAGAGCAAGAAACAAAATGGGATACGCCGACATTTTTGCGAAATAAAAAATAAAAAATAATAATATGGATAATTTAATTAAAAAAGCTATTATTCCTATCGCTGGTTTGGGAACCAGATTTTTGCCTTTGACAAAAGCTGTTCCAAAAGAATTTTTGCCATTAGTTGATAAGCCGATTATACAATACATAGTGGAAGAGCTTAAAGCATCTGGAATAAATGAAATAATTTTTGTGACTAAACCAAACCAAAAAGCTGTTTTAGAGTATTTTAAGAAAGCGCCAAAATTGGAAAAAATTTTGAAACATAGAAAAAAACATAACAGTTTGGGAGAGCTTAAAAAATTGGTTGATATTGAGGAAATAATGAATTTTTCTTCTGTTGCGCAAAAAGAGCCATTAGGCGACGGGCACGCTATTTTGCAAGCGAAAAAAATGATTAAAGACGAGCCAGTGGCTGTTTTATTTCCAGACGATGTTGTTGATTCAAAAATTCCGTGTATTTTACAATTAACTGAAATTTATAAAACTTGTCAAAAACCGGTAGTTGGATTATTCAGAGTTCCAAAAAATAAAATTCCTCTTTACGGCATAGTGGAAGTTGAAAAAATCGCTAATCGCGTTTATAAAATAAAAAAAATTATAGAAAAACCGAGCATTGACAAAGCTCCTTCTGATTTGGCGATTGTTGGAAGATATATTCACACTCCGGAAGTTTTTGATTATTTGAAAAAAACAAAGATAGGCAATAAACATGAGATTATTGTCGCCGATGTTTTGAACGAGATGCTTAAACAAGGCAAGACAATTTATGGATATGAAATTCAAGGAGAATGGCGCGGATGCGGAGATAAGTTAGGATGGATAAAAGCGAATACTCATTTTTCCTTAAAACATCCTGAATTTGGTTCAGAATTAAAAAAATATCTAAAAACCATTTAATTTTTTTTTCTTGTTTTCCCTAATTTTTTTTATTACCCTAATTTCCCTAATTATTTTATTATGAAAACTAATCACATAATCAAATCAATAAAAGCCAGAGAAATTTTAGATTCTAAAGGAACGCCGACCATTGAAACAGAACTTCATACAAATATCGGAGTTTTTTACGCTTCAGTTCCGTCAGGCGTTTCAAAAGGAATATACGAAGCAAAAGAATTAAGAGACAATGAAAAAAGGTATCAAGGAATGGGAGTAAAAAAAGCAGTGGAAAATGTTGAAAAAATAATCGCGCCAAAATTAAAGCGCAAAAATTTTTTGCGACAAAAACAAATAGACGACATAATGATTAAAATGGACGGAACAGAAAATAAATCGCGATTGGGAGCTAACGCGATTTTAAGCGTAAGTATGGCTGTTTGTAGAGCTGGAGCAAGCGCGTTGAAAATTCCTTTATACGAATATATCGCGAAATTGAGTAAAGAAAACACTGTTAAACATAAAATTCCGTATCCTTGTTTTTTAATGATTGAAGGCGGAACGCACGCGGGCAATAATTTAGATTTTCAAGAATTTATGATTATGACAAGACAAGATTGTTTTTCAAAAAACTTGAGAACAGGACAAGAAATTTATCAAAATTTGAAAAAAATTTTAATAAGAAAATACGGAAAATTAAATACAAATGTCGGAATGGAAGGCGGTTTTGCTCCTGATATTAATTTGTCCGAACAAGCGTTAAATTTGCTTATGGAAACAAAAGAAAAATTTAATGATAAAGATGCGAATATTATTTTAGATGTCGCGGCTTCTGAATTTTTTAAAAATAAAAAATATAAAATATCGCAAAAAAAATTTTCATCAGACAAGCTTTTAACTTATTATTTGAGTTTAATCAAAAGATATTCAATAATTGGAATAGAGGATCCTTTTGCGCAAAATGACTGGAAAGGATTTCAAAAAATGGTTAAAATAGCTGATAATAATTTTAAATTTATTATTGGAGATGATTTAACCGCAACAAACATAGACCGCGTTAAAAAAGCCGTAAAGAAAAAAGCCGTGAACGGGATAATAATAAAGCCAAATCAAATTGGAACCATATCAGAAACAATAGAAACAATACAATTTGCTAAGAAACATAATATAAAAATTTTTGTCAAACATCGTTCAGGAGAAACAAATGACGATTTTATCGCTGATTTGGCAGTGGGAGTTGGAGCATATGCCATAATGGCTGGAGCTCCGGTTCGCGGAGAAAGAGTGGCAAAATATAATCGCTTACTCAAAATAGAACAAGAACTATATAGTTCTTGAAACGTAAAAAAGTAAAGACTGTATGGGTCAAACCCATACG
>JAYELE010000058.1:4890-13146 GCA_034717255.1 Patescibacteria group bacterium
TAATTGATTTAACTAACTATGAAAACAATTTTTATCATATTAGACGGATTAGGCGACAGACCTATAAAAGAATTTGGAGACAAAACGCCTTTGGAGTTTGCTAAAACTTCTAATATGGATTTTTTAGTTGAACAAGGGATTTGCGGGATGATGGCTCCTTTGGGATTAGGGCTTACTCCCGGGTCTGGACCAGCGCATTTTGAAATTTTTGGTTATTCTCCTTATCAAGATTTTTATCCGAATAGGGGAGTGATAGAAGCGCTTGGTATTGGATATGATTTGAAACAAGAAGATATCGCGCTTCGCGTAAATTTTGCCACAATACAAAATAAAAAAATAATTGACAGACGGGCAGGCAGGATAGAAAGCGCGCAAGCTTTTGAAAAAGATTTAAGTTTTAATATAAAAAACACAAAATTTATTTTCAAAGCAGGGATAGGTCATAGAGGAGCGCTGATAATCAAAGGAAAGAATTTATCTTCAAATATCTCTGATAATGACAATCATAAAACAGGCGTTGTTCCTAAAAAATTAAAAGCGATTTCAAAAAACGCTGAATTTACGGCTGATGTTTTAAATCAATATCTAAAAAAAGCCAATGAAATTTTAGAAAAACATAGAGAAAATAAAAAAAGAAAGCAAAAAGGATTAGCGCTTGCGAATTATTTATTGGTTAGAGGAGCCGGCAAATATAAGCCAGTAATTAGTTTTAAGGAAAAATACGGATTAACATCTTGTTGCGTGGCTGGCGGGGGATTGTATAAAGGCGTTGCGAAATTTTTAGGAATGGATTTGATAAATGTTAAAGGGGCTACTGGCAAAAAAGACACAAATATAAAAGCTAAATTTTTAGCGGCAAAAAGAAATTTGAAAAATTATAATTTTATTTTTTTACATTTTAAAGCAACTGATTTATTCGGGCATGATGGAGACCCTGTTGGCAAAAAGAATTTTATTGAAAAAATTGACAAGGAATTAAAAATTTTAATGAAAGAAAAATGCCTTTTATCAATCACAGGCGACCATTCAACGCCTTGCGCGCTAAAAGAACATTCTGGCGACCCTGTGCCTATTCTTTTTTCGGGAAAAACAATAAGAAAAGACAGTAACGCTGAGTTTGGCGAAAGAGTATGTTCCAAAGGCGGATTAGGCAGAATAAAAGGAAATCAAGTTATGCCTGAAATCCTAAATTTAACAGGAAAACAAAAACTAATAGGATAATTCCAATCAGAAAAAAGGTTGTCCTCTTAAAATAAGAAAGGTCGTCCATTGAAACGAGAAAGGTCAGCCACCCTACGGGGAAATGCTTCGCATTTATGCGGAGGAAGGAGCGTAGCGACTGACGGAAAAGGACTGACCTTGCGAAGTTTTCTCCTTTAATTATTATGATACAATCAATACATCTATCTTTAATAATTCCGACTTATAACGAAGAAAAACGCATAATTGACACATTAAAAAAAATTGACAAATATCTGTCTCATCAATCTTATGATTATGAAATAATAGTTGTCAACGACGGGTCAAAAGATAACACAGCTGAAATAGTAAAAAAAATAATTCCTGAAATAAAAAATCTTGAATTGATTGATAACATAAAAAATAACGGAAAAGGATTTGTTGTGAGACAAGGAATAAAACGCGCAAAAGGCGAATACATAATTTTTACCGATGCTGACAATTCTACGGACATAAAACAAATAGAAAAAATTTTCGCGGAATTTGAAAAAGGGTATAAAGTAATAATCGGCTCGCGCGATATAAAAGGAGCTGTTATCGCTGTTCCTCAACCATGGTGGAGAATAGCGCTTGGCAATATTTTCAATCTTATTGTTCAAATAATTTCAGGATTATACGGAATTTGGGACACGCAATGCGGATTTAAGGGATTTACAAAACAAGTAGCGCAAGATATTTTTTCAAAATGCGAAATAAACAGATTTGCGTTTGATGTAGAAGTATTGGCGATAGCGAAAAAAATGAAATATAAAATTAAAGAAATTCCTATTATATGGATAAATAGTACTGAAAGCAAAGTAGGGTTTAAAAGTATGGTAAAAATGCTTTTTGAAGTCATTAAAGTTAGATATAATTTAATTACTCGCAAATATGATAAAAAAAAATAAATTTCCGTCAGAACTTCGTTTTGATATTGTTTCTAAACATTGGGTTGTTATTGCCACGGGACGAGTGCGAAGACCCAAAACATTTAAACAAGAAAAACATATTAAAGAAAAAAAATCTTCAAAAGATTGCGTGTTTTGTGATATTTCCAAACAAGAAAAACCTTTGACAGTTTTTCATAATGGCAAAAAAGTAAAACCAACTAAAAATGGAAGCGCGCCTAAAAATTGGTCAGTAGTTTCTGTTCCAAATAAATATCCAGCTTTTATTAAAAATAGAGCATTGAATAAAAGAGCGGAAGGACCTCATCAACTAATGGATGCTACAGGATTTCACGAAGTGGTTATCACAAAAAACCACAATAAACAAATAGCCCAATTTTCAATCAAACAAATTAAAGAAGTGATAGATGTTTATCAAGAAAGATACCTTGCTTTAATGAATGAAAAATTTGTTAATTATATTTCCATTTTTCACAATCATGGAAAAGAAGCGGGCGCGTCTGTGGCGCATCCTCATTCTCAGATTATTGCTATTCCTGTTATAGACCCGGATATACAAGCAAATATTATAGGGTCGCGCGCTTTTTTCAATACTCATAAAAAATGTATTTTTTGCGAAATGAACAAATGGGATATTAAAAATAAAAAAAGAGTGGTGTTTGAAAATAAAGAATTTATCGCTGTTTGTCCGTTTGCTTCCAAAGTCGCTTTTGAAGTTTCTATTTCTCCAAAAAATCATAACGCTTATTTTGAAAGAATAAATGAAAATCAAAAACTTGCGTTAGCGCAAGCGTTGCAAGCAGTAACGCGAAAACTTTACAAAGGATTAAACAATCCAGCTTATAATTTTTTTCTGCGAACAGCTCCATGCGACAACAAGAATTACGATTTTTTCCATTGGCGATTAAATATAATGCCGAAAACTTCTATTTGGGCTGGGTTTGAGCTTGGCGCTGGCATAGAAATTTCAACCATTGAGCCGGAAAAAGCCGCAGAATACCTCAGAAAACAATAAACCCCTTACCTCACTTTTTTATTTAAAGCAAGAAAGGTCGCTCACTCTACGGGGAAATAGGAACTGTATGGGTCAAACCCATACACTGGGAACTGTATAGGAACTGTATGGGTTTGACCCATACAGTTCTACTTTTCTCAATTTCCCTTCATAAGCCCTTTTATTCCCAATAATTTATTATTTATCAATATGATTTTAGAATTAAAAACTTTGTTAATCGCGATGACGCCCATTGGAGAAGCGCGCGTGTCAATTCCCATTGCTTTGGAAATTTACCATTTATCTGTATGGAAAGCTTTTGTGTTTTCTGTTATTGGCAATATGATTCCAGTAATTATTTTGCTTAAAATATTAAGCCCGACTTCAAGATATTTTTGTCAAAAATCTATTTTGTTTAATAAATTTTTTTCATGGCTTTATAAAAGAAACAAAAAAAATCATCGCGCGAAATTTAAATATTATAAAGAACTTGCGTTAGTGATATTAGTGGCGATTCCTCTGCCTTTTACAGGAGCTTACACTAGCTCAATTTGCGCTTTTATATTCAAAATTCCATTCAAAAAGGCCTTTCCTTTAATATTAATAGGTGTTATAATAGCAAGCGCAATAGTCATATTATTAACGCTTCATTTATTATGAATAAAACAAAAAAATATATTTTGTGGTATAAAGATATTTCCAAGCAAGATACGCCTTTGGTTGGAGGCAAGAACGCTTCATTAGGCGAAATGTTTTCAAAAATGACAAAAAAAGGCATAAATATCCCTGACGGATTTGTTTTAACATCGTCAGCGTTTTGGCGTTTTTTGGAATATAATAAAATCAACAAAAAACTCGCGCTAATTTTTAAAGAATTTGATTCAAACAACATTCAAAGTTTAAGAAAAACAGGAAAATCAGCGAGAAATTTAATTTTGCGCGCCATTTTTCCAGAAGAATTAAAACAACAAATTTTAGAAAATTACGGAAAAATGTCGCAAAAATATAAACAAAAAAATACGGATGTGGCAATAAGAAGTTCCGCGACAGCGGAAGATTTGCCAAGCGCGAGTTTTGCGGGACAACACGAAACATTTCTTAATGTAACAGGAGAAAAAGATTTATTAGACGCCATAAAAAAAGCTATGGCGTCATTATTCACAGACAGAGCAATCGCTTATCGCGAGGAAAAAGGATTTAATCATTTAGAAATTGCTTTGTCAGTTGGAATTCAAAAAATGATTAGATCTGATTTAGCTTCGTCAGGAGTAATGTTCACAATGGATACGCAAACAGGATTTAAAAATATAGTTTTGATAAATTCTATTTACGGGATAGGGGAGATGATAGTGCAAGGAAAAACAACTTCAGACGAGTTTTATGTTTTTAAGCCAACCTTAAAAAAAGGATATAAATCCATTATTTCAAAAAAGCTTGGCAAAAAAGACAAGAAATATATTTATAATAAAAATAATGGTTTAAAACAAACAAAAGTTCGCGAAAACGAGCAATTAAAATTTTCAATCACTGACAAAGAGATTCTTTTATTAGCAAAATGGGCTTGCGAAATTGAAGAACATTATAAAACCCCGCAAGATATTGAATGGGCAAAAGACGGGAAAACAGGGAAATTATTTATAGTTCAATCAAGGCCAGAAACAGTTCATACTTCTAAAGCAGGAATTGTTTATAAAGAATATCAATTAAAAACAAAGCAAAAACCGATTTTAAGCGGTATTGCTGTTGGAGATAAAATAGGGCAAGGAAACGCGCGTATTATAGAAAGTATTTCAAAAATTGGCGTGTTTAAGAAGGGAGAAGTTTTAGTTACAAAAATGACAGACCCTGATTGGGTTCCCATTATTAGAAATGCTTCCGCAGTCATAACTGACCAAGGTTCAAAAGTTTGTCACGCCGCGATAGTGTGTCGCGAACTTGGAATACCTTGCGTTGTTGGAACGCTAAACGCAAGTAAAATTTTGGAAAATAATCAACTTATCACAGTTGATTGTTCACAAAGTTCGCAAGGTAAAATTTACGCTGGAAAAGTTGATTTCAAAATTAAAAAATATAATTTGGCAAAAACTACTAAACTTAAAACAAAAATAATGGTGAATATCGGAGCTCCTGAAACAGCTTTCAAAACATCGTTTTTGCCAAATGACGGAGTTGGATTAGCAAGGCAAGAATTTATCATTGCCGAGAAAATAAGAATACATCCATTGGCTTTGTATCATTATAAGGCGCTTCAAAAAAGAGCGAAAATAGCTTTTATTAATCCCGACTTGCCCATTGCTAAAATAATTAAACAAATTGACGAAATGACAATTGGATACAAGGACAAAAAACAATATTTCATAGACAAACTTGCGGAAGGAATAGCAATAATAGCGTCAGCGTTTTATCCTAAAAAAGTTATTGTTCGTTTTTCTGATTTTAAGACAAATGAATACAGAAATTTGATAGGCGGAGAAATTTTTGAAAAACAAGAAGCAAATCCAATGCTTGGATTTAGAGGCGCTTCGCGTTATGTGGACAAGGAATTTCAACCAGCTTTCAAAATGGAATGTCAAGCCATAAAAAAAGCGAGACAAGAATTCGGATTAAAAAATATCGCGCTAATGGTTCCGTTTTGTCGGACAATTCAAGAAGGCAAGCAAGTTCTTGATTTAATGAAAAAATTTGGTATTGCTCGTTGCGACACAAAAGTTTATGTTATGTGTGAAATTCCTTCTAATGTAATTTTAGTAGAAAAATTTTTAAAGATATTTGATGGAATGTCAATTGGAACAAATGATTTAACCCAATTAAGTTTAGGAATAGACAGAGACAACGCTGAAATCGCGGATATAGCTGACGCGCGCGACCCGACAATTAAAAAAATGATTGGAAAAGTAATTAAAATATGCCAAAAAAATAATAAATATTGCGGAATTTGCGGACAAGCCCCAAGCGACTATCCAGAATTTGCGGAATTTCTCACAGAACAAAACATAGAATCAATATCCTTAACCCCAGACACAATCATAAAAACCATCCTCATCCTTTCCAAAAGAAAATAAACAAAATTGGAAAAATAAATAGTTTTGCGCTATAATTATAAAATAATATATATTTGCGCGGGTTTATAAATTTTTATAAATAATTTTAAAGCGAGAAAGGTCAGCCCTTTAGGAGGAGCGAAGCGACGGAAAAGGACTGACCTTGCGAAGCTTTTTCTTAATTGATGGAAAAGGACTGACCTTGATTAGTTTTATTTCTCATTTTAAGTAAATAAAATTATTTGTGAGATTTATAATTCGTATTTTAAAAATTATGAGTAAAATAACTTTATCTATTATTAAAGCTGATATAGGAAGTATTGGCGGACACATCAAGCCAAGTGAAAAACTTTTGGCGTCAGTGGAAAATTATATTAAAAAAAACAGCAAGGGATTGCTTATTGATTATTACATCGGACATACTGGCGACGATATTGCTATTTTATCCACACACAGAAGAGGGGAGCTGGATGAAAAAATTCATAAACTTTGCTGGAAAGCATTTTTAACTGGAACGCAAACAGCAAAAGATCAGGGATTATACGGAGCTGGGCAAGATTTGTTAAAAGACACATTTTCAGGAAATGTTAAAGGTATGGGACCGGCAATAGCTGAAATGGAAATAGATGAAAGACCGGCTGAGCCGTTTTTAATGTTTTGCGCTGACAAAACAGAGCCCGGAGCTTATAATTTGCCTTTGTATCTGTCTTTTTGCGACCCAATGCACACACCGGGTTTAATGCTTGCTCCAAGCGTAAAAAAAGGTTTTAAGTTTGTGATAATGGATGTTCAAAACACAAAAAATAACAGTATTATTGAATTAAATTCGCCAGAAGAAATGTATGACATAGCCGCGCTCTTGCGAGACAATGGAAGGTTTGTTGTGGAAAGCATTTGGTCGCGAGCGAGTGGGGAACAAGTTGTTTCAGCAAGTACTACGAGATTGCATAATATCGCTGGCAAATATGTTGGAAAAGATGACCCTGTGTTATTAGTAAGAACGCAGAAAAATTTTCCAGCCACAGGAGAAATTCTTTCGCCATACACTATTGGGCATTATGTCGCGGGATTTATGAGAGGAAGTCATGTCGGACCTTTAATGCCAGTTAAGAAAAATTCCAGTATTTCGTTTTTTGACGGACCGCCTGTTGTGAGTTGCTTGGCTTTTTCCGTTAAAAATGGAAAATTAACAGAACCAGCAGATGCGTTTGACCATCCTTATTGGGATTTCGTAAGACATAATGTTTCGCGAAAAGCGCAAGAAATAAGAAGGCAGGGGTTTTCAGGAGCATCAATGCTTCCAATGTCTGAATTAGAATATGGAGGCATAACAGAAACATTGGATAAATTAGAAAAAAAATTTATTGTAAAAAAATGAAAATTATATTGGATAAATCAAAATGTATTGGATGCGGGGTTTGCGCGTCAATTTGCGATAAATATTTTTCATTAGACAATGAAAATAAATCGCGTCTTAAGGGTGGCAAAATTAATTCTAAAACAGGGCAAGAAGAATTGGAAATTGAAAATTCTGATTGCGCTGAAGAAGCAGTGTCTTCTTGTCCTGCTCAATGTATTGAAATAAAAAAATAACAGTGTTTTTATTATTTTTAAATTTAGCGCAAACGAGATGCTGAAAATAACATAAAACTTGTAATAAAAACAAATCTTGATATAATAATGATTGACGGAAAACCAGTTGTTTTAAGGGCAATAAAATTAGAATGTATTATTTTATAATTTATAAATATTATGGCTATAATAAATTTAAATGACGAAAATTTTGAAAATGAAGTTTTAAAAAGCGCTAAGCCGGTTTTGGTTGATTTTTGGGCGACATGGTGTCCGCCTTGTAAAATGATAGCTCCATCTATAGAAAAATTGGCTGAAGAATATGGCGATAAAATGAAAATTTGCAAATTAAATGTTGATGACGGAAGACAAGTATCCGCAAATTACGGAGTTGAGGCGATTCCTACTTTGTTTATTTTTAATCAAGGCAAGATTGTTGATAAAATAATCGGACTTTTGCCTTATGAAGCATTAGCTGAAAAAGTAAAACAAAATATATAATCAAAGCTTCCCCAATTCCCCC
>JAYELE010000058.1:13246-14463 GCA_034717255.1 Patescibacteria group bacterium
TTTATATTTATATGAATAATAAAATACAAGATTTAATAAGACAATGCAAAGAATACGCGCAAAAAAACGGGTTTAAATTAAATCCGAATTCAGTAATTGTTGAAAATATAGCGCGAAGATTGCTTGAAAATGAAGAAAAATACGGACACAGATATTGTCCTTGTAGAATAGTTTCAGGAGATAAAGAGCGAGACAAAGATAAAATTTGTTCTTGTATATGGCATAAAGACGAAATACAAAAAAATGGTCATTGTCTTTGTAATTTATTTATAAAAGATGAAAAAATATAAAGCCGTAATTTTATTTTCAGGAGGATTAGATTCAATTTTAGCTGTTAAAATTTTACAAGAACAGAAGATAGAACTCTTGGGAATATGTTTCAAGAGTTATTTTTTTGACGCAAAACAAGCTAAAAAATTTGCTGAAATGATAAATTTGCCGTTAAAAGTTGTTGATTTTTCAAAACAACATTTGGAAATTGTTAAAAATCCAAAATATGGATATGGCAAAGCAATAAATCCTTGTATTGATTGCCATACTTTAATGCTGAAAATAGCAAAAAAGAAATTCGCGAAACAAATTGAAAATAATGACATAATTTTTGTGGCTAACGGTGATGTTTTAAATCAAAGGCCAATGTCGCAAAATAAACAAGCATTGGAAATTATAGAAAAAAATTCAGGACTAAAAGGATATTTGTTAAGACCTTTATCCGCAAAATTATTAAATCCGACTATTGCGGAGCAAAAAAAATATATAGACAGAAAAAAATTATTGGATATTCAAGGCAAATCAAGAACCAGACAAAGCGCTTTAATTAAAAAATATAAAATCAAGCAATACCCAAGCCCGAGCGGGGGATGTATTTTAACAGACAAAGAATTTGCCAAAAGAATGAGGAGCTTATTTGAAATTTATCCTGAGTTTGGTTATAATGATATAAGATTATTAAAATTGGGAAGACATTTTTGGGAAAAAAAACAAAAAATAAAAATCATAATAGGCAGAAACGAAAAAGAGAATAAACAAATAAAAAAACTTGCGATTGCCGATGATATATTAGTTGAAATGAAAAATTATACAGGGCCCATAACATTGATTAGAAATTATAGAAAATCAAGAATTACTCAATCAACATTAAAACAAGCTAAAAAATTAACTCAATTTTATTCAACAAAAGCGCGAAATAAAAAAGATGTAAAATTTATCTAGTTTTC
>JAYELE010000059.1:0-2702 GCA_034717255.1 Patescibacteria group bacterium
ATATTTTCTTTCTTTGGTTCGAAAAATTTATAATAACCTAATCCGATTAATCCAAAGACAAAAATCAGGATAAAAAATAAAGTTAAGCTTCCTATTGTTACTCCTGCTATTTTCAACTTAGTTCCCATAACTATTTTCTCCTTTTTTCTTTCTTTTTAGTATTTGATTGGCTCCTCAGCACGGATTCGAACCATGGACCTGGTGGTTAACAGCCACCCGCTCTGCCAACTGAGCTACTGAGGATAATTTAATTTTCTTACAAAATTTCCACTAATATAATTATTTTTGGAAAACTTTAAACCGAAGATCACTGTAGGTTAATAATCGTAGCTCTATTATATTTTACTCCCTTGATGCTCATCTGGTACCGCCCGACGATTCCAGTTGAACCGCCTTCTCGGAACTCTGGTTTAGGAGGCCACCAATAGACTCCACGACTGAAGCACTATGTCCAACAGTTTGCTCATAGAGAAACCACCCATTAGCAGATATATTAAAGGCTGCGTTTGAGTCTCTATAATAACCTTTTGCCATATGTTTATTTTCACATCCAGGAACTTTGCACAGTCTCATTTTTTCACACCATGAAAATAATAATCAGCTTTATATGATTCATTATTAGACATAAGATATATGTTTTCAAGTTTTTGATTACATTTTATACATTTTTTTATAGTACATGAAAACATTACATGTTCTTTACCACAATTACCACATATAATTTTTTTCCTATGATCCATAGATGAATTTGTTTCAATTACACAAAACATTTTATTTCCTTTTAAAATAATACTCATGATTAAGTCTGACAAAGAAATCCACGTGCTTTAGCCGTGAATAATTGATGTTAAATATGTCTATTTTAGATTGTTTTGAAATATAAAATCAAGATAACGTTTAATATATGCAGTTTTATTTATTAATAATTGTAAATTAAACTGGTTTATAAATTGTTGAAAAAACATTTCTGAATTATAAATATTTGTATTAATTTTGGTTATTAGAATTTCGTAAAATATTGTTTCTATTATTTGATTATTATACTTAGTTTTTTTATTAAAAAGTGTAAATGCACATTTAATGTTAATCCAGTTAAATTTTTTTGTAATAAAATCTATTCCATTAAATATATTATAATTTGTATTTGTTATTATGCTAGGCATAGTCCAGTATAAATTATTTTTATGCATTTGTATAAAGACTAATTCTTGTTTTTTAATTACAAAAATAATTGATTTTTTATTTTGCATGATTTCTAAATTCTTTATAGTTATTAAAAAATTCTTCTACACATTTTTCATCTGAATTTTTTAAAATTTTAGCTAAATCAGGACGGAGTAGTTCTTCAATTGTAACTTCCAATAACGGAAGCCTTTTAGCAATATTGTTTACAGTTTTAATCACATTAAACCCATTCCAATTATTTCCAAGGTAATATTTTAAATGTTTTGATCCATTTAGAACAAGTTCTCGTGTTGCCCATATTATTCCAGCATTTATTAATATTTTATTGTATAAAATTTTAGATTGTCCGTAAACACATATGGAAGATACAAAATTATGACCAGAAGACCAAGTTAATGTACTTGCACAAAATACAACAGCTGAGAAGAAATCTAAACCTAATTCCATAAGATATAATGAGCACAGTACAATTTTTGGATACTCCCGTAAATTTCTTATCATACAAAGCCTAATATATATTTCTGGTATAGTCATTTCTAATATGTTTAATACAATTATTCCAGATTTAAATGTATTTTTACCACAATATTCTGGAATTATTTTTTCTTTTGCTAATATTTCTAGCCAAATTGGCATTTTATTAATTACAGACTTGTGTACTTTATTTACTTGGTAAAAAAGAGTATTGTGTTTTTTTTTATCAAATATGCGATGTAAATTAGTAAAACATATATTAGTTTCTTTCTTAATGTTTATAGGTTCTAATTCTTTTAAATCTTTATCAATAGACATTGTATTATTACATTTTTTATTGGCCCAAAAAATTTTAAAATTTACACCTTGAGTTTCACCAACATCTGGTTCTCCAATAATATTATTGTTAATATTAATTTTAGGTGTAATTATATTTTTATCAATTTTTGACATATTTATTAACCCTAAATGATTAAGTATTTTCGTTTAATAGTTCAACTATTCCTTTATATGAGTTCCCTGCTAACCATAACAATTCGTCTAGCGAAAAGTCGGCGCTAACCATAACAATTCGTCTAGCGAAAAATCGGCCAGTGGATCGTGCTTAGTGGTGACTGGTACACAATCGTCAACATTGATTCTCCTGCCTTTACCTGCCGCAATATCAGCTGCTAACTGATACCGATTTTCTTTTTGCGCTCTAATATCATTTTTCTTTTCCCATTGTTCGACTAGCCAACAAGCCATACATTTCTTGCCTGCCTCATAAGCTACTCTTGCTCGCCTGCTTGAGGCTTTGCCGTACAGTTGGATACTACCGCAATGTCCACATGGCCACTTTACGTTTGTCCATGCCATTTTCTTCCTCCCTTTGTTAAAATATGTTTCGACTGGTTTTTTCTATTCGTCGATCCAATTATTTCTTTTTTACAAGATTAAAATTATTTGGCCTTGTAGTCATTATTTTTTGTATTTCTTTAAAAGAAATCGGACCATAAAAATTCTGTTTAAATTTTGATACGTTGTCTACTCCTACATCTAGA
>JAYELE010000060.1:0-2683 GCA_034717255.1 Patescibacteria group bacterium
AAATATCCTAACTGGGTTTGTTCATCACAAAAAGCAAAAAATATTTTAAATTTTCATCCGAAATATTCTTTAGAAAAAGGATTTAATATAACTTCGAAATGGTATAAAAAAATGGGCTGGATAAAATAAAAATCTAACAATAAATTGTAAAATTTTTAAAAATAGAAAAATTAAATTATGAACATTTATGAATTGATAAAAAAAAGAAAAAGTGTAAGAAGTTATATTCACAAAGAGATTGAAAAAGAAAAATTAGAACGGATTTTAAATTCTGCACTTCTTGCACCATCTGCGAAAAATTTACAGGAATGGAGATTTGTAGTTGTAAGTGATCAAGCAAAACGAGATAAATTATCAGTAGCTGCTAAAAATCAAAAATTCCTTTCAGAAGCTCCAATAGTTATTGCCTGCTGTGCAGAAACCGATAATTATGAAATGACTTGCGGACAGAAAAGTTATCCAATTGATCTATCGATTATTATTGATCATATTACATTATTAGCTGTAGAAGAAGGATTGGGAACATGTTGGATCGGGGCATTTCACGAAGATCAAGCTAAAAAAATACTGAATATTCCTGGAAATATTCGAATTGTTGAATTACTTACATTGGGTTACCCAAAGGATGATAGCATAAAAGATAAAAATCGTCTGAGTTTTGATGAAGTGATCAAATATGAAAAATGGAATGAGAATTAAAAACAATAAATTTCAACATAAATTTACGAATATTTAGCAACAAATTTCACGAATTACTCAAATTGTGGTTAAGATTTCGTTTTAATTAATTAAATCAGAATGGAATCCAAAGTGTTTCATAAGGATACATAGTAAACTCATTTTCGGAAATTATCTTACGATTTGCAATGACATCTATGGAATTATTAGATAAAATTGTTTGTGGAATACTACAATTACATTTTTGACCAGTCACATTTACAAGAATTAACATTTTACAATTATCTTTTCCTTTTCTAATAATAGAAAAAATATGTTCTGAAATATTAATAATTTCTTGTTTTGTATTGGGGTGGAATGCACCTGTTTTGAACACTTTTAAAATATCAAAAGTTAACTATCGATAATAAGGCAAGTTATAAAATAAATTAATCATTTATGGGTGTCCTAAGGGATATTATTAGTATATTTATTTATGTTTGTCAGGAAAAAGAAAATAGAAGTGGAGTTATTAGTGTTCAAATAATTGATAAGAGTAGTGGAAAATTGACCAAATCCAATATTAATAACAGAGGATATAATAAGTACTTAAAAATGGAAGGAAATGTTAAAATCAGTATTGATAAAGAGAAGTTTGAATTAGATGGTAAATGGGACGGATTAAAAGGTTATATTGCCAACACAAACTTGTCATCAAAAGAAGTTATTGAAAATTATGGATATTTATGGAAAATAGAAAAGGCTTTTAGAATATCTAAGCATGATTTAAAAATAAGACCGATTTACCATAGACTTAAAAAGAGAATAGAAGCACATATACTAATCAATTTTGTGTCATATAAAATTTTCAAAGAATTGGAAAGGCAACTTAAAGAAAAAAAGTCGGATTTAAGTCCACAAAAAGCAATTGAAATAGCAAAAACAATTTATAGTGTTAAAGTAAGAATCCCTAACACAAAGGAATCTATTAAAAAAACGTTAATTTTGAATAAGGAACAGAAATTATTAGTAAAATTGTTTGAATTTTGAGTTCTTGGTGTCCCAGTGTTCAAAACAGGAAAAAATATGTTCTGAAATATTAATAATTTCTTGTTTTGCATTTGGGTGAAATGCAAAATATTTTTTCCGAATTGATAATAATTTACTAATTTTTTTAAAAATTATTGCCTCTTTAGATTCTTTATCTAAGAGATCTTTTAATTCTTGCCAATCAAATTTTTTTCGATTTAAAATACGAGACTGCCCTGTTTCTTTTAGACCTTTTTCATAATTTTTAGTTATAGATTCAATTGTTAAATTTAAATTTTATTTCCTGATTCCTTTTCAAAAAAATGCATTTTTTCGATATTAAAAAAAACTGTTACCATATCAGTTTGTTTAATTTTGGGATCGTACTTATCAGTTTTACAAATTATATTAGACCTTCCATCATTTAAATAGAGTAAGATCTCACTACCTAAGGTTTCGAAAACATCAAGAAATAATTTTACTCCAACGTAATTTGGACCATCATTTTCAATAGTAATATTTTCTGGACGGATTCCTGCAATTATTTCTCGATCGTTATAAGATCTCAACACTTTTTTTTGTGTTTCTAATAATGGAATTTTAATTTTACCATTATTGATAATTAATTGGCCGTTTTCTATATTGGCATTCAATAAATTCATTACAGGACTCCCAATAAAACCTGCTACAAAAAGATTTACCGGATTATTATAAATATCCATTGGTGTGCCAAGCTGTTGCATTACTCCACCTTTCATAACTGCTATCCTATCACCCATTGTCATTGCTTCAGTTTGATCATGGGTTACATAAACCATTGTTGTTTTTAATTTATTATGTAATTTCTTTATTTCAGTTCTCATGTGAACCCTGAGTTTTGCATCAAGATTTGATAAGGGTTCATCAAACAGAAATACAGACGGCTGCCTTACAATAGCTCTGCCAAGTGCGACTCTCTGTTTTTGGCCTCCTGATAATTGTTTAGGTTTCCTTTCAA
>JAYELE010000061.1:0-2635 GCA_034717255.1 Patescibacteria group bacterium
CATATTGCTTATGATTTTATGACAATTAAACAAGTAGAAAAATTTTACTCTAACTTTTTTCCCTCTTGGAAAAAGGAATATTATTACGAACTAGTAAACAAATTACATTTAGCGGACAATCATAGAATATCCAATATGTCATGTGGCCAAAGATCACAAGTAGTGTTGGGACTGATTTTTGCACAAGATCCCGAATTAATGATCTTAGATGACTACTCAATGGGATTGGATCCAGGATATAGATCTTTATTTATTGACTATCTAAAAGAATTTGTTTCAACAAGTGAAAAAACTGTTTTAATGACTTCACATATTATTCAGGACATGGAAAAAATAATTGATGATGCTATTATTATGGGATATCAAAAACTTTTACTTCATACATCGCTCAAAAATTTCAAAAAATCATTTCATTGTTATCAAGTGACAAAATCCTCGGCTACTGACAATTTACAAACCGATAATACTATTAGTAACATTGAAACGATCAAAACAAAAGTAAATATATATTCTTTCAAAACTATTTCTGGAATAAAAAAATACTTAAAATCAAAAAATGTCTCATTAGAAACATTAAAAGAAATACCGTTAGGACTGGAAGATGCGTTTATCGGATTAACCGGAAAATATTAAGAGGTAATTATGTTTAAATCAATTATTTATAAAGAATGGATAAAAATTCGTTTAGCTGTAATAATTAGTTTTGTTGTAGTGTTATTACTATTGCTATATGTTCAGTTAGAGGTTCGACATTATATCGAGCTTATGGGGGCATTTCAAAATTGGCTTTATGTTGTCCAAAGGAAAATGCTGTTTTATGAAATATTTAAATATCTACCGGTGATATTTGGAGTTGTTTTTTCGCTACTTCAGTTTGTTCCGGAAATGGCAGAGAAGAGAATGCGACTCTCATATCATTTGCCAATTTCAGAAAAAAAGCTGTTGCTTTCAATGGTGGGTATTGGATTATTTTTTCTATTGATAAACTTTGGTTTGATTATTGGCGGATTAGTTGGAATTAGCTATTTATATTATCCGACCGAAATAGTGCAAAGTGTGGTAATGACGATTTTACCATGGTTGCTTGGCGGATTAGCGATTTACTTTTTAACTTCGATGATAACTCTTGAACCATCTTGGATTTATAGAATTATTTTAATAATACTTACATTTTCGTTTATGAAGTTGTTTTTTATGTCAAGCGGATACAACGAATATCAATTTTCATTATGGAAATATGCAATTATAGTTGTTTTTTCTCCACTAACGGTATTGTTTCCCGGCCATAGATTCAGAAAAGGAATTAATTAAAAAAGGATAAAAAATGTTAAACAAAATTTCAAGATATATTATTATTTTATTAATTGTGATTATTGGTGCTGTATATTTGCCGAATTTCTATTGGATGGTTTTTCAGAAAAGTACAAGTAGCCCATCTATCTATTATAGTGCTGTTAAAAATGAGTTTGTCTATAAAACATGGAATCGTCTAACTGGTTCAAAGCGCTTTGATAGCGAAGGGAATGAGTTGACAGACAAGGAATATAGAAAAGCACTGCCTTTTTATTATCACAACGATCTTGCGAAATGGAATGAACTTCCGGACAGTGTAAAATCTTTTGAATTTGATCGCAAAAAGGTAAAAAAAGAGATGCAAATGGTTAGGATAAATGCGAAAGATTTTAATGATCCGTTAATTCAACTTTGGCCATTAATTGAATCAAAACCAAAATATTCAAGATTGTCAATGCCGGAAGAGGTTTTTAGAATTACCGATAGGATAGAATTTATCAATCCTGCAGAAAACAAAATTATCGAAGATATGTCAAATGAATTTACAGATGCAATGTTAAAAGAGGGATTTGAATTTCCAAGCAAATTCATTTTTGGAAATCCAACAACCCGCAAATCATTTGACGAGGGATATTTTATTGTGGATAATAAAAACGAAACCTATCATTTGAAAAAAATTGACGGCAAACCTTTTTGTGTTAAAACATCAATACCAAATAATTTAGATATAAAAAGGATGTTTGTTAAAGAAGATACAAGAAAAGAATTTTACGGATTACTTTTTACAAATTCTAACGATGTCTATTTAATAACTTATGACAATTATAAATTAATTAAATTACCTCTTCAAAATTATGATTCTGATAAAATGAAATTTATATTTATTGCCGATCCATTAAATAGAACTATTAAATTTTCTGATGATGATAAATCAATTAGTGTTGTTACTGATAGAAATTATAAACTCATTGATAAATTTAAAATTGGATCAACTGCAAAAGAAAATACAATTACCGGGAAAATTGAAAGATCACTTTTCCCATTTAAAATAAATACTTATTCTTCAAATTCTCATTATGTAAATTTTGATTTTACTATTAATTATTTATTTGGAATTATTAGTATCGTATTTTCTCTAATAGTATTTTTTATAATAAATCGAAAAAAACAATATAATTATAAAGAAAATTGGTTTGATATTGTTATTATTGCTTTAACCGGAATATATGGTTTAATTGCCGTTTTGATTATTAAGCCCGGATATTGGGATTAGAAAATAAATCTTAACTTTTTTTCATGCTGATATTAATATTTCTTTTAGAATATTCCTTTAACAAGTTTT
>JAYELE010000062.1:0-2964 GCA_034717255.1 Patescibacteria group bacterium
TTTGAAATGATAGTAAATTAGATATATGGAAAAGACGCGAAATAATAAATTAAATAAGGAGCAGGAAATGGCGGTCAAATATGGCGACGGCCCTCTTTTGATTATAGCTGGAGCAGGAACAGGGAAAACAGCTGTGATTACTCACAGAATCGCTTATTTAATAAAACAAAAAAAAGCAAAACCAGAGGAGATTTTGGGATTAACTTTTACTGACAAAGCGACTCAGGAAATGCGAGACAGAGTTGAAAATTTGATTTCTGAAAATTACGCGGAACTCTGGATTTCCACTTTTCATTCTTTTTGCGACAGATTATTAAGAAATTACGGATTGGATATAGGATTATCTACTGATTTTCGTTTAATAAATCCAACGCAAGCATGGCTTTTGGTTTATAAAAATTTAGATAAATTTAATTTAGATTATTATAAACCATTAGGCGATCCGACAAAATTTATTCATTCTTTGTTAAAACATTTTTCTCGGTGCAAAGATGAAGGAATTTTGCCAGAAAGTTATTTGGAATACAGCGACGAGGCGCGATTAAATTTAGACGATGTTCCTGTTGGAAGCAAGGCAATAAAGTCAAAACATAAAAATGAATTGGCTTGCGCGCAACAAGAAGCAGACAGGATTAAAGAAATAGCGAATGCGTATCATACTTATCAGCAAATTTTATTAAAAAATAATTGTTTGGATTTTGGCGATTTAATAAATTATTGTTTAAAAATGTTTGAGCAAAGACCGATTATTTTAGAAAAAATAAAAAAACAATTTAAATATATTTTAGTTGACGAATTTCAGGATACTAATTTTACGCAATATGAATTAGTAAAACAATTATGTTTTCCTAAAAATAATATCGCGGTATGCGCTGACGATGACCAATCAATCTATAAATTTAGAGGGAGTTGTTTTAATAATGTGTTGCAATTTAGAAAAGATTTTTCAAAAACAAAAGAAATAGTTTTAAAGAGAAATTATAGATCTTGCCAAAATATTTTGGATTTGTCTTATAAATTTATTCAATTTAATAATCCTAATCGTTTGGAGTGTTTTATAAATCAAACAGCGAATGATTTTGAAAAAATTGACAAAAAATTATTGGCAAAAGACAATGAGCAGGGAATAATTCAATATCTGTCGTTCAAAACAATGGAACAAGAGATAAACGGAGTTGTTGATAAAATTATGGAATTTTTAGACAAAGACAATTTAGCGAGTTTTAATGATTTTGCTATTCTTTGCAGGACAAATCAAACAGCGAATAATTTTGCTAGGGCATTGGAACGGGCGAATATGCCTTATCAATTTTTGTCTTCAAAAGGATTGTATTCAAGACCCATAATTTTAGATATTATTTCTTATTTTAAGTTATTAAATAATTATTATGAAAGTTCTTCAATGTATCGTTTGATAAATATGCCTTGTTTTAATATTTCAACGCAAGATATCGCAAAAATCAGTCAATATAGTTATCGTAAAGCTTGTTCTATCTACGAAACATTAGAACAATTGCCTTTAATATCAGATATTTCTCAAGAAAACAGACAAAAAATCAATAATATCTTGGATTTAATTAAAAAGCATAGCAAGAGCGCCAAAGAAAAAAATATTAGTGAAATTTTTGTAATATTTTTACAGGATTCAGGATATTTGGAATACTTGGTTAAAAAACAAAAACCAGATATGGCAAGAGAAAGTTTAGATTTAATTAGTCAATTTTACGACAAAATTAAGCAATTTGAGCAAGAACAAATAAATTCTAAATTAAGAGATTTTGTTGAGCAAATAGATATGGAAATTCAATCAGGAGAAGAGGGGGCAATAGAAACTAACCCGGAAAAAGGACCTGAAACAATAAAGATATTAACTGTTCATTCCGCAAAAGGATTGGAATTCAAATATGTTTTTTTAGTTAATTTGGTTGATCAAAAATTTCCAACAAGAAATAAAAAAGAACCAATTGAAATTCCAGAAAAATTGGTTAAACAAGAGGTTGTTGAAGGAGATATTCATTTACAGGAAGAAAGAAGATTGTTTTATGTTGCAATGACAAGAGCTAAAAAAGCTTTGTTTTTTACTTCTGCCAAAGAATATGGAACAAAAAGAGATAAAAAGCCGTCAAGATTTTTAATAGAATGCGAATTAGAGCCAATAGAAAAAGAGCAAAAAAATAATTTAAAAATTATCAATGTCAAAAAGAAAAAAAATAATTTTTCAAAGCAATTAAGTATTCCTAAACATTTTTCTTTTACTCAGTTAATGGCGTTTGAAAAATGTCCTTTGCAATATAAATTTGCGCATATTTTGAAAATTCCGATAAAAGGCAAGCCAAGCTTTACATTTGGAAGAACAATACATAATACGCTGCATGAATTTGTTAACAAATTAACGAGAAATCAAAATCTTTCGCAGACATCGTTGTTTGCGAAAACTAACAATAAAGATAAAAAATTTGTTGACAAAAAAAATCGTTTTAACGAGTTGTTGGAAATTTATAAGCAGAATTGGAAAGATGAATGGTATGACAGTAAAGAACAAAAACAAAAATATTATAAAAAAGGCAAAAAATTGCTGAAAGTTTTTTATAATGATTTTGTAAAGAATAATCCAAAAATAAAAATTATTCAAGATAATCCAGCGTTGGAACAAAGTTTTAATTTGAAAATAGGGGATTATAACATCAGAGGAAAAATAGATAGAATTGATGAATTAGGCGATGGAGTAAAAATTATAGATTATAAAACAGGAGCTATGAAAGAAAAATTGTTGACGCCAAAAGGAAAGCCTCGCAAAGTTCAACCTAAAAATAAAGAACAATTATTGATTTATCAAATTGCGGCGCAAGAAGTATTCAATTTGAAACCAAAAGAATTATGTTTTCATTATTTGGAAGATAATAAAAATGTTTGTTTTTTGGGAACAGAAGAAGAAATAAAATCCATTAAAGAAAAAATAATAAA
>JAYELE010000062.1:3064-13247 GCA_034717255.1 Patescibacteria group bacterium
TTGCGGCGCAAGAAGTATTCAATTTGAAACCAAAAGAATTATGTTTTCATTATTTGGAAGATAATAAAAATGTTTGTTTTTTGGGAACAGAAGAAGAAATAAAATCCATTAAAGAAAAAATAATAAACACAATTGAAGAAATCAAGAAAAGCGAGTTTAAGCCAAATCCTGGCTGGGATTGCAAATTTTGTGATTATAAAGATATTTGCGAATTCCGAAAATTTTAGTATAATAAAGTTATTATTCTAACAAGAACAGTAAAATGAAAATTTTAAATATATTTGGTTTAATAATTTTTTCTTTTGGAGTTTTAGTTTTAACAGGTTTTGGTTTTTATGAGTTTTTGAAAGAATTTTTATATGACCAAGATATCTCATTTTTAGTCAAATTTGGGAATATTAGTATAATTTTAGGAGTTTTTTTTATTTTAGTTTCTCTTATTATTGAGAGAATAAAAGATAATAAAAATGGAAAATAATATAATGGAAAATAATATGATTTTAACCACAACAGAAAAAATTGTTGGTAGAGAAATTAAAGAGACAATTGGATTAGTAAAAGGCAACACAATCAGGGGCAAACATATTGGGAAAGATATTATTGCCAGCTTAAGAGGCATTGTTGGAGGGGAGATTAAAGAATATACAGAGTCGTTAGATGAAGCAAGAAAACAATGTATAGAAAGAATGATAAATAACGCGCAAGAAATTGGAGCCAACGCTGTTATTGGCGTGCGATTTACAACTTCTCAAGTTATGCCAGGAGCGGCTGAACTTTTAGTTTATGGCACAGCTGTAAAATTATAATAATTTAGTGAATTTTAAATAATAAAAAATCGCAAAAATAAATTTTGCGATTTTTTTATCGGTTCGTTCATATTTGATATGCTCGCGAAATTTTTATAAATTTTTTATCATATATTCATTTTTTAATCTATAATTTAATTTTCTGTAATATTCTCGCGTTCCTATGCCTGATATTACGACTATTTTTTTTAATTGAAATTCATTTTTTGCGATTTTTTCTGCTTGTTTAATAAGTTTTTTCCCTAATCCTTTATGTTGAGCTGACAATGATTTTCCAGCGATTTCAGCCATTTGTCCGTAAGTATGAATTTCGCGAATAATCGCGGAATTTTTCAAAACAGGAATAATCCAGGGTTGATTATTTTTTTTATTATTTAATTTATTTGGAATGCGAAGCCGTAATAAACTATAAAGTTTGTTGCGGTTTTTATTTTCAAAACTTAAAAATATTTCTTGTCCGTTAGATGCTTCATAATTTTCGCGGAATAAAAAGATTTTTTCTTTTGGATTATAATTTTCTCTTATTTCTCTGCATCTTATACAATGGCAAATTTTATTTTCTTTTTTCATTCGCGCTTGAATAATTTGTCTTAAATTAGAAAATTTGCTTCCAGCTTTAATTTTTTGCGACGGTATGTCTCTGAATAATCTTGCCATTCTAATCCAATACGGAATTATTTGTTTTATTTTTATTAAAAGTTTAATAAGCTCTTTATTTGTGTATGTTTTATAAAGCCCTTTTTTCCATATTTGATATAATTTTGCTTCTTTACACACCAAACAAGGATAAATTTTCAACCAATCTGGCTTAAAATTTGGATTTTCAAAAATTGTTTTAGAGCATTCAAAATCAAGTTTGGGATTTGAACCTGGTAAATTTGGCATTATTTGATACATTATTTTAAATCCCGCATTTTTTAATATTTCTGTAGCTTGTATTGTTTGCTCAACAGAATGTCCTCTTTGCGTTTTTTTTAAAATATCATTGTATATTGTTTGGACGCCTAATTCAACCATGGTGATTCCCAAATTTCTTAAATTTAAAATTTCATTTTTATTTATTAAATCAGGTCTTGTTTCAATTGAAATCCCTATAATTCTATGTTTCGCTTTTTCATTTATTTTTTGTTGTTTTTTTAAATCGTAGCCAACGTGGTCAAGGCCCGGCCTTGACCGTTTTGTTGAAAATTCGTTAACTGCTCTGAAACATTCGGAAACAAATTTTATTTGATAATTTTTAGGATAAACAGACCAGCTTCCGCCAATAATTCTTAATTCAATTTTATCTATTGGATGTCCTTGTATTTTTAAGCTTTCTAATCTATCTTTTGTTTGTATATATGGGTTGAATTTCGCTTTTTTAGCGCGTTCCACAGCTGGTTCTTCAGACAAATAACTTTGCGGAAGTCCCTTTTCTTTTGGGCAATAAACGCATTTTCCCGGGCAAGGATACTCTTTTGTTAGAACAGAAACAACCACAACTCCTGACAAACTTCTTATTTTTCGTTTTCTCAAAATATTTTCTAAATTTTGATTTTTTGCGATTTTTTTATTTTTTATCAAATTATGATACGCTTTTAATAGCTCAACATTAGAATAACACGAAGTTTTATATTTTTTCGCTATTTGCCTTTTTACGGCATCTAAATTATTCAAAGATTTTACTTTGTTTTTTATAAGTTTTTCAATTGTTATTTCATTAATATCTTTCATATTGCTTTTTAACTATAACTGAATTATAAAGAAATTTCAAATTTTTTTTGACAAATTTAGAGAAATTAGTATAGTTTTAATTAGCGCATTAACAAAAGAATATTAGCGTAAGGATATGATTTTGTTATGGACGCCAACAAGACAAGGAGAATGATTAGAATGGATAAGAAGGAAGAGCCTTTAATGGATATTGATTTGCCTTTTCCATTAGTAGGCATAGGAAAGCGGAATAAAATCCGCAGAATGTTTGACCTGGACAAGGTGGCGCCGGGAGTGTCATTAATGGTCCCCACAGACAAGATTTCCGCTTTTGATGTAGTGATGAAAAGTGGAATTCTGCGCAAGGGCGAAGTTCTAAATAGAATCTCCTCGTACTGGTTCAACAAAACCAGTGGCATTTGTCCGAATCATATGATTTCGGATGATTTCTGGGATTTTCCAGAAATGGAAAAATTGATGCCTTACAAGGAACAGTTGAAAGGCAGATCAATGCTCATAAAGAAAGCAGATGTGGTACCTTATGAATGTATTGTAAGGTCGCGTTTATTAGGTTCTGCTTTCGCAAGTTATGAAAAAACAGGCGAAATCTGCGGAATAGAGTTGCCAAAGGGAATGGAAGAAGGAGATAAACTTCCTAATTTCATTTTTACTCCGTCCACAAAAGCTGAATATGGTCAACATGATCAGAACATCAGCTGGGATAGGATGGCAGATGAGATTGGCAAATCTGTGACAGCAATGCTTGAAATGTTTTCTCTGAAAATTTTTGAGCATATGAGCGCGGAATTGGCTCGTAGAGGAATAGAACTTTATGACGCCAAATTTGAATTTGGCTTTGTAGATGACGGAGACGGGAATGTATTGTTGACGCTGATTGACGAGGTCGGCACTCCTGATTGTATGAGGATCAGCTCGGGCAATGACAAGGACATATTGCGGAATTGGTTGGTTTTCCATGGTTTTCATAAGAAAGCACCAATGGAATTACCTGCGCGGCTTGCTAATAAAATTAGCAGGGCATATGTTGAGACTTGCAGGAAAATTACTAACCCTGTCTAAATTTGAGATGCTCAGTCAGTTTGACTGGGCAAATTTTTTTAGATGTAAAAAAATAAGGATCGCGCTTGATTAGTTTAGGATTTGGAGAAATTGGGTTTTTGTAGTAGTATATAGTTATGGAAAAAGCATGTGTTTTATTTAGCGGGGGAAAGGATTCTTGTTTAGTCGCTTTGATGTTGTCAAAGTTTTTTGAAATTGAATTAGTCACCTATAATTTTGGTTTGTTGGAAAATTATAAAAAACTTGAAGAAATTGCCAAAAAATTAGGTTTTAATTTTACTGTCGCAAAATTGGATAAAGAAATTTTGAGCGTAGCGATGGAGCAGGTGATACAAGATGGTTTTCCGAATAACGGGATAACATATATCCATAAAAAAGCGATAGAAAAAGTCACTGAAAATTTTAAGATAATTTCTGACGGCGTTAGAAGAGACGACAGAGTTCCTGTTTTGTCTTTAGCTGAAATTAAGTCAATTGAAGACAGATTTGATGTTCATTATATTCAGCCGTTAATGGGTTATAGTCGCAGAACAGTTAATCTGTTGGTTGAAAGATTTTTTGAAATAAAAGAGTATAAAAGCAGTAGCGGTTTTATAGGCGCTGAATACGAATTTGAATTAAAAGAAATTATTAAAAATAAATATGGAGAAGAAAAAATTCAAGAAATTTTTCCTTCAGAGCATACGCATACAATAGTATTAAAATTAAAAAATAAATAAAATTATGAAATATAAAATTGCGGTTTCAGGAGCCGCGGAAACAAAAATTTGTTGTAAAGACGCTGAAAAAAAAGCAAGAGAAGTTGGCAAGGAAATTGCCAAATGTAATTGCGTTATAGTCACAGGAGCCACTATTGGAATTCCTTATTTTTCTGCAGACGCGTGTAAAAAAGCAAAAGGAATAAGCATTGGTTTTTCGCCTGCGGCATCAAAAAAAGCTCATATAAAAGTTTATCATCTTCCAGTTGACGCTTTTGACATTATTGTTTATACGGGTTTTGATTATTCGGGAAGAAATTTAATAATGACGCGCGCGTCAGACGCTGTTATAGTGATATGTGGCAGAATGGGAACCTTAAATGAATTTACTATTGCTTATGAAGACCATAAGCCAATAGGCGTTTTAGAGGGAACAGGAGGCACAGCGGATATAATAAGAGAATTGATTAAATTTCCGCGCAAGAGAAAACCAAAAGTTGTGTTTGATAAAGACCCTAAAAAATTGGTTAAAAAATTATTAGATATTATAATAAAAGAAGAAAAAAAATAATTATAAAAAATGTTGATTTTTTATGATATTAGTGTAAGATTGTATTTGATAGTTTGATTATTATTATCGCGGCGTGGAGAAGTAGTATCTTGCGAGGCTCATAACCTTGAGACCCTGGTGCAATTCCAGGCGCCGCAACATTTTTTAAAAAAATTGAGACCCTGGCGCAATTCCGAGTACCGCAACATTTTTGAAAAAAATTGAGACCCTGGCACAATTCCGAGTACCGCAACATTTTTGAATAGAGCAGTATCTTGCGAGGCTCATAACCTTGAGACCCTGGCGCAATTCCGAGTACCGCAACATTTTTGAAAATAAACTGAGAGCGCCGATGTAGCTCAGCGGTTAGAGCAAAATCTTCATAAGGTTGAGGTCGCAGGTTCGATTCCTGCCATCGGCACATAAATAAAACCAAATTTTTTTAATTTGGGGGCGTAGATCAACTGGTTAGATCGCATCCCTGTCACGGATGAGGTTGCGGGTTCGAATCCCGTCGTCCCCGCCAATTTTTTTTTGCGAAATCGTAAGAAGTTAATTCAGTGCTTGCGGATTTTAAATAATTTCGCTTAACGTTTCCGTTGGCATCCTCGGAGTTTGTCCCACTGGATAGTGGGGTATGATTTTTTTTGGCGAGGTTTTTAGAGCTAAAAATTGAAGGAGATGATAATTTTTTAAAGATGTGATATAATTTAATTATGATGAATAAAGAAACAATTAAAGAGTTTTTGAGACTGGATTGGAGGAAAATTTTTATTTTACTCATAGTATCAATTTTTTTACTTTTATTGGTGGTTTTGTTGCGTTTAATATATGGTCAGCTTCCTGATCTACTGAATATGGAACTAATATCTGCTTTTTTAGTGCAAGCACCTTTTTTATTTGTATATTGTTTAGTGGCTAATGCAAATTTTGAAGGCACTTGGATTGTGTACTTTTTAGTATCTTGCCTCGGAATACTTGCTTGGTATTTTATTATATGTTTAGCAATTTATTTTTGTGATAAATTTAGGTTTCGAAAAAAAAAGACGAATAAAAAAACAATGAAAAAAATGACCATAGCTACAATTTTGATTATTGTAGCATTAATTGGAGCTGGAAAATTAATTTTGATATTTGAGGCCAGAGAATGTATAGCGCAAAAATTTTCCGAATGTCAGCAATCATGCGTTTATGATTCTACTCTTGGAGGTCAAAAGAAATATCGTATAGAAGGAATTAAAGGATTATCCGGTAATTTTATTTCTGGAAAAGAAAATTGTATTGATTTTTGCTTATACCATTATTTTCAAAAACGACAAATTTCTAAGTTTCCAACGATAAGTAAAGTTCTTAAAATGTTTGAAATTCACAATCATTATTTATTTTCCAGTCATATTTTTGATAGTCAAAAGAAAAAATGAAAACATCGCAAGAAAAAATTAAAGAAACAGCGCCAAAATCAGAAGCGATTATTTTTGAGGAATTAATAAGTTTAGAAAAGTGTGATAAAATAAAACATAAAATCTTTGAAGCGCGAAATAGGTTTGTAGCGAGAATGCGAAAAACGCGGTAAAAGCTATTTCATAATTCAAGGATAAAATAATTATGAAAATCGCGATTGCGACTATTGATAAAAATGAAAATTCAGAAATAAGCGATCTCGGAGCTAGAGCCCCTTATTATTTAATTTTCAATGAACAAGGAGAATTTGAGGAAGCACTTTCTAATCCTTTTGCTGTTGGCGGAGTCGGAGCCGGATTTAGCGTTGCTAAAATGTTGGTGGATAAAGGTGTTAATATTTTTGTCGCCGGAGTCATTGGTGACAATATGACTGGAGCGTTAGATGAAAAAGGAATAAAATATTTTAAAAAAACAGGGATTGCGAAGCAAGCAGTTTTATCTTTTAAATAAAATTATAGGAAATTAAAAAATTTGACAATGGAATTATTTGCGTTATAATGTTTATGCTCTTTCAAAATGAATAAGGGTAGATACAGTGCCAAGGAGGCAATAACATGAAAACAATAGCAGAATTGATAGATTGGGACATTGTAGAAAAGAACATCAAAGATATTGAGTCAGCTTTGGATTCATATAATCGTACGGATTTGAATCTAAATTATGATAAATTTTTGATGTTTTCAATGATATCAGCAATAAGAGAAAGTTTATTTAACATTTCTAATTTGATAAGAACAACTGGTTCTATTGAATCAGAGATGTTAGAAGACAAATGCAATATTCGCGAAATTGCTCAAAATGAGCAAGTATGTGAAGCTTATTGCGTTATTTTTAGATATGAAAGAGTGTTTTCGCTTTATATTTGCGAGAAACATGGGTATCTCGAAAATGTCTTTTTATATTATAACGCATTAGATAATATAAAAGATTTTGGGATAAAATGTGAATATTACGAAATTTTAAATTATTTTTCTGAAATTGATCAGGAAGATAATTTTAAAAGAATCGTAAGTATTATGAATAAGAGCGAATCTAATTGAACATTGTCATATTGGTTTATTTTTTAACAACCATATGACAATTTTTTTTATTTGCTATATTTTAATATTTTTGATATAATTATTACGCAATTAATAAAATTAAAAATTATATGTATAAAGAAATTATAAACAATATAAAACCAGAGTTAGACAAGGTCATTGATTTTTTGGAAAAAGAAGCGCAAAAAATTAGAACAAACAGAATTTCTCCGTCCTTGGTGGAAGATATAGTGGCGGATTGTTTTGGGCAAAAATTTCCCATAAAGCAATTAGCCACAATATCTGTTCGCGGACCGCGAGAAATAATAATTAGTGTGTATGACAAATCGTATTTAGAACCAATTGAAAAAGCGATTTCTCAATCATCTGCTTCTGTTTCTCCAATCATTGACCAAGAAACAATTAGATTGAATTTTCCTCCTTTAACAGAAGATTACAGAAAAGATTTGGCAAAATTTATTTCTGAAAAACAAGAAGACGCCAGAAAAACCATAAGGCATTTTAGAGAAAACGCGTGGAGAGAAATTCAAGATAAACAAAGAAGCGGAGAAATATCCGAGGATAATAAATTTAGAGGCAAAGACGAGCTTCAAGATTTAATAAATGAGTATAATAAAAAAATAGAAGAAATAGGGGAGAGAAAGAAAAAAGAAATAGAAAATTAATTTTATGTTTTTTGAAATTATTATCGCATTAATAGCTTTGTTTTTGCTCGTTGTGCTTCATGAATTCGGGCATTTTATTTTAGCTAAAAAATTTGGCGTTAAGGTGGAGGAATTTGGCATTGGATATCCTCCTCGTATTTTTGGCAAAAAAATCGGGGAAACAATTTATTCTTTAAATCTTATACCATTAGGCGGATTTGTTAAAATTTTAGGCGAGGAAGGAAATAAAGAAGAGAACATTAAAGATCCAAGAAATTTTAACAATAAACCGATTTATCAAAGAGCATTAATTGTGTTAGGCGGAGTGATAATGTTTTGGATTATTGCTTGGGTTTTATTAAGCGTTACAATGCTTTTGGGAAGTCCGACTATTGTTAGCGATGATATGAATGAGAATTTAATCAATCCAAAAGTTCAAATTGTCGCAATAGCTCCGAATTCGCCCGCAAGCGACGCGGGAATAAAACCCGGAGACAGCATTAAAGAAATTTCAGTTTTTGAACCAGAATTTAGCGTTTACGGGATAAATAAAGTAAAAAATGTTCAAGAATTGACAGAAAAACACAAAGGACAGGAAATTGTTTTATTAATTGAAAGAGGCGATGAAGTTTTTGAAACAAAATTAATTCCAAGAATATCTCCTCCGCAAGGACAAGGATCTATTGGAATAGGATTAGCAAGAACAGCTATAGTTTCATATCCAATGAGTCAAGCTATTATTAAAGGAGGAATAGAAACTTATAATTTTACAAAAGCCACAATTCAAGGATGGGGAATGGTTTTTTCAAGTTTATTTAGCGGAAACGGTATGCCAGCGGGCGTTCAAATAATGGGGCCAATAGGAGTTTTTGATTTATTCGCGCAAATGAGCTCATTGGGTTTTGTTTATTTTTTGCGGTTCACGGCTTTAATTTCTATTTTTTTAGCTTTGTTTAATATCTTGCCTATTCCAGCCTTGGACGGCGGGAAATTAGTGTTTTTAGGAATTGAAGCAATAAGAAAAAAACCTGTTTCGCAAGAATTAGAACAAAAAATAACAGGTTTTTGTTTTTTCACGCTTATACTTTTAATGATAATTGTCACGCTAAAAGACATCCAACGCTTATTTTAATAATTGAAAATATTTTTTTTGATTTTGATAATTTATTTTGATATCAAAAAGTTTGCCAACTTTACTGACGGCCGTCAGTAAAGTTGGCAGAAAAAAATGGATAAAAAAAATAAGAAAAAAGAAATTGCTGAAATAGTTTTAAAAATTACTGATGGTTTATTTTGTTCTTTAACAGATTTAGCGTTATGGAATCTTTTTTATATTGCTGAACTTAGTCCATTGAGACATCCTTCTGATATAGGAAAAGCAAAATTTTTTGCGGATAAAAATTTTGAAAAATTTAATTATTTAACTTTAAAACAAGCATTATATAAAATTAAAAGCAAGGGATGGATAAAAGAAGATTTATGTTTGACAAAAAAAGGAGCGCAAAGATTAAATAATTTTATTCCAATATATTCTAAAAAAAGGAAGTGGAATAAAAATTGGTATTTAGTTAGTTATGATATTCCAGAAATAAAAAGAAAATATAGAAATATTTTAAGACATAATTTGAAAGAGTTAGGTTTTGGAGAAGTACACGCCAGTTTATGGATTTCGCCTTTTGATTTTTCAAAAGATGTGGAAAAAATTGTTGATTATTATCATCTTTCTCGTTTTGTGATTTTAGCTGTTTCTAATAAGATAGGGAAAGAAGAATCGCGAATTTTTGCTGAAAAAATTTGGAAATTAAAAGAAACAAATAAAAAATATAAATTTATCATTAAAAAAAGTAAAAATATAAATCCAAAAAATTTAATTTTTGAATATTTATCTATTTTTAAAAAAGATCCTCAATTGCCAAATGAATTTTTGCCAAAAGATTGGGTAGGCGATAAAGCGTATTTGATTTTTAAAAAATATTTTCCTTTTGAAAATAAAATAAATAATTTTAAAATTATAGACGAAAAATTATAAATATGAAAATAAATTGTTAAATAATTAGTGGATTTAAATTAAAAAAGTTTGCCAACTTTACTGACGGCCGTCAGTAAAGTTGGCAGAAATATTTTTTGGTTTATTTTATTATATTGGATAATTATATTTTTATTATTTGGTTGTTTATGTTTTTTAGAAAATTTAATTGCTTGAGTTTTTAAG
>JAYELE010000063.1:0-2503 GCA_034717255.1 Patescibacteria group bacterium
ATTTTTTAAATGTATTACTTCCTTTCTTTAAAAGTTATATTATGTTTATTATTATAAACTTTTATCAGCAGAAATTCAACTCTCTTATATTATATTGCTACTTGTCTTATTACTAACAAAAGAAAGTATTATTAATATACAATATATTTTCTTCTAACTACCCCACTAAAGTTTACACTAACATATTATACATATTGCCTCAATTTTAAAAATCCTTCTTTTTTGAGTTTTTTTTAAAAAAATCAAATAATTAATATTTAAACTCTATATGTATACTTTTTTTATTTCTATAGTTTAATATATTTTTTAAGATAATATAAATTTCGTAGATTACCTAACGATGCAATGGTTTACTGTTTACGTCTTCAATCCTCCCGGATTCAATCCACTCCTTTATTATCTCTCTCCTCTTTTCTTCCAGGACAACCTCGAGTAGTTTTGAAGACGTTCCTTTAACTTTTACTTTATTAAGCTTTTCTTCCCAAAAATCAGGGAGCCTCTTTTCTGCTTCTTTTATTATCTCTTCCTGTTGTGAAGGATTAAGTAATTTATAAATCTCTCCTGTTCTTTTAATTTCTTCCTGCCTCTTTTTATTCTTTTCTTCTTGATTTTTTATTTTATTATATTCTGCTTTTTCCTCTTCTTCTTTCTGCACTTCCTCTCTTTTCTCTTTTAAGTATTCCTCCGGGAATTGCCATTTTTCTCTTATTGCCTTTACCAAATAAGCCGCTTTGTCGTCAGGATTAGTATAATTAATTGCCTCAATCCAATTTTCTATTAATTCTTTATCACTATTTTTTATTAAATTTTCGGCAGTTACTTTAGAAATATTTATTTTAACCAATTTTTTAATTAAATTAATCTGATCTTTAGAGTATTTTTTTAATTCCTCTTTTGGCTCTGGCAGGTATTCTCCTGTCTTATTATTAAAACTCTTTATCTTCCCCTTTTTCATCTCTTTTTTAGCTCTTTCCCCCGGCCAATAATATATAAGCCAATCATTATTACCATTCTCTCTCCACTCATATTTTAAAATAAAATCACTATCTCTAAGTTCATTATTACCCGGGTCTAATTGTTGTTTAGCTAAAGAGATATACTCGTGGGGAGTTACTGGAAGAAGTTGGCATAATTTAGAATACCTGTAACAGATAAATTTTTCTCTCTTATTTCTCAAACCGTAAAACTTCACCCCTAAAATTTCATAGAGCCTTGAAGCTATTTTGCTTTTGAGACTTTGTAGATAATTATAATCAATCGGTTTTATGTAAAAAGAATTTAGGTTTTGGAGATACCAGCTTCCTAAAAATAAATAGTTATCATCGGCTATTTCATTTTCAGGTAATTCTTTACCCTTAAAGACTATCCTATCATATAAACTAAAATTATCGTCAACCCATTGCTTGCCTTCCTTTGAATAAAAGGTGCCTACTGATTTTATGGTAGTCGCTCTTATCCTTTCTAAAGCTTTTTTGATCATACGATAATTTTCTCCTGCGGATTCACTGATTCCCATTCTCTTACAAATATTATATAAAGATCCTAAAGGAATTGGGTTTTTTATCTCCCCTTCTTTCTTTAATATTTCCGATAAAATTTCCGAAATAGCCTGCTGTACTTTTCTATCAAAGGGTCCTGGATAACCATATTCAGAATTAGAAGAAACTTTCCATAAAAGAGTAATTTCTTGATTCCCTTTTTTAATTATTTCCTGATAAACGGTTGTGGTTTTATTTTTAAGGCCTTTTGTGGAAAGAGAAAAAAACGGAAATACTAATAAATTTACTTCGGAATTTATTATCTTTGGTAAGTCAATTTCGTTATTATTTTTTATAGTGACCTCTTCGGATTCTTTCATTTCTTTCCTCTTTAATTATTTTAGATAACAACAACATTTTCTGTTGTTGTTATTATTGTATATATTGTTAATATTGTATATTTCATCAAACCCTTATAAATAAAAGATAACAAGCATTTTTCTTAATTCCAACTACGGTATTTCTTAATTCCAACTACGGTATTTCTTAATTCCAACTACGGTATTTCTTAATTCCAACTACGGTATTTCTTAATTCCAACTACGGTATTTCTTAATTCCAAGTCCAGTATTTCTTAAGTGAAAACCCACTATTTATAATCTGTTATAATTAATAATATTAAGTAAATTAATTTTTTATTTTTATTAATAACTTTATTAACTTCTTTCGTTTAATTTTCGATTTTAAATATTAAAACAACAATATGTATTTTTCAACAATTCAATATTTTGTGACATTTATATTATTATGAAATCAGAGTTAAAGGCTCCATCCTGCTAATAAGAGACCGGGGATCTCTTCGAAAGTTATGCAAGGCGGTCATTTTTTATAAGTACCCTATAAAATGAAAATAACATAAGCTAGTGTGAATTTTATTAAGGTGCTGCAATTTGACAAAGTTGTATATTTGTATATAATGTAAATAGATAACAATATAAAATTATAATTTTTATGTAAAAGCGGGT
>JAYELE010000064.1:0-2486 GCA_034717255.1 Patescibacteria group bacterium
AAAATCCCGTTAAAAAAATTTATTGCATCTAACGTTTCGAGGATAAAAGAAGTTTTCCGTTAGGAAAATTTGGATGGAACCCGAATCGAGGACTGAACCGTATATCCTCTTGTTAGGCGAGGGTCGGCATAATGAAATGAAGCCGAAGCGCGACGTCCCCTTAAGCACGAACGGAAGGGCTTATAAATATTTTAAATTACCTTTTACTTCTTCTATGGAGTTGTAACCTTTTCGCTGAAGAATTTCTTCTAATTCTAAATTTATTCTTACAAAACAATTTGGACCTTCTTTTTCAAAAGTGGTTGCTATTTGAACAGCATCTGCTCCGGCAAGAAGAAATTCGAAAGCATCTATACCTGTTTTAATTCCTCCAACTCCAAAAATTGAAATTTTATTGCCGAGAAGTTCATAAAAAGCTCTTACATTTGCTAGAGCAATCGGTTTAATATAATCACCGCAAAGACCACCAAAACCATTTTTTGGTTTTATGACAGGCATTTCTGCTTCTGCGTCAATAATTAAAGTATTGCCAATTGAATTTATACAAGTAATAAAACTAATATTATACTTTTTAATTAAATCTGCCATTTGTTTATGATGGACAAAATCATAAAATGGTGGAAGTTTTAATCCGATTGGTTTTTTGCCTAAATTTGAAATCCTACGCAATACTCTTTCAGTCTGCTCTAAATCATAAGCAACTTGTGACTTGCCTTCCAAATTTGGACAACTTAAATTTACTTCAATTAAATCAACGTTGCTATTTTGAAAAGTGCCAACCATTTTTTCATAATCTTCAATACATAAACCGGCAATACTTGCAATAATTGGCTTGTTATATTTTTTAAGTTTTAAAGAAAAATCAACATATCTTTGATAGCCCAAATTTGGAAGACCCATAGATTGAATAGAACCTAATGAAAGCCTGACATATCTAGGTTCTTGATTTCCTTCTCTTGGTTTTATCGTGCAGGATTTCATCATAATGGCAGACGATTTTGAATTGGCAATACTTTCTAACTCTTCAAGGGTAGAATCCAATGGTCCAGAAGCATTGCAAATATACGAGTCAAATTCAATGCCTGCTATTTTGGTTTTTGTAGTCATCATAAATAATAAAATTTCAATTGATTTAAATGTATTTCTATAAAAACCCCGCAGTGAGTATTTCGCCTAATGTTTGCGGATAAAAGAAGTTTGCGAAGCAAATTTGGGAAAATTGCGAGCCGAGTAATTTTCCTTTTATCCTCTTGTTATACGAAAGTGAGAAGCGATAGTAACGAAAAAGCAACATCGCCTCCTCGCTTCGCTCGTCGCGATTTCAGGGGTCAGGTTCTCATCACATACCCTACGCAAAATCCATAAGCGCTTTCAGCGCTTCTATATTTTGCGGAGGGCACAGGATTCGAACCTGTGAGGGATTGCTCCCACTGGTTTTCAAAACCAGCGCTTTTAGCCACTCAGCCAGCCCTCCTTTTCCAAACTTTATCATATTTTAATAAAAAAATCCAGTTAAAAAATTGAATTTACTATTTTTTCATTTATTAAAATATTCAAAAAAATATTTCTGCCAACTTTACTGACGGCCGTCTATAAAGTTAACAAACTTTTTTATTGCGTAGAATTTAAAAAATTGGTTTTGTTGTAAAACAATCAGAGGTATTTTTAATTATTCAATCCAAACGATAACAAACTTGAACGATCGTCCGAGTTTGTTATAAAATAATATTACGAATAACAAACTATTATAATTTTTTATAATTCTCTATTTTCTTCTTTTCTCATTCTGTCTAAAAAATTTTTATGAAACTCTATTCTCTCTTTGGCTATTTCTTTAGCTTTTTCTGTATATAATCTATCTATTGTAAGTTTTATGTTGATTTCAAAAATATTTACATTTTTATTATTCCTGCCATGCCAAAAAAATCCGCGGGCAATACCAATAGCCCCTACAACATCAAGCTTGTCAGCGTCAAATAAAATTTCAGCTTCTTTTGTCTTGGGTTTATTATCTGTTCTGCCATGATATCTATGTGAAACAATACAATCCTGAATATGTTTTGTTTTTTCTTCCGTAAAATCCAATTCTCGCAAAATAGGAACTGCCATTTCAGCTCCAAGTATTGCGTGGTCTATTTTGCCAGAACTATCATCATCTTCTTTTACTCTGGCAATATCATGCAATAAAACTGACGCCTTTAACACATCTAAATCAACATCTTCGTCTTTTGCAAGATACAAACTTAAATTATAAACTCTCATAATATGATCCATATTATGAGCAGAGCAAGAAAGCTCTTTTTCCACCTCTTGTTTAATTTTTTCAAATTTTTCTTCCATAATTTTCGAAATTATTTGGAAAAAATTTTCCATTTTTCCTCATAATTTTTACGATAGTAAAAAATATTTGGCGAAGCCTCATAATTATATTTTCTGATAAAAAATGCATAGAATATAATTATTTGGAAATAATGTAATCATTATTT
>JAYELE010000065.1:0-2429 GCA_034717255.1 Patescibacteria group bacterium
CAAACCTCCTGACATTCTTCTAAAGTATTAAAGGGTGTTTTAACTTTACAACTCCCAGTTTTTTTAACACACTTTCCTTTGCCTGAATCAAATTCAAATCCTATTACTGCTATTCCACAATTCTCACTAAATCTAACTTTCTCCCCGCACCTCGCATCAAGCGCTGATTTTTCTTTGATTGTGAATTCGTTGGAATAAATTGTTTTTGAGTTTACTAGACAAATTTTAGCGCTTTTAGCATCACTTAATAGAGACTTGACTCTGTATTCTCCAGTCGGGACTTGATTAGAAATCATTTCAGAGATTTTTTTAGAATCATCGCACCAAGTTTCCGTCTGATCCCAATTATATTCTCTTGGTTTGTGTAATTGCAAAATAAAATAAGGAACTAATGTGCAACGAAAACCGCAAGGACATAATATTTTTTTTATTTCTATCCACTTTCCATTATCAAATTTTTCAATAACATAAAAAGGGTCGCAGATTGCTATCTCTTTATTAGTATTGCTTTTTATTGTTATTTCTACTGTTTCTCCTATTTCATACTCCATTTTATCCGTCGTAATACCCACTTCTTCCACCGCCTCTATTTTAACCTTCTCGCATTTTCCATTTTTGCATTTGCAAATATGCTGTTGATTTTGACAAGGTTTGCACGCAACAGCAACATCAGATATTTTTCTTCGTCCCATTTTTTCAATCTCTTCTTGAGTGAAACATTTAAAATAATCGTGCGAAGTATCACAAGGAATACAAGGGCTGTGATTAGTATAATCGGTATAAATCAACTCACAATCAGAATCAATTCTACATTGCGTTTCAAAAGCAGGAGTGACAATCGGCAAATCTATCTTGGGCGTTTTTAATAAATAACTTATCGCTCCGAATAATAATCCTAGCATTACAATTAATGTAATAATCAAAACCATTTTTGGCATTGAAGTTAAATCGAATAGTGTTTGCTTTTTCATATTTTTGTTTTTTAGTTTAATAAAAAATCTAAAATATTTATAAACTTAATTTTAGGATGTTTAATTAACGCTCCTTCCCAATAGATTAAAGTAGCTTTAGCTTTTGACTTTTTAAATTCCGCCATTCCTTTTTCAAGTGATTTAATTTCCCTATTTAATGTTTGTTTGTCTTCAAGAGAATAACAAACATTAAATAATTCGGAAACTTGATAGCCCTTTCTTATTAAAAAATCAATCTCTGTGCCATTCTCCCAATAATAAGCTTGTTCTTTTTTCCTTAAAAATTCCATAAAAACAGTGTTTTCCAAAAGCTTGCCAATATCCTCGCTAAACTTGAAAGAGACCGCGTTCCGCAAACCGGTATCAATCGAAAATATCTTCTGCGGATTGTAAATTTGTTTTTTAACTGAATAGGAAAAAAATGATACGAACTGCAACAAAAACGCTTCATCAAAATATTCAAAATATCTTCTAATATTTTGGCTGGAAATATCAAAGTTTTTTTCTAACTTATAAGTGGATGTCTGTTTGGAAACCTTCGCAAAAACAAAACTGATTATTTCTTTAACATCTTTTATATTTTTAATTTGATGCCTTAAAATAATATCTCTTTCCACAATTGAATTAAAGTACTCGGCCAAAAGAATTCTTTTATTGTGTTTATTTTTTTCAAGAACAATTTTTGGGAATCCGCCGAATTCAAGATATTCCCTTAATTGATTATAAAGTTTTGGCGTTTTTAGAAGTGGCTTGTATCCTATCTTTTTGAAATCTAAAAATTCCATGAAAGACAGCGGGTAAACTATTTTTGAAATATATCTTCCGCTCAATAAAGTTGAGATTTCGCTCTGAAGCAATTTGGAAGAAGAACCAGTAACAAAAATTTTTATATTAGCTTTTCGATCGTAAAGAGAAACTACAAATTTTTCCCAGTTTTTTACTAATTGAACCTCGTCCAAAAAAAGATATACTTTGCCTTTAGGATTATAGAATTCCAAATAAGCATCAAAGATTTTTATTAATAATTTCAATTCCAAACTGCCGCCAAAAGACGGCTCTTCAAAATTGAGATACAAAGTATTTTTAGGATTTACTTTTTTATTCTGAATTAAATCTTCTATAATCTGTAAAATAATCGTTGATTTTCCTGACCGCCTCACGCCAGTCAAAGCAACAATTTCTGACATTTTTAAATATCTATTTAATTCGTCCAAATAAAATTGCCGCCGAATTCCCGTATCTATTTTCTGATTCCAAAAATTCCACTTGTCTAAAGTCTTTATTATTTCAGATATATCCATAGTAATTGCATATTTTTATAATAATATGTAAATGGTATTTGCATATTTTCTAATTTCCATCCACCCATTCCGGCTCATTCGGCGGATTTGATTTTAATAATTCTCGCCATTTTTCATCAGTTAATCTATCTTTCATCGGATGCTTGAATTCATAATA
>JAYELE010000066.1:0-2413 GCA_034717255.1 Patescibacteria group bacterium
GATAACTTCAAAGAATAATTTAAATTGAAGTATGTTTGAGGTTTTTTATATTGAACAATCTTTTTTTAGTTTGATATGACAATTATGAATCCATATGATTTCTATTTATTTGAGTTTCTAAATTTTGTTTTTCAATATTAAGTTTTTCTAATTTAAGTTTTTCTAATTTGCTTTCTTCCTCAAGTTCTTTAGCTATTCTTTTATTTTCTGCAATTATTTTTTTTGATTTTTCAGAATATTTACGCGCTTCTTCGATCTTTTTTCCTAACTGAGAATTGTCAAATTGAACTTGTTTAGTTTCAGATTTTAATTTTTTTATCAGAGCAGTTAATTCCTCGTTTTCAGTTTCTAATTTAGAATTTGATAATTTAAGTTTATTTATTTTTTTAGAATTCATATACTAACCTCTTTCTAATCAACCTATTAATCTTTATATTATGATATTTAGTATGTCTATTGTATCATGAAAATTAGTAAAAAATATTTTTTTATGTGGGAACTTTAATAATTTTTTTAACTTATTAAAAATTTGCACCTTAAAATAGCTTCGAAAAATTTTTAATCGAAGCTTATTTTAGGAAATATATTTCCTATTTTTTTGAAAATACTATCACCAGTATTTTTTGCCATTTCTATAATACTTTGAACTTTGCAATAATCATCTAAACTTTCAAAACTTCTAAATGATCCTGATATATGTGCCTTCCGTTTGATTTTCCTTAATTGACGTTCCGCCAAATTATTTGTATAAGGAATTTCTATGTCTTCTAAGAAATATAATGTGGAATTTTTATAATCTCTTAGTCTTTTCGCTAAATTAAAACCTTCCCTAAAATATTTATTTGGGGGATTTTCCTCATACTCTTTAGTTGCCAATTCTAAAATAGAGTCATATTCAGTTATATATTCATCTTTAGTAAAATCGTCAAGAGAGTCTTTTTTTACAGTTGAAATCATCTTTTGAAGCAATGGTTTCATCTTTGAATGCCATGTAAATTTGGGTTCATTTTCAATAGCCGACTGTAAATACCTTAATATATGAGCTAAACATTCCTGATGTTCACTTCCATAATTATAAAATGTCCTATCATGGTCATGCACAAGTAATTGGCAATAATCTTCTGCAGCTGTATTTTCAACTCCTTTTTTCCCTTTCTTTTCTCTTGCATAATATAAAGTATCATGTGGATTTGCTGTTACAAATACATTAACATTTTTTCCATTAACATGCACATTAGTAGCGTCTATATGCATATATTTAAATTTTTGCAAATTTTTAAAGGTTTCGTCTAATTCATTTAAGCTTTCTTTAACCACTTTTTTATTTAAAGTATTTACAAATCCTTTTGATAAATTTATTTTTTTATCACTTATTTCACTAATCACTTCAATTGTTTTATCAATTGAAACATTGGCATCACTATTTAGTAGTGTTGCTAAAGCTTTTACATCATTCCCATAAGAAACTTCATTATGAAGTTCCTGTGGAATTGGTACATGAACTATCTCACCAGTATTTTTATTTTTATATTTCATAAATTGATATTCTGTAACTTTATGACCTATAACAATATCTACAACTTGTTTTTTAATTACTTCGCCTGTTTCTATATATAGATTTTTATCTAAAAATACACCTGATCTAGGCACTTTAATTACCTCATCTACTTTAGAATGAGTTTTACGACGATGGCCTTTGTGACCTGTTTGTCCACCAGGTTTATTTTCAGTTGGTTTTCTACCATTACATATTTTTTTACGACCAATTTCTTTAGCAGATGAGATAGATGAATTTGTATGATCGCGGTTTGCTTGAGCTTTTAATTTTTGAATTTGATTAATAGCTTCATCAGCTATAAGTTTGATTGCATTAATTTCATTTTTAAGTTCTTTAATAATCATCTTATTTTTTGAAATGATTTCTTCTGCTTTTGCGCTATGTTTATAAAGTTCTTCAATTTCTTTGTCTTTATATCTAGATTCAAGTTTTACTTGTTTGAATTCGAACTTTAAATCCCCCATTGCTATAGTTAATTTATTGTTTTTATCTTTTAATTTAGAATTTGATGTTTCAAGTATATTTATTTTTTTATAATTAAGTATGCCCATGGTTAAATCGCCTCCAATATACTCTACAAACCTTTGTATTTCAATGTTTCCCTACGTTTATTATATCATAAAAATGAACGCAAAAAAAGCTCTTTTTTCAGTTTTTTTAAACTTTTCTAGAGCTTTTTTTATCTATTAATTTTGTTTTAATTATCAATTAGGGGTGTGAACAGTAACACTAAAAAACTCCAAATTAATGGAGTTTTTTAGTTTACTCTTCAACGCATTACTTAACTTGAGCCATTCCAAGATTAAATGCTTTAATATTTACATCAACAAATTTTTCTTTTACAACTTTAGCAAT
>JAYELE010000067.1:0-6835 GCA_034717255.1 Patescibacteria group bacterium
TGGCAGAAATATTCGTGTTCATATTCGTGTTCATATCCGATATGAACACAAACAAATTTTAGAAGTGTAGATGTCGGACATCTACATATACAAAAAAAAGGGATTCCTCGCTATTGCTCGGAATGACAAAAAAAATAAACTATCGGAGGTTCAACCTCCGATTAAACCTCCGACTAAAGTTTGTTGCCAAAAAAAACTCAAAATAATTTTACAACAAACTTGGCCAACGCGACAAGTTTGTTGTCACTTAAATTTGTAAAATTTATTGTTCGTTAAAACTTAACCGCGCATATCGGATATACGCGATTCTAATTTGTTATTAAATTTATTGTTCTAAAAATCCGTTTATTATTAGGTCTATGGCTTGTTTTTCGCTTAATCCTCTTGTTCTTAAATAATTTATTTCTTTTGCTAAAATTTTTCCAATTGACGCTTCGTGCGTTATTTGGGCTTTTTTATTTTTGCAAACTAATTTAGGGCTTAAAAAAATTTCAGCGCTCTTATCCACAAGCATAGATTGACAATCCAAATGTCCTTTGCTTTCAGATAAAGCTTTAATTTCAGAATTTGAAACAATTTTGCTATTTTTATTCCCGACTAATCTAATTTTTGACATTCCAGAACTGAATTTTCCTTTTAAAACAATAATATCATTAATTTTCGCATTAATATCGGAAAAATTTCCAATTACATTGAATTCAGCGCAAGAATTTTCTAAAACAACAGCTTTTGTGTTTATTTTCAATTTTTTAGCTGAAGAAAAATTTTTATAATTATAATTTAATTTTGCGTTTTTTTCCAATAAAAATTCATAATTTGTATCCACAATGTCTTCCGCGTTCCATAAATCAATATGATTATATTCCAGCGTTGAATTTTCTTTAATAATAATTTTGCCTTTTGATTGATGTTTGCCAGATATTTTTTTCTTTAGCGCGGAACAAATTCCTTGAACTTTTATTTTCAAATTTTTTTCTATAATCAAAAGATTTTCAAGGTTTTGATTTGCGTTTTTTTCAGCAATATCTACGCAAATTGAAACAGGCAAATCACATTGTTCTTTTGCCCAAATAAAATAACCGTTTTTCGGCTTTTTTGAAAAATATTTTTTAGTCCAAACATATTTTTCCCGAGCTATTTTGCTTGGCAAAATTTCCGCTCCTTTAATATCGCGAATAATACAAGGTTTATTATCTGTTTGACGATAATTTACATTTTGTGTTTTTTTAATTTTTCGCATTTCTTGCATTTTTCATAATTATATTTTTTAATGGTTTGCAAAACTTTTTTATAATCTTTTGTTCTGCATATAACTTTCCCTTGAACTATCACATTAGTTATGTCTGGTTTTAAAAATTTTAAAACATCAGCTGAATGAGTTATAAATAGAACAGCGATATTTTTTGATATTAATTCTTTTTTAATTATTTCTATAATTTCTTGAATTTTTTTTATGTCTAACCCAGAGTCAATCTCGTCAAAAACAACTAATTTTGGATTTAAACATAAAATTTGCGCTAATTCTGTTATTTTTTTCTCGCCACCAGAAAGATTAACATTTATTTCTCTTTGTTTCAAATATGGTTCTATGGCTGTTTTACGCTGTTTTATTGTTATTTTTTCTAACAATTTTGCGAGTTTCACGCCTTTTATCGCGGGAGGATTTTGCCAACTAACAGCAATTCCCATTTTAACTCTTTTCTCTGGCGCGCTTTTTGTTATGTCTTTTCCTTCAAACAAAATTTTCCCGCTAATAATTTTATATTGAGGATTTCCCGCGATTACTTGTGTTAAAGAGCTTTTTCCGCTTGCATTTGGACCTAAGAGAATATGCGTCTCTTTTTTCGCGACGCGCAAATTAAGATTTTTCAAAATTTGTTTTCCATTATTTGTTTGAACAATTAAATCTTTTATTTCTAATAGCATATTTTAAATTGAAATTATTTTTGTATTACGGAAAGCTTCGCAAGGTCAGTCCTTTTCCGTCAGTCGCTACGCTCCTTCCTCCTCAAGGGCTGACCTTTCTCGCTTTGAATTCCTTTCTCCTCAAGGAGCGACCTTTCTCGCATTTCCTAATTCAAAAAAATTATATCTTTTTCTACTATTTCTCCAGGTTTTGTGAAATTTTCAGGCCATATTTTTCTGCCCGGATATATGAGAGTTCCTATTCCTGTTTTTACGCCATCTCCAAAAACAGCTCCAAATTTTCTCCTGTTAGTGTCTATCAATTCTCCTTTTACCATTGTTTTTATATTTTCAAAATTATGCCTTATATTAGATATTATTGTTCCAGCTCCTAAATTGCAATTATCCCCTATTATTGAATCCCCGACATAACTTAAATGAGCAACATTTGTTTTATTTCCAATAATTGAGTTTTTTATTTCCACTGATTGTCCTATGCGACAATTGTCTTCAATAGCGGTATATTTTCTTAAATAACAATTAGGACCTATATTACAATTTTTTCCAATATAAACAGGTCCTTCAATATAAACTCCGCTTTTTATTACACTCCCCTTTTCTATCACAACTTTTCCTTTAATAACGCAATTTTTTTCTATTTCCCCTGAAATTTTATTTTGAATATTTTTTAATAAAAATTCATTTGCGTCAAGCAAGTTCCAAATATAAGAAAGAGGAACCCAATTTTCAGCTGTTTTATAATATAATTTTTCTGTTTGAATAAAATTTTTAATATAATCAGTAAATTCATATTCTTTGCGAGATGATTTTTTTATGCTAAAATTAAAAATTGATTTAGGCAAAAAATAAACTCCTGTATTCACTAAATCGCTAACATCTTTCTTTGGTTTTTCAATTATTTCTTTTACTAAATTTTTTTCCGTGATAACTTGTCCAAACGCTGAAGGATTATTTGCTTTTGCCAATAAAATACTTGGAAATTTGCTCGCGCATTGTTCTATATCTTTTTTATCATACAAATCATCACCGTATAAAAGCAAAAATCTGTCTTTTATCAAGATACTCGCTTTTTTGGCGGCGTCTCCTGTGCCTAACGGATTCTTGCCTTGCCAAACATATTTTATATTCAAATTTTTATATTTATTTCCAAAAAATTTTTCAAACATATCCCCTTTATACTGAATAACTAAAATAACCTCTTTAACCAACCCGTTTAATTGATTTAAATTATGCTCTAAAAGCGTTTTTCCGCAAATTTTAAGCAAAGGTTTTGGTTTTGTTAAAGTTAAAGGATAAATTCTTGTTCCTTTTCCCGCGCATAGAATAATTGCTTGTTCAATTTTTTTATTTTTTGCTGTCATATAATTATATTATTTATTTATGAAGCGATATTTTTTTGAAATCATATTTTTTTAATCTCTTTTTCTAAAATTTTAGCAAATTTTTGTCGCGTTTTTTCAAATACTTTTTTATTTTCAGCTTCAACATATAATCGTATTATTGGCGAAGTGTTAGAAACTCTTATTAAAATCCATGCGTTGTTAAAATTTATTTTAATTCCGTCAGTATAATTTATATTTTTAAACTTTGCTTTCAACACTTTTTTTAAATTTTTAATTACTTGAAATTTTTTGTCATCCACGCAAGAAAATCTAATTTCTTCAAAAACCCAAATTTTCAAATTATCCAAAAAATTTGTTAATTTTTTATTTTTTTCAGATATTATTTCAGCGATTTTCAACGGCGTGAGCATTGCGTCGTCAAATAAAAAATATTGCGAGAAAACTATATGACTGGATTCTTCCACTCCTAAAATCGCTTTATGTTTATCGCATCCGCGAATTATAAAAGTATGCCCAACAGGAACTCTGATTATTTTTGCTTTTAACTTGTTTAATTCATATTCAAAAGCCATTGAGCAACTCACAGTGATAACTATTTTTTTATTTTTGGATTTTTCCAAAATATTTTTAGCAAGAATAACGCCTGTTTCATTTCCAGTCAAATATCCGCCTTTATTGTCAATAATTATCGCTCTGTCTCCGTCGCCGTCAAACGCGACGCCAAAATCAGCTTTTTCCTTTTTTACTTTTTGTTGAAGTTGTTTTGTGTTTTTTTTGCTTGGTTCCCCTTTTTTGTCTAATTGTTTTGAATCAACTTTGCAATTTAATTCTATCACCTTAAACCCTATTTTTCTAAACACCTCGCAAGCAGACAAACACATTGCTCCATTTCCGCAATCAACAACAATTTTTAAATTATTATTTTTCAAACCAGCGAATTTTTCTAAAAAATACTCCAAATATATTTTTTTAGCGTTGATTTTTTTGAATAAATAATGTTTAACATCCTTTGCAATAACAACAGATTTTATATTTATTGTCTTGTCTCTTAATTTTATAATTTCTTGCTCTGAGAACGGCAACCCGTTGCCATAATACATTTTCAAACCATTCCATTGAGACGGAAGATGAGAAGCCGTGATATATAAAGTTTGATATGATTTATAATAAAAACCCGCAAATAACGCTTGTCCAAAAGAAGCGGGTCCAGTATAAATTATTTCTGCTCCAGACGCAAACAGCCCTTTTATTAACGCTTTTGACAAGCTCGCGCCTGATTTTCTAATATCGCAACCAACAACAAAAAGCTTTTTTTTCTTTCCTAAAACGCGTCCGATTTTAAACATCAAATCTTCATCAATATCTTTCTTGTAAATTCCTCTTATATCGTAAGCTCTAAAAATATAAGGATTAATCATACTTTTTCGCAAGCTCAAAAGCTTTTTTATTTAATTCTAAATATTTTTTTGAAACTGATTTTTCTATGGCTTTTAACAAAGATTCTGGTTTTAATGGAATTAAATTTTTATGAACAGCATAACTTAATAAATAAATTCCAGCGACCACTTTGTTGCTCAATTCTTTTTCGCAAATATCCACAGCTGGAATTATAGTTATTTTTTTAGAAAATTTTTCAAGCTCGTCTGAAATTTTTTTTATTGACAATGTTTTTTGTCCTAAAATTGGAATAAAAAAATCATTTACTAAAAAAATAGTGTTTTTATTGGAAAAATAACAAGCTTTTAAGCATTCTTGAGCTTCCAAACCTAAAATCAAATCAGCTCTCCCCTGCCCAACCAAGGGCGAAAAAATTTTCTCGCCAAATCTTATATGAACTTCCACTGAACCGCCTCTTTGAGACAATCCATGCAACTCGGAAGTTTTCACATCATATTTTTCAAACACAACCGCTTCAGCCAAAATCCGCAAAAGCGTAATTAAGCCCTGACCTCCTGTTCCAACAATAATTATATTAAATTCTTTTTTCGCTTTTATAGGGGTTGACATAGTTTTCATAATATAGTAAAATATAAATGATAATCCAGAGCCGGGGGCTTGTAGGATTTTTCTTAGTAATGGATAATACAGATAATGCTGAATTACTCCTCAGAAAAATCTTAAACTTAAGTTTGAAGCTAAAGTATCCCCCAGCTTTGGATTATTTTTTTTGAATAATACACCTGTTGCTTAATAATTAATTTGCGACTCTTTCCACTTCTTCAATAGTTGTCACGCCCTGTATAACCTTAATAAAACCGTCTTGTTTCATTGTCATCATTCCTTTTTTTATAGCTTTGTCTCTTAATGCCACAATAGAAGAATTTTTCAAAATAAAATCTTGCATTTCATTATCCATTAAAATAATTTCATAAATTCCAATTCTGCCCTTGTATCCCATATTATTGCAATACTTGCATCCTTTTGGTTTCAAAATTTTTAAATTTTTGTCAAATTTCGGAATTTTGCTATTTTTTGAAACTTTTTTCAATTCTTTCTTTATTTTAGTTAAATCATTTACAGAAATTTTTTCCATTTTCGCGCATTTTGGGCAAATTTTTCTTACCAATCGTTGAGCAATAACCATATTCATAGCCGGACCAATGTTGGATTCTTTAGCTCCCAAACTTTTTAATCTCGCTATTGTTCCAGCCGCGTCATTTGTATGCAAAGTGGATAAAACTAAATGACCTGTTAACGCGGCTTGAATAGCGATTTTCGCTGTTTCCGCATCTCTGATTTCCCCAACCAAAATTACATCTGGATCCTGACGCGCGATAGAACGAAGTCCTTCGGCAAAACCATACCCTTTTTGTTTATTTACTTGGGTTTGAGATATTCCTTGAATATGATATTCTATTGGGTCTTCTATTGTAATAACTTTAATTTCAGGTTTTTGAATTTTTTTTAAAAAAGCGTATAAAGTGGTGGTTTTCCCAGACCCTGTTGGACCTGTGACGATTATCATTCCATTTGTTTTTTTAACTTCTTTTTGAACTTTTTCAAATAAATCTTGTCTTAATCCCAAATCCTTAATTTCAATCAAAGATTTCGGGTTTAAAATTCTTAAAACTAACGACTCTCCATATTCTGTTGGTAAAGCAGATATTCTTACTTCAATACTCTGATTAGCTCCAAGTAATATTGAAAATCTTCCGTCTTGCGGTTTGTCAACAATGTTTAATTTAATCCCGCTTAAAAGTTTAATTCGCGAAAGAATTTTTGCATATTTTTCTTTTTCCATAACTCCTATTTCTTGCAAAATTCCGTCAATCCTCATTCTAATTTTAACTTTTTCTTTTTTCGGCTCAATATGTATGTCAGAAGCGTTTACGCTAATTGCCCCGCCTATAATTATTTCTAAAAATTTGCTTATATTTTTTTCCAAATACTTTTCTATTTGCTTTCTAAACTCAAACACATTATTAATTTGTTTTTGAATTTTATTCAAATCTGAATCAGAGATATTTATTTGTCCAGTAATTTTATCCATTTTTTATACAACTCTTAAAAATTTTTCTTTTGCCTCAATAATATTATTTTCTTTTATTAAAAACATTGCTTTATTT
>JAYELE010000067.1:6845-12264 GCA_034717255.1 Patescibacteria group bacterium
TAAATAAACCAGAATTATCTGAAAAAAAACACGCTCTTATAAATTTTTTAAACTCCATCCCCTCCCAAACCGCCAATAAAGGAAAAAAATTATAAAATTCAGACATTATTTTTTTCATCACAAAATTCAAATCATTAGAATTAGTTTCAGTTTCTTGAAAATCTTTATTCTCTAAACAAAAATAATGTATTTGTTTATTCTTGTCAAAACTTATTTTTTGCAAAACTCGCGATAAAAGTTTAATTTTATTAACAGAATTATTAGAACTTAATTTTTTGTCGCGCTTTATTTCATCATCTATTTCGCAAGGACAATAAAAAAAAATATCTTTTGGATTGATATTTTTATCTTTTAATTCAAAATTAATCTTAAGATAGTTATTATCTTTTTCATAATTTACTTCTGAAACATTTTTATTTTTGTTATTTATAAAAAGAGTGAATTTCTTTTTAGGAAGCGCGCTTGGCAATTCTTTAGGCGCTTGTTCCCATATAATCTTTACTTTTTTGTGAATTTTTTTTAAACTATCCAAAACAGGCGCGTAAGAAAATAAATTTTCTTTTTCTTTTTCAGGAAGAATTAATAAAATTGTTTCCGACTGAATATTATTTTTATTATTTACATTTTCTGAATAAAGCATTATATTATGAGAATGATATATTATGGTTATACTAATCAAATAATCAAAACCGTCAACCTGTGAATATCTTATAAAAATGACAAAAACGCATAATAGCGAAAATATCTCGCAAACAAAAAAAATCGCAAAAAATCTTGCGAAAAAAATAATATCTAATTCAACAAAAAAACAAAATAAACAAGCTGTTGTTTTAGCGTTGTATGGAAATTTAGGAAGCGGAAAAACAACATTTTTGCAAGGGTTCGCAAAAGCGTTAAAAATTAAAGAAAAAATAACAAGCCCCACATTCGTTATTTTAAAAAGATTTCCAATTTTTAAATTTAAAAATTTTTATCACATTGATTGCTACCGCATTGAAAACATTGAAGAAATAATAGAATTAAATTTTAATAATATTATATCCGACCCAAAAAACATCGTTGCCATAGAATGGCCTGAAAAAATAAAAAAAATCCTGCCCAAAAACAGAATAAACATAAAATTTTCTTTTATAAATAAAAATAAAAGAAAAATTGTTGTTAAAACCCGATAAATTCGCGAATTTTATTGCTTGGAATAGTTATTGTTTCGCCTTGTTTGTTTAAAAAATTAATCCCAACAGCCTTGCCTTCAATATCAAATAAAATACTTGAATTTATATTATTTTTTTGAGATATATCAGTGTAGATAAACTCTTTGTTAAAATAGCTTATTATGCCTTGATTGACTATTGGAGTAAAAACATATTTCTTGTCATTATCCAATTTCTGAATTGCTCCGATTGAAAAAACTCTTTGTCCTATTTTTATTTTTTCAAAATCAAAAAATCCGCAAGTTTTTAAATTATTTTTTTCAATTTTTATTAAAACTAAATTATTTTTATTATCTCTTTTCAAAACCTTGCAATTTTGAATTTCTTGTTTGTCATTATTTATAAAAATATTAAAGCAAATATCTTTTGGAATTATTTCAGATAAAGTGACTATTAAGCCGTCTCTTGTAATAATCAATCCAGAACCGACTAAACTTTTTTTATTATTAATTTTCTTGCTTATGGCAACAACGGAATTCTCGGTTTTTTCAATCGCATTTGTCAAAGCTATATTTTCTTGAATAAATATCTCTTTTTTCTCAGTTACATACACAGGTTCTTGCTCTAAACTATATTTTAAAAAAAGAGGTCTTTCAATAAAATAAGGCCACAAAATTTGGTCCGCAAAAATCCCTCCAATACTGCCAATTATAAATATAGCGATAATTTTTAAGATATTATTTAACATATAATTAAAACTCGTTGATATCTTATATCAACAAACATTACGCATTGGATAGCGCTTTTTTATTTTTTTTATTTTCCGCGCGTTTGCTAAAATTATGAATCCCGTTAAGCACAATCTCATCTTTATTAGCATCTATTGTTATCTTGCTTCCTTGCATAATTTTTCCAGTGATAATTTCCATAGAAAGCGGGTCTAATATCAATTTTTGTATCACCCTTTTTAATGGTCTGGCTCCCAAATTTTGGTCAAACCCTTTTTTCGCTAAAAGCTCTTTTGCTTTTGAAGTAATTTTCATATTAATGTCTTTATTCTTGTCAAGCCGTTGCGCGACTTTATCCATTTCTAATTCCACAATTTTTTTAATTTCTTTTTCGCCCAAATAATCAAATATAATAATCTCGTCTATTCTATTTATAAATTCAGGTCTGAATTCGTTATGCAATTCATCTATTACTTTATCTTTTACATCAGAACGAACTTTATCTTGTTTTGCGTCTAAAAACCCGATTGTTTGCATTTCAGTAATATATTCTGAACCAAGATTTGAAGTCATAATAATAATGCTATTTTTGAAAGAAACAACTCTGCCCTTGGCGTCTGTTAATCTGCCGTCTTCAAAAATTTGAAGCAAGATATTAAATACTTCAGGATGAGCTTTTTCTATTTCGTCCAACAAAATAACGCTATAAGGTCTGCGCCTTATTTTTTCTGTGAGCTGTCCCCCTTCTTCATATCCAACATATCCGGGAGGCGAACCCATAATTTTAGAAACACTATGTTGTTCCATATATTCAGACATATCTAATCGCGTTAAAGCATTCTCGTCATTAAACAAAAATTCCGCTAATCTTCTCGCTGTTTCTGTTTTGCCTACTCCGCTTGGACCTAAAAACAAAAATGTTCCTAAAGGTTTATCTTCCTCTGAAATTCCAGCCCGCGAACGCCTAATAGCCGATGATATGGCTTTAATCGCCCGTTTTTGCCCTATCACTTTTTTAGACAAAATTTTCTCCATTTTTTCCAATTTTTTCGCTTCTTCCTCCACTAATCTTATTATTGGAATGCCTGTCCATAAAGAAACAACTTTGGCAATATCGTCTTCAGAAACTTCGTCATTCAATATCTTGCGTTTTTTTTGAAATTTCATAAGCTCTTTTTCTTTTAACCCGATTTTTTTCAAAATATCTGGAATTTTGCCATACTTAATTTCAGCGACTTTTTGAAGGTCGTTTTTTCTTTGCAAAGTTTCCGCTTCAAAATTTAATTTGTCAATTTCCTCTTTGAACGCTTTAACTACTTGAATTAATTCTCTCTCTGTTTTCCAACGAAGCTCAACGCCTTTATGTTTTTCTTTTATGTCAGCTATTCTGCGTGTGACAACTTTTAATCGTCTTCTTGTTTTAGCGTCTTTTTCTTTTAATATCGCTTGTTTTTCAATTTCCAATCTTTGCAATTCTTTTCTAAACTTATCAAACTCAATTGGTTCTGATTCTATTTCCAATCGCAAACCGCTGGTTGCTTCATCCATTAAATCAACCGCTTTATCCGGTAAAAATCTGTCCGTGATATAACGAGAAGAAAGTTCCGCGGCCGCAACAAGCGCCGCGTCCTTAATTTTAACTCCGTGATGAAGTTCATATTTTTCCTTAATGCCTCTTAATATCGCGATAGTATCCTCAACGCTTGGTTCCATTACAAAAACAGGCTGAAATCTTCTTTCAAACGCGGGATCTTTTTCAATATATTTTTGATATTCCTTTAGAGTAGTAGCTCCAATTGTTCTCAATTCTCCTTTTGCCAACATTGGTTTTAAAAGATTGGAAGCGTCAACGCTTCCTTCCGCGGCGCCAGCTCCAATTATTGTGTGAAGCTCGTCAATAAACAAAATATAACGCCCCTTGGCTTGAGTTATTTCTTTGAGCAATGATTTAATTCTTTCTTCAAATTCCCCTCTGTATTTAGTCCCGGCTATCAAACTTCCCAAATTTAAAGAAATTATTTCTTTTTCTTTCAAACTGTCTGGAACTTGTTTATTCGCGATTTTTTGCGCCAAACCTTCAACAATGGCTGTTTTTCCAACTCCGGCCTCCCCTATTAAAACAGGATTATTTTTGGTTCTTCGCGACAAAACTTGCATTAAACGGCGAACCTCGTCTTCTCTGCCAACCACGGGATCAAGTTTTCCCTTTATCGCCATTTCGTTTAGATTATTCGCGTATTTTTCCAATACTTGGTATTTTGTTTCTGGTTCAGGATCTGTGATTCTTTGCGTTCCGCGAATTTTCGCTAAAATTTTTAACGCTTCTTGATATGTTATTTTCCCTGATTCCAAAACTCCGGCTCCTCCTCGCGCTCGCGTAAAATCAATATTGCTTAAAATCGCTTTTGCTTTTGTTTCTGTGTCTAAAAGAGCTAAAAACAAATGTTCAACAGAAATAAATTCATCTCCCATTTTCATTGCTTCTTGCTTCGCTCTTTCCAAAATTTTCGCCATATCTTGAGTTAAATAAAATTGTCCAAAATTTTGGGTTTGAGAACCAGTCGCGATTTTTTTTAATTCTGTTTCTATTTTTGCTTTTAAGTTGTCAATATCCGCTCCAAACTTTTCAAGCAATGTCAAAACAACGCTTTGGTCTTGCGAAAGCAAAGCAAAAAACAAATGCAGAGCGTCAATTTGTTGATGCCCTTTTTCTCTTGCGATATCTTGAGCCATAAGAATCGCTTCCTGTGATTTATTTGTAAAATTAGGACCAATCATAATTGTAAATAATAAATTATAAACATAATTGTAAATAATAAATTATAAATTAAGAATAGCAAAAAATAGCGTAAAAATCAATAACAGTTTCAATATCTAACTTTTTAAAAGTTTGCCAACTTTACTGACGGCCGTCAGTAGAATAAGCAAAAAAAATATATGGGTCAAACCCATACATCATTTTATATAAAAAAATAATCGCTGATGGTTAGACCAGCGACAAATATCAAAACAAATTAGTTTAGTTAGGAACTATTTTTCCTATTTTAAAAATTGTTTCCCCTGTTTTCCAGCACTTTACTTTCTTTGCTTTGATATGTATCTGCCTTCCGCAATGAAGGCATTTTGTATATCTCCTTTCATACACTCTTACCTTATGCCCGCAATGAGGGCATAAATCCGTGGTGGAATGCACACTCGCATTACCATTCTTCTTACCTATGGTTTTCATTCATGCAACTCCTGTTATCCATCTCCGATTCTTTTGGAGAGAACTATAAAATTATAATAACAGATAATAACAATTTTGTCAAAAAAAATAAAAACAATTTTAATAATTCAATAACAAACTTGAACGATCGGTCAGATTTGTTATAAAATTATTTTTCAATTTTTATTTTATCACTCTTTTTTTCCTTTTCATCCTCTACTTCATTTTTTGGGTTCTCTATCATCGGGAGTTCTACGCAAAATGTACTGCCTTTATTTTTTCCCGCGCTATAAGCGAATATCTGTCCATTATGCATTTCAGCAAACTTTTTA
>JAYELE010000068.1:0-2359 GCA_034717255.1 Patescibacteria group bacterium
GAATCAATGCCTTCTCTGCCATTTTTAAATATTTGTTATATCCTGTTAATTGATAACCACGAAGTAAAATGGAAATTCCACGACTTTGAGAAAATGCCGATTGCCAAGGTCCGGGATTTTTATATTGCGGCAACGAAACATCTGTAAGCCAACGAATTCCTAATCCTTCACTCTCATCAGCGTTATTATAATACCAATCAACAAATTTCATAAAACGATTTTTATCAGTTTCTTTCCCTGTATCTAAAAAAGTATGAAAAACTGATAAACCAACTTGCCCGATTGTTATCGGAAAATAAACATTTTTTTTATCTTTTACATCAATGTATGTTGGATTTAAAGGAATCCCATTTTCATCAAGAACTATGCTTTTTTGCCCACCTTTTTGGTTTGCCATAGCCTGTTCAGTAAATACAAAATAATATTTACCTAATTTCTTAGAATGAATATCTTCTGAAACTGGCCACACCCTGGGATTAAAAATATCTTTTAAAATTCTAAGTATAAAAAACAGATATTTATTTTTTATTGATTTCATTTAAATCTTTCCTTAGAATATTTTTTCAATGGACTTTTATATGTCAATCTTCTGCCAAATGCCTCAATTGTAAATTTTGTCTTATAAATAGTAAGAAAAGGTTCATTTAAATACTTATTAAATTTATCAACATATTGTTTAAATATAGATTTATTTGTAATATAGAATAGTGCCTGCAATTGAGGAATATGGACATTTTTATGATACCCAAGACTAGCACAAGTACCATATTCAAGATCGTATGCAGACCAAAATCCTTTATCATACCTATGTAGATTTTTCTCTAAGGTTTTAATTCCTCGATTAAAATATTCCAGAGCCTTTTCAGAATCGGTTATTCTATAATAATCATATATACCAAACAATCCAAATATCATTCCATTTAACACATATCCAGGAGGATTTGCAGGATATTCCAAGTACCAATAATCTCCATTTTTATCAATATCCATTATACCACCATTTTTATAATATAGATCAAAAGAGTTCAAAACTTTTTCAGCCAACATCAAATATTTTTTGTCTTTTGATTCTTGATAAGCTCTACATAATACAGATAATCCAAAACCTTGACCATAAGCAGAAGCCCATCCATAATCAAGATTATACTTATCATAAATCATATTGTCATTTGTCCATAATGCTACAGTATCAACAGGATATTTTAAGTTTTCAGTCATCCAGTTTACATGAGCCCAAAATATCTTTAAAAAATCATTATTTTTTGTTTCTTGATAATGACTATAGCAATATAATGCTCCGGATGTATAATTATTCGTAAAATAAACTATTGGCTTATCAGGATTTTTCAATGTAACAGTATTTTTATGATGCTTTAAATAATTTGATACATGGACAGAATCAATAGAATTTTTTAAATACTTTTTTATGCTCGGATTATCATTTTTTTCTATATAATAGAAATTTAAATTATTATTCTTATTATTTAGCCATTTTTCTGCAGTAACTAATACAGGTTCTTTTTTGAAATCTTTTTCAATGTGAGGAAAAATTAAATAAATATAAACGACATAAAATACAGTTAAAAATAAAATTAATTTAAATAGTTTTTTTTTATTTATCTTCATAATTCACCTTTTTAATTATTTCATTAAATACATTAGCTATTTTTCTTGTTAAATTTTCTCTGGAGTACTTACTGATTACTTGTTTAGGAATTTTAAATTTATTTTTTGATTCATTCCAATTGTTAAAAAACATTTTTAAATATTTATATATGGCCTGTACATCATTATATTCAATAATTTTACCGGTTTTTGTTTCATTAATTATTCTTGCGACCTCTCCATTTTCAGGGCCTAATCCTAAAACAGGCTTACCCATTCGTAAATATTCAAAAGTTTTCCCTGGTAATATTCTAATATTTCTCTCCGATTGAGTAATTAATAAAAGCAATATAGAGGCTCCCATACCTTTTCCTACTGCTTGATTATGAGGTAGATATGAAATAAATTCAACATAATTCTGAATTTTTAATTCTTCAACCATTTTTATTACACAAGGAGTAACTTTCCCAATTAAAGAAAGTATAAAATTATCAGGATTAATAATTTTCTCTTTATCCATCTTCCTTATACTTTTAAATAAATTGATAGGTAATCTTTCTTTGTTAATTGCACCAAGATGAATCAATTTAAATTTATCATTTGTATCTTTAGTATCAGCAATATTTAAAAAATCAGATTCATCAAATCCATTAGGTATATTAATACACTTAGAATTTTTTACTTTTTTACCGAAATCCATCTCAATATCTTTTTGACTAATACAAGTAATTTTATCCGCTTTTTTCAATACATT
>JAYELE010000069.1:0-11923 GCA_034717255.1 Patescibacteria group bacterium
AATAACAAATCTGTCGCGTTGACCAGATTTGTTATTGGAAAATTTTTGGCCGAGGCCGGGCCTTGACTGCTTGACTGTTTTTTTACAAATCAAGTTTTATAAATCAAGCATTAAATTTTCTAATGCTAATCTTGCGCTGATATTTGTTGAAGAAAGCAAGAAACGAGTGTTAAAAATATTTTCAACATTTTTTTCCAATTGTTTAAAAGAATCAACGCAAGAAGAATCATTTTTATCGCATTGATTTTGATTTATTGTTTGATTTTTTTGTAATAATATTTTTCGTGTTTGTGATAACCAAATATCTAAAATCTCATTAATTTTTTTATTGGAATAATCAGACATTTGCTTGGCGTATTCAAATTTATCATTCAAATTTGAATTCCTTATTTTGTTAAATTCATTTATCTTTTCTTTTATGTATTCTAATCGTTTTGCGTCCTCTAAAAAATTTATGGCTAATCCTGGTTTGCGCGAACATAAATTTATAATATCTTTAATTTTTGCGTCAGAAATATTTTGTTTTTTCAAATAATTTTCAATTTCTTTTTCTTCTGGCAAAAAAAATTTAATTTTTTGAACTCGCGACAAAATAGTGGATAAAATCATTTCTGGATGCTCGGTTATTAAAATAAAAAGAGTAACGCCTTTTGGCTCTTCCAAAGTTTTAAGAAAACAATTTTGCGCTTCAGATGTCATAAGATGAACATTGTCAATGACAATTGATTTAATAAAAGAAACACTCGGAGACAAATTGGAACAATATTCTAAATTTCTCATCATATCTATTCCGATTTCTTTTGTTTTTCGCTTTGGTTTATCTTTATCCGCGTTATTGTCAATATATTTTTGGTCTAACAATATAAAATCAGAATAAATTCCTTTTTCAATATTCTTGCAAGAAACGCAATTATCGCAAGGTTTTGTTGAAAGGCTTTCGCAATTCAAAAATTTAACAAATTCAACAGCTATTTTTTTCTTCCCGATATTAGCTGGTCCGCAAAACAAATAAGCATGGGATAATCTTCCAAGTTGAAAAGAATTTTTCAAAAATTGTCTTTGTTTTTGATGTCCTATAATCATATAAAAAAACTACGCTATTTTTTTTATAGTAGCGTAGTTTTGAAAAAATGTAAATCTTTTTGTTTCTTACAGTTTCAAATCGTCTAAATCTGTTTTAACTTCTTCTGATTCTTGAGCTTGTTCTTCGCGTTTATAGCCTCCTTCTCTTTTGTAAGTTCCGCCTTCTGGTTCTTCAATTTTCAAATTCACTCTAGCGTGATTTTTAAGGCCGATAATTCTTACCAAGTTTCTAATAGATCTGGCTGTTGACCCGGCTTTTCCAATGATTTGCCCCATATCTTCAGCATTGATTGTTAGGGAAAGTAAAACTCCCATTTCATCAACTTTTCTTTCTATTTTTACATCATCTGGATGATCAACTAACGCTTTAACAATATATTCAAGAAAATCTTTGTCATTAGTTTCTTCTGCCATTTTTTTATATTTTTTAATTCTATTTAATTAACAGCGCGACCTTTATAATTTGATTCTTCTCTATTTTTGGAAAAATCATTGCTGTTATAATTCTATAATACTTTTTTAAAAATATGTGTCAAGACAAGAATAAAAATAAATTTTAAATTTATTTTTCTTCTTTTACTTCTTCTGGCTTTACTTCTTCTGGCTTTACTTCTGATTTTTCTTCTTTTACTTCTTCTTTTTTAATCTCTTCCTTCTTTTCTTCTTCCTTTTTTTTAGAAACTTTATGCGCAGATATTTTTTTGGCTTTTATAATCCCTTGTTTTACTAATAAATTATGAACAGAATCAGACGCTTGAGCTCCAACTGAAATCCAATATTTTATTCTATCTTGTTTCAAATTTTTTTCTTTTGTTATAGGATTGTAAAATCCTAAAATTTCCAAAAATCGCCCTCCTTGCGGAGGCCTTTTTTTGTCAGTAACAACAACTCTATAAACTGGTTGATGGTTTTTCCCTTTTCTTAAAAAACGAATAGATAACATAATATTAAAATTTTATTATTCCCATTTCTTTATTTTTAAACCATTTTTTGCAGCGCTTTCTTCCGCCTCTTGTTTTGACATTCCAGAACCTTTTGCGATTAAATCAGCGTTTAAGAAAACTCCGACAGAAAAATGTTTTGCGTGGTCTGGACCCCATTCTTTTAAAACTTTATAAATGGGCGTAATGCTTTTCTTTTCTTGCGCTTGTTCTTGAAAATACGATTTTGAATCTCTATAAAGTTCTTTTTCTAAAATTTCCGGCAATTCCGTGATTAAATATTTTTTTATAAAATTCTTGCAACTTCCATATCCTTGATCCAAATATAACGCTCCGATAAACGCTTCCAGCGTATCCGCCAATATATATTGTCGCGCTTTTCCTTTTTCTTTTATCTCTCCGCGAGAAAGCAATAAAAAATCGTTAAATCCAATTTTCCCGGCAATATAAGAAAGCATTTTAGTATTCACCAATGCCGCTCTCCAATTAGTTAATTCCCCTTCTTGTTTTTCAGGATAATTTTTGTAAAGCTCTTCTGTCACAACTAATTCTAAAACAGCGTCTCCCAAAAATTCCATTCGTTCATTGTGAAACAAATAAAAATTTGGATTTTCATTTAAATAAGAACGATGAATAAACGCTTGTATCAATAAATCTTTATTCTTGAACGAGATATTTAATTTTTTTTCAAATTTAGTAAAATCTTTCACCTATTGTAAAATTTGAAACTTGAAACATTGCTTAACAATATTTCAAGTTTCAAACTTTAAGTTGTTGATAAATTGTCCCTAAAACGCCGTTTATAAATTTCCCAGCGTTGTCGCCACTGAATGTTTTAGCTAATTCAATAGCTTCGTTAATCGCCACTTTTGGAGGAACTTCTTTTTTGTCGCTGTATAACAGTTCAAAAAGTCCTAATCGCAGTATATTTCTATCCATAATGCTCATCTGTTTTATAGGCCATTCTGGCGCGGCTTTTCCAATAATTTTATCTAATTGTTCTATATGCTCTATTACCCCATTAGTTATTTTTTGTATCAATTTGTTATTTTCCAATCCCGGACCAAATTCTTTTGTGTTTCTTTTTATTATTTTTTCCAAATTCTCGTTTTTTTTGCCATAAAAATCCCACTCGTATAAATTCTGCATTGCTATTGATCTTGATAAATGACGGTTAGCCATATTTCTAAAAAATTTAATTATAATTTTATTTTTGAGACAACGCTTTTGCGTCTAAAGATTTATCTTTCTTGTCTTCTTGCGCTTCTTGTTTCGCGCTGATTTCTTTTTCTTTTTGCTTTTTTTGTTTTTTGTCCAATTTTTTCATAACATCCACGACTTGTTCGTTTTTATAAAATCCGCAATTAAAACAAACAATATGTGGCAATATCATAGTTCCGCATTTCTGACATTTAGTTAAAACAGGAGATTTTAAGGCATGATGCGATCTCCTTCTATTTCTTCTTGATTTGGTGTGTCTCTGTTTTGGTACAGCCATAGTTATAAATTTCTTTTTGTATATCTGTCATCATAGCAGAAAAAAATTTTTTTGGCAAGTAAAAATATAATTTATTTCTTTTTTACAATTTTATAAATATTTTCTATCACATCTCCGCCAGCGTATCCAATAATAAATCCAAACGCTGGAGTAAAGCCGCTTGTTCCAAACAAATCAATTCCAGTTTCTTTTACCGCAACAGCCGTGAGCAAACCAATAATTCCCGATATAAACATCATATTTAAAAAATAAAGCAAATCAAAGCCGACATTTTTATAAGAATATTGATGCTTTACAAAACCTATCAATCCGCGCATAGCTCCTCCTCCAAAACCCGTTATAAGAATTTCAATATACATAATAATTATTTTTGCCAAATTTTCAAATTTGGTATATTATATAATAAAGATTATAATAGTATAACATAGATTTATAAAAAAGGTCAACAAGCGGGAGTTTATATTCCTTTATTATTTTAATTTAAAAAAATGTTAATTTTTGAATTTTATATCAATCCCAAAATAAAAAATACAGCGCTAAACAGTTTTTGTTATAATTCTTTTGACGCGAAACAAAAAACTCGCGAAGATATTGAAAAAAAATCCGCAAGCGAATTATATATCGCGCATTTTGCGCGCGTTTCAGAAAAAAACGCGAAAATAATTGATTTTAACAATTTGCTCGCGCAAGAAATTAAAAAAAATTTTTATTTGAAAAAAAATTTGCGTCAAATTTTCAAAAAAATAAATTTTTACTTGCAAAAACAAATTAAAAATAACAATATATTTTGGTTTAATAATTTGAATATCGCTGTTCTAAACATAATTCCAAAAAAAAATTTATACAATGTTAATTTCACTAAAACAGGAAATATTAAATTTCTTTTAATAAGAGAAAAACAAATTATAAATATCGCGGAAAATTTAGAATCTAAAAATCTTTTTGAGGGAATCGCTTCCGGGCAATTGCTGAAAAATGACAAAATTTTAATTTTATCCAATGAAATTTTTTCAGCTTTTACTTATTTTAAGAAACAAAACATTCTTGACGAAATCGCAAATTTAGATTTATTTGATTATAAAAAAATTAAAAAAATACTTGAAAAACATAAAAAAAATCTCAACAGTGTCACAGGAATATGCGCTTTTATTTCTCTTGATAAAAAAAATTTGGCTTTGAATGAAAAGCAAAAATATACATTCTTTTTTAACAGTTGTCATAATGAACCAAAATTTAACAAAAATTCATTAAAACTTTTTTTAACAACGAAAAATTTTTCAAAATTTTTTCAAATCAAAACAAGCACAAATTTTATAAAACAAATAAAAAAACAAAAATGGTCAAAAGACGCTCTCGCTTGTTTTATGACAAATATAACGAAAACCGCTCTTGAAATATTCGCAAATTTGAAAAAATTTTTGTTTTCAAAATTCGGACTATGCGCTTTTATATTAATTTTCATACTAATGTTTGGATCTTTTATTTTTAAAGAAAACGAGGAAAAACAAATAAAACAAACCCAAGAACAATTAGAAGAAATAAAAACAAAAATTTTGCGAGCAGAAAGTTTTTTAATTATTAATAATGAAAAACAAGCTAAAATTCTTTTTCAAGAAGCATGGGAAAAAATCAATAATTTAACAAATCAAGATGAAACAACAAAACAATCTGTCAATGAAATTAAAAAAACAATTGAAAACCATATAAATGATTTTAACCAAATAAAAAAAATAGAAAATCCTTTTGTGTGGCAAGACATAATTCCAGAAAAGTTGTTTGCTCGCGAAAAATATAATTTAACATCCTCTTGGAAAAATTCCATATTAGTTTTTGAAAGTCCCAATCAGTTAACAAGATTAAAAAATAATGAAATTCAAGAAAAAATATTTCTCGCTGATTTAACCGCAGATTTTAATCCTCAAAATTTTTGCGTTTATTCTTCAAATCTTTATTTTTTAAACACTGTTTCTGGCGAAATAATAAAATACGCCGGGAATTCATTGCGCGACAACACAGAAATTAAAAAAATAAAATGGGAAAAACCTAAAATATGGACACAATCCAATTCTCTGATAAACGCCAAATCAATGACAATGGACAATAGCGTATGGATATTAAACTCTGAAAATAAAATTGACCGCTATTACGCGGGCAGATATGAACAAACTTTGGAAATAAATATTTTTCCTAAACTAAAAAATCTTGAAAAAATATACACATCCCCTTCTCTGTCTTATTTTTATATATTAGATCCGTCTGAAAATAGAATTATTGTTTTAGATAAAAAATCTTTAATAGATAATAATTCTAAAGTCATAAAACAATTTACAAGCGAAAAATTTAATAATCTCATTGATTTTTCAATATCAACAAACGAAAAAACAATTTATTTATTAAACAATTCAATAATCTACAAAATTGAATTTTAAATGGTTAAAATTTTAGGGCCGTTTTTAGTCACTAATATCGTGTGTTCAAAATGAGCTGACAAAGATTTGTCGGCTGTTTCAAATCCAAAGCCATCTTTGGATTGTTTTATTTTCCAATCCCCAACAACAACCATTGGTTCTAAACAAACAACCATTCCATTTTTTATTTTTTCTCCTGTGTGTCGTTTGCCGTAATTTAAAATTTGAGGATCTTCATGTAGTTCTTTTCCTATTCCGTGTCCGCAAAGTTCGCGAACAACGCCAAATCCTTGAGATTCCACATATCGTTGAATAGTATTCCCAATATCGCCAAAAGTTCTTCCTTGCTTTAATTTTTTAATCCCGCGTTTTAACGCTTTTTTAGTTACGCGAATTAAACGCAATCGTTCCGGGTCAAGTTCGCCAACAGGTATTGTGATTGCCATATCAGAAAAATATCCTTTATATTTAACTCCTAAATCAAGAGAAAGAATATCCCCTTGTTTCAATTTATAATTGTCGGGAACGCCGTGGACTATCACCTCATTAATTGAAGCGCACAAACAAGACGGGAAGCCTTGATAATTTTTAAACGCTGGTTTAGCCCCTGATTTTAAGATTAAATCTTCGGCAAATCTATCTAATTCTTTGGTTGTAATCCCTTGTTCGGCTTTTTTTGCCGTTTTTTTTATAACTTTTGACAATATCTTCCCAGCTTCAGCCATTATTTTAATTTCTTGTTCAGATTTAATAGTAATCATTTATTTTATGTTGCTTAAAATTTCTTTAAATACTTGTTCCACTGTTTGTTCTCCTTTAATTTTTTTAACATCCAGCGCTTGATTTTCAAAATAATCAATCAAAGGATAAGTTCTTTCTTTATATTCTTTTAATCGTGTTTTTATTGTTTCAGGATCGTCCAAACCTTTTCTTCTTAATAATTTTGAGCCGTCCAACGGACAATGTTCAAGATTTTCTGTTTCTTTAGTCCAAAGTATGGGATGTCTCATCAACTCGCATATTCTTCTATGAGAATTTCTAAAAATAGATTCTTCTGGCGAAAGCAAAATTTCAAAAACTTTTATATTTTCTTTTTTATAAAGTTCTATCATAAAAGGAACAAGCTTTTCTCCTTCATATAAAGTTCTTGGAGACCCTGAAAAAACAATCCCCTTTTTTTCTTTATGCAATTCTTGAATTTTTTCTTTTATTAAATAAGCCACAAATTCAGGAGAACATAAAATTCCTTTTTGCCATAATTCTTTTTCCTTTTCAAAAAAATATTTTTTGTTGTCAATTTCCGCAAACGCTCCTTTATTCGCTCCCATTATTTTTTGTTCAATAATTTTACTTGTTTCCAAATGATATAAATCAAATTTTTCAGACAACAAAATCGCCTGTGTTCCCTTGCCAGACCCTGGAGGAGCTATTAAAATATAAATTAAAGGATTAGACATATATTTTTCTTAAAATATTTTGTGTGCGCCCAGCAGGAATCGAACCTGCAACCACCGGCTTAAAAGGCCGTTGCTCTACCGATTGAGCTATGGGCGCGATTTTTATAAACCATTAAATCACGGCACAAATATTTTAAATAATTTTTTCAATTTGTCAATAATTTTTTTAATAATTTTATTGATATTGCCAACAATATCGCCAGAAGAACTATCTTCATCTGTTAAATTTAATCCTTCTATAGCTAAACCGCATACCACACTCATAGAAATATCTTTTTGCGCTCCAGTTAAATCTGAAAACGCTTTTATGCTCCCTAATCTGGTTGGCAATTTTAATTCTTTTTTAACAATCTCCACAATTTTAGGAATTTTCGCTCCTCCGCCAGCTAAAACCACTCCCCCGGGCAATAAAAATTGAGAACAATTTTTTTTCAATTCTTTATGAATAATGGCAAAAATCTCACACACTCTCGCGTTTATAATTTTTACCAGCATTTTTCTGGAAAAAGACATATCAGGATATTCTTTTAGCGTAATTTTATCTTTTTTCCCTCTGCTCAAATTAGTTAAAACGCAAGTCCCAAATTCTTTTTTTAATTTTTCCGCTATATCCATTTCTGTTTGAAAACCTACTGCTATGTCTTCTGTTATTAAAGACGAACCAACTGGAATAACCGTGGTATAAATCAAATCTCCCTCGTTATATACCGCCATTGAAGTTGTTCCAGCTCCAATATCTATCAAAACAACGCCTAATTCTTTTTGTTCCGGAGTTAGCATCGCGCTTGAAGAAGCTAAGGGAGAAATTATAATATCCGCAATTTGAACGCCAGATTCTAAAACAGCGTCAGTTAAATTTTTAATATAAGGAGAAAAAGCGCACACTGCGAGAACTTCCGCTTCTAATCTAACTCCTTGCATATCTAACGGTTGTTTTATTTTTCTTTCGTTGTCAACAATATACTCTCTTACAAAAATTTCTAAAATTTCTTTATTTTTAGGCAAAGAAAATGCTTGCGCTGATTCAATAACTCTGTCAATATCTTCTTGCGATATTCTTTGGTCCGCCCTTGACACAACAACGCTTCCGCGCGACGGAAGGCAGAAAATATGCGAACCGTTCAAATTAATAAAAACCTCTTCAATCTTGCGCGCGCTTTGTCTTTCAAGCTCGTTTATGACAAAAGAAATATTTTTAGACACTTCATCCGCGTCTATCACAGCTCCTTTTCTAATGCCTAAAGAATTTTTGCGCGATTGCGCTAAAATTTCAAAATTTGAAAAATTCTGTTTTTTTACGGCAATTATTCCTTTTATGGAACCTGTTCCTATATCTAAACTAGTAATAATATTTTGATTTGACACAATTAATTTTTATCTTTTATTTCGCAAAGCGATAAATAATAATTTTCTTTTTCTTTCATTATTCTTGCTTGTTTAATATTTTTTTCATGAACATATCCCAAAATATGAAGTATGCCGTGAATAAAAACTCTTTTTATTTCTTTATTAAAAATTAAATTAAATTTTGCGGATTTTTTTTTAATTTCTTCAACGCAAATAATTATTTCCGCAAATTTTAAAAACTTTTTAAAATCTTGTTTTTCCTTTGTTAAAAAATCTCTAAATTCAAATTCTCCAAAAGATAAAACATCCGTGGTTTTATTTTTATTCCTGTATTTTTTGTTCACGCGTTTAATCTCATTTGCGTCCACAAAAGCGATTGATAAATCAATATCTTTTTTCTTTTCATTCTTTAATATCATTAAAGCGCATTGCCTAAAAAACTTTTCATCTAAAAACTCCTCTGTTAAATTATTAATTTCAATCATAAAAATTATTTTTGAAAAAAACGATTAGATTCTTGTATTTCTCCCATTTTTACTTTTTTCTGAAATTCTTGTTTTTTTTCTTCCCTTCTTAAAGCTGCCCTTTTTTTTAATTGAGAGCTTTTTTCTCTTTGCTGAAATCTCATTTTTCTCGCTCTGCGCAAAATTCCGGATTGTTTAATCCTTCTAAGAAATCTGCGCGATAATGATTGAGAAGTTTCTCTTGATTGTTTTTCTATATGTATAGCCATGAATTTTTAATTTTTAATTTTTAATTTTTAATTTTGAATGAATTTTGAATGACTGAATGTTTAATGATTTAATTTAATTTAATTTAATTTAATTTTAATTAAAAATTGTTTCAAAATTCTAAATTAAAACATTAAGTATTCAATCAAAATTCAAAATTCAAAATTCAAAATTGTTGCGTAGCAATTATAACCATTCGCTTCGCTCATTGTAATTGCTTCGCAATTAAAAGAAAATTTGGAATTATTTTTACTATTTGCTTAATAAATGCAGATGTATATGGTCGACCACTTGTCCAGCTCCTTTTCCAACATTAAATAATAATTTATAACCTTTATCAACGACTTTTTGCTCAATAGCCACTTTTTTGGCGAATAAAAACAGCTCCCCTATCAACTCTTTGTCTTGTTCTTGAATATCCAACGCTGATTCAATATGTTTTTTAGGCAAAATTAAAAGATGAACACGCGCTTTTGGCGAAATATCGCGAAAACATATAAATTTATCATCCTCCAATATAATATCCGCGGGCATTTCTTTATTTATAATTTTACAAAAAAGACAAGACATATTATTAAAATCCAAATTTTATTTTTTCTTTATTTTCTTTGCCACAACGCGCGCGATTTTATCCATTTTTATTTCTGATTGTTTTCCTGTTTTCATCTCTCTTAAAATAATAACTTTTTCTATAACTTCTTTTTGCCCCAATATCAACGCATAATCAACTCCTATTTTATTCGCTATTCTTAATTGAGAACTTAAAGAATCATTGCTAAGTGATTCAAATATTGGAATTTTCACTTTTCTAAATTCCTCTATCAACGCCAATGCTCTTTTTTTAGCCACATTTCCTAATTGCGCTAAAAAAATTTTTGGAACAGGACTTTGCGGAAAATATATTTTTTTATCCTCTTTCATAAGATTGATTATTCTTTCAACTCCGCAAGAACCACCGCAAGCAAAAGTTTCCCTTCCTCCTATCAGTTTTAATAGGTTATCATATCTTCCGCCTCCTGACAATGCCCCCTGTTTCCGTCCTTCGGGCGTGTCTTCATATATTTCAAAAACCGTTTTAGTATAATAATCCAAACCTCTTGCCAAATAAGGATTTAAAATATAAGGAATATCAATCTCGTCTAAAAATTCTAACACTTGTTTGAAATGCGTTTTACATTCATCGCAAAGCCTATCAATCATTTGAGGCGCGTTTTCAATAACTTTTTGACATTTTTCTTCTTTACAATCTAAAATTCTTAAAGGATTTTCTTTAAATCTTTTCTGACAATTTGGACATAATAAATTTACTCTGGTTTTTAAATAGCTAACTAATAATTTTCTGTAATACGGTCTGCATTTTGAATCACCCATTGAATTTATCTCCACTGTCAAATTTTTAAATTTCAATTCTTTCAAAATGTTATAAAAAATCTGAATAATTTGCGCGTCAATAATCGCTTTTCTTTCGCCTAAAACTTCAAATCCAAATTGATTAAACTGACGATATCTTCCAGCTTGCGGTCTTTCATAACGAAAAAACGGTCCAGAATACCAAAGCTTTACAGGTTGCGGGAGTTTCGTCATTCCATGCTGGATATACGCTCTCGCTACTGATGGAGTTCCTTCGGGTCTTAACGCTAAAACATCATTGCCTTTTGTCCTTAATTTGAACATCTCTTTTTGAACCACATCTGTTGTTAATCCAGTTCCTTTTTCGAAAAGCTCATATTGTTCAAGTATGGGCGTTGTTATTTTCTTAAAGCCGTAAAAAATAGCAATATTCTCTACCACGCTATAAACTTTTTTAAAATATTTTTGCTCTTCAGGCAAAATATCATGCATACCTGTTGGTGTTTGAAATTTTAATTTGCTCATAGAATTATAAATTTTCAAAGTTTCTAATACGCTGGCGCTTCTATTTTAATAAAAGCATTAATCGGCAACGCTCTTACAAACACTCTGCCAATAATATTTTCTTTTGGAACCCTTCCTTTCCATGTGGCCTTGCGATTATCCCCTATCGCGAAATACTCATTTTCTTTCAATGTGAATTTAGTAGAATTTAAAATTAAAGAATTTTTTGTAAGATAATCAGACTCGTCCAATACCGATGATCTATTATATTTAAAAATTGTTATTTCATTATTTTTAATCTCAACTATTTCATTAGGCAAACCAATAATTCTTTTTATGTATTTTTGAGAAGGATTATTTGGAGCTTTGAATACCACCACCTCTCCCCTTTCTACATCCCTAAATCTAAAAGACAATTCGTCAACAATTAAATAATCATTATTATGAAAATTCGGTTCCATTGACGCTCCCTGAACAATAAACGGCTGAAATAAAAAATAGCGTATGGGAATTACTATCAATAAGGCTAAAACAACAATTTTCAAAACTTCCCAAACAAAAATTAATAGCGCATTTTTTTCATTTTCCATATATTATTATCCTT
>JAYELE010000070.1:0-2312 GCA_034717255.1 Patescibacteria group bacterium
AATTGATTTTTGTTCAAATTTTTTCATGATCAATTTCCTCTTATTTATTTTAAATTTATTCACTTCTATTAATTATTTAATTTAATAAATATTTTTTTAAATATAAAGGATTTTTTTGAATTTATTTCTTTTCAGCTAATATTATTTGTTCATCATATAACATTTTATTATTCGTATTAAATTCATATTTTACATTCAGTTTCAAAGGCGATAAATCTAATATCTTCCAACTTTTAGCTTTATATATATGTTTATTCTTTATACTATTTGCTACATAAATTTCAAACGAAATACCAAAGTGATGAGCATTTTTTGTTATTTTAAAATCATCAGAAGGGGATAAATAGAAACTTCTTTGTGTACTATCAACATTATTTAAATTGTATGTTTTACATTCTAAATAATTTTGTCTATTAAATTCGTCAATAAATTCAATATCAGGATAGCCCATTGATTTCTTTTTACCACTAAATGCTTTTGGTGTGTTTGCTTTATAATTGTGTTTATTCAGAGCATTTTTTACATAAGATTCTATATCATTACCCACTTCATTCGCTCGTGATCTTAAAATTCCTTTTTTATTTATTTCACTTAAAACTTCTTCAGCAATTTTCTTTAGGATAGATAAAACTTTTTTGTCTTTTTTGCTTTTTTTACTATATGGTTTTACTTTGTGTCCTGATAATCCTTCAATTACAATTCCAAGCGGTAAATCTTTTAATGGCTTTAACATTTGAGCAATTACCCCTTGCAAGTCGTATGATAATTTTTTATTATTCATTAAATTACTCCTTTTTAAGCAATACAATTCTATTAGAATTTGTACCTTTATTATTATTTTTTACACCCCAAATATTTGCCGTTTTTGTAAATTCTTGGTTGTTAATAATTATACCGATAGGTGTAAAACCAGAATTAATGCCGAGTGGAACAACATATTCGTCTAATTTAATTTCACCATTTTTTACTTCACCTACTTCAAAAGCTACGTGGCCTTTTTTTTTGGTAATTCTATAAAGTTCATTAAAAACTTTTTGCATAACATCAGTCCATTGTTCAATAGTTTTAGACATCGTTATTTTTTTTTCTATTTCTTGAATATTTATTCCGTTAAACCAGCCACGCAACCAATTATCTTTTGCATATTGAACAATATTTAGAAAAGGCGGTGAAGTAACAGTTAATTGGACAAAATTATCTGGAATTGTTTTTGTTTCTTTTGCATCATTATTTAAAAAAATTGCTGTATTGTGAATTTGTTTTAATGTTTTTCGCTGTAATATAGAAATATCTTTAATTAATGAAATTGTTTTTCTAATTATTAATTTTTTTACATTTCGATATTCAGGTTTTTGATTTCGTTTTTCGTTTATTTTTATTTGCCTTTTTTGAGAAACTGCTTGATTGGGTGGCATAGTGTAAACAGAGAAAAATCCTTTTGAATGTCCTGTTAATCGATTTGTAGCAACCATTCTTATCCATTTATCCAAGTCAGTAAGTTTATTATTTTTTTCTTTTTCAAGAATATAATTTCTTAATGATACAATTTCACTTTCAGTAACTGTATGATAAAACATTGATAAATCAATATCTGCTTTTAAGTTTTTTTGAAATGGAATTTCTTCAAGATAATTAATTAAATCAATCATTTTGGGAATTAAAAATCTTGCTTCACTTAATATTTTACTCAATGGATTAATATCATTTCCAATAACTTGTCTATTTATTAATCCCGCTTCAATAATTGTAGTTCCTCTACCAAGAAAAGGATCGTAAACAAAATCATTTTCTTTTGTTAAATTTGTAATAAAAAACCTTGGTAATTGTGGTTTAAAACAAGCTCTATATGACACTTCATGTATGCTGTTTGCTTGGCGTTGCCTTGCTGTCCAAAATTCATTAATATATTTTTTTATTTCAATATTTTCGATTTTTATAGGTTTAACTATGGTAGAATTATTTTCTATTTCTTTGTTTTGAAAAAGCGTATTTGGAGTTTCATTTAATTTGAAATTTTTTAAAACATTTACAAACACATAAATCCTTTTTAAATACTAAAAATATTTTTCTATTATCATTTTCTCTAATACTATTACAATTTAAATAATTCTTGAGAAACTACAAAGAATATTATTTAAAAAATAATTATAATTCATCTTTCACTATAATATGCTTGCGATTTGGTCCTGTAGAAATTATTCCGATAGGAATTTTTAAGTAATTTTCAATAAATTCAATATAATCGATACAGTTTTTTGGTAATTCTTCAATTTTAGTAAGTCCATAAACTTCTTTTTTCCAGCCCGGAAATT
>JAYELE010000071.1:0-2305 GCA_034717255.1 Patescibacteria group bacterium
AAGGGGAAACGTAATAAATTATAATCTGAAATACAGCACCAAAGCCGATAGGGTAAATACGCTTTTACGAAACTTAAAAAACCCATCAGATAAAACGGCAATCTCTAAGGTTCTAAAAGAAGCAGAAAAAATTTACGGAAAAGATTTTGTTCAAGAATTTACTAAACAAGAATTTAGCCTTCCAATTGTTACACAAGCGCCGAAACAAATCCGAAATATCCAACCTGTTGAGATGAAAAACATTGCGTTTGTTGAGTCTGGAGGTGTATGGACTGAAAATAAAAAATTCATAAAACCAGATACGACGACGAAAAAACAAGAAAAAAATAAGATAGGACAAGACACAACCGAAACAAATTGGCAATCTAAAAAAAGGTTTCAAGATTCTTTGACTGGGTTAGCAAATGTGACAACTTTAACATCTGGAGCAAAAATATCACAACAAAACAAACAACAGCTCGGACAAAATACTTTAATGGGACAAGACACTTTATCATCACAAAAAAATAAAAAAATAATCAAGCCAATTACAACATCACAACTCAGGCAAAAAACGGATTCTTTATTTAACGAATGGATAAAACAACAATCGAATAAGCCCGAGCTTAAAAAACCCAAGAAGATTTTAAAAAGTTCTTCTATATTGAAACAATTGAGTCGCACGATTGAAAAAGAACCCGAGTTGTTTAAAGTATTTGGTAGACGTTTCGGGGAAGATTTTTTGATTGGCAAAACGACAGACCTCGTTAAAGCCCAACAAAAGCTAAAAAGCTTTCTCAAAGGCACTCTGGGGCGGTCTGGGACTATTACAAAACAGGGGGAGGCTATTTCGTTTCAAAAGTTAAAACTATTTGGTGCGGAGTTCAGACCTGCTAAAAAAAATAAAAAAAGAATAGTTCAAAAGGCTAAATTTTCTCTGGGGAGTTTTGGGGAAACTTCCGAAATACAATATTTTAAGAAAAAATCTAAAGGCAAAAGGGCGATAAAAAAATTGTCGTTATTTGGCTAAAATAATGTTCACAGAAATTTTTAAAATTCTCCCTTTAAAATCCCGCCAAAAACGGAAGCGGTTAAATATTCAATTAATGAACATTATAACAGGTTTAAACTAATTTCTCTAAAAAATTGTTTCGGTGGCGGATGATTTATCTGTGGGAGTATGTCAGCTTATCATCGAAAGCGTTTTGTTTTTCTTTCGGGATGCCATTACATGTAAAGTTGAAAGAGCTTGTTTGGTAAGTTGTTCAATTGAAGTTTTGGTGCTGTGTAGCTCTAAACTTAGCCCTCGTTTTTGGTCAGTGATATGGCAAATCTCTGGATGCTTTTTAATTTTTCGGGCTTCCGCAATGTCTTCTTTTAAGGTTTCCATAGCTTCAGCCATTATTTCCGAGTCTTCGCTAATGAGTTCTTCTGGATTTTCCATTTTTTTTCTCTATTAAGATGTGTCCGCTTTTTTCTGTTTTTTAAACCATATATATATTTGTTTGTGCAACGTTAAAACATTTATTCAATTAATAAGCCGAGTTTTGCCGCATATATGAGTTTTTAAACAGCAAAACACTTTATTAATCATCAAGATAGCCTCCAAATTGTCGGACAATGCTTTGACAGACTGGGCATTTGTTTGATATGATTATTTTTCGATGTATTTGGTTTTTTTGCTTTACAATATGATGTTTATTCTCATTAGCTTCACATCTAATGGGTTTTTTACACGTAAAGCAGAAGAAACCTGTTCTTTTCAAGGCTCGTTCAATTTTCTTTTTACGATAAGTTTCTTTTTTTCCAGCGGTTCTTCTTAAAAGTTCTAATTCTTTACTCATTGCATAATAATCTTTTAAGTATTGTAGCCGTTCGGGACTTGTTTTAGGTGTAGACGTTTCGATAATGGTTTTTACTGGTCTAATTTCGTCGATATTAATCAAAATCTCTTCAGCAGTTACATCATTGGCACGTCCATCTTTAATAATCGAGATTATTTGTCTTAATTGGTTTTCTTCATTCATTTTTATAGTATTTTTTTAAATGGATTGACATATATCTTTCAAAAATTTCTTTTTTTAATTTTATATAATCGCCAAAACCTAAATTTTCCATTTTTTTTGCAATGGTATTCAATTTGTAAATCGTTTGCTTATTGATGCTCATTTTGTCTCCTCCTTTCAATTTTATTTCGGAAAAATAGTCGATTTTGACAAACTGGACATTTCAGATTTTTGGAATATGTCAGTTCGGAAACGACATGACAGTTTTCACATAAGAATTTTTTTTTTAAAATAAGTTTTTTTGGAGGTTTGCAATGTTC
>JAYELE010000072.1:0-2242 GCA_034717255.1 Patescibacteria group bacterium
TTTTAGCGTAAAACCCATAATAGGATCTGAGGAGTTTCTTAACCGGATGGTTGAGGCTTTAGCTATTATTATAGATATACGTCCTAAAGTAAGACTTCGTAAAAGGGATAATTAAACCATAGAAAAATAGGATGTGTCCCTATTAAATTTAGAAATCGAACTTAATGCTAAAGATGGTTCGATTACAGATCAAGATTATGAAAATGAATAAAGGAAACCTTCCGACAATTGGATATAGATGTAGAGGAAAATGATGGTTGATTTTTATATCTAAAAGATTGTTTAGAAACATGTTATTTAAATGGCGCAGAAAATGAGTCTTTTAAAAAATTTTAGAGTAATAATTTAAAATAAGTAATCAGATATTTGTTACAACAATCTCGAAAAATCTTATTGCTAAGTGAGGATTTATGAAAGTAATTAAAGAGAATATTTTTATATTCTTATCTTTGTTGGTTATATTAACTTATGGGATAATAGAATATTTTTATCATGGAAAATTTACTATTTTTGGTAATATCGTTGGATGGTTAATAGCATTATTAATAGCAATAAATTATTTGCAAAAAAATAGAAGAGATAATCAAATTGCCAAAAAAGAAGAGGTCAAAAAGTCATTAGAAATAGATGCATTTAGAGAAATAAATAAAGAGATTAATAATTTATCTCATTTGATTGGTAATATTTCAGTTTACTATATTGATTTAAAGAGTAAATTATTTATGTATGAAAAATATCCAGAAATACAAAAGTTCAATAAAGTTGAAATTGATTTTCAAATAAATCAACAAGTTGTAAATATTTTAAAAGGTATATCAAATCTTAGCTTGGTCCTTGAATCAAACGAAATCATGGTAATTGAATTTGACTACTTAAAAAAATATATTCAGTTTAAAACCGAAGATGTTAAAGAATTAATTATAGATTTTCAAAAATATTTTTTTAAGGAAACAATTAAAGATTTATTAACCAAAAAAGGTAATTCTGAGTTTACCAAGAAATGTGATGAGATAAGTGATAATCTTTTTACTATTCAATGCTATTTATTTGATTATCGGATTGTGTTAATGAATTCATTATTTGGAGATATATTTGATACCAAAATTCCCTTTCGAAGACCAAAAGATTCAAAATATAAACTTTTAACTGAAGTTGCTACTAAAGAAGAAGTTGAAAAGGAAGCAAAGAAAAGAGAAAATAGATATTTAAAATAGATAAATAATTTTTAAAAACAATAGTAAAAGGTGGGTATAAATGTATATAGCATATTATGATGAATCAGGAGATGATGGCTATCCAAAATGTTCTTCACCGTTGTTTGTTCTTTCTGCCATATATTTACATTATTTAAATTGGAAAGATGTTTTTGAAAATATTAGTGAATTTAGAAAACAGCTAAAAAAAGATTTTAATTTACCAATAAAAATGGAATTTCATACTAAATATTTTATTTTAAATAAGAATCCGTACAGAAAATTACAGATTAGCGACGATGATAGATTATTAATTATTGAATTATTTTGCGAATTAATTTCTAATCTCGAGGTAAGCATAATAAATGTGGTTATTAATAAAAAAAATATATTATCGCAGGATTATAATGTACTTGATAATGCTTTAAAATACTCTATACAAAGAATAGAAAATGATTTAAACAAAATAGATCCTTCAAAAAAGTTTATGATAATTACTGATCAAGGAAGAATCGGTAAAATGAGAATGACAGCAAGAAAGATACAGAGAATAAATTTTATTCCATCAAAATATAATATCAAGCCATACAGAAAAGAAATAAAATCTCTTATTGAAAACCCCTTACAAAAAGATTCTAAAGAATCATATTTTATTCAACTTGCGGATTTGATTGCTTTTATAATTTACGTGTATTCTGTATATAAGTTAAATGTTGGTAAAATTTCTAATAGAATGTCAAAAAATGTAAACATGAAGAACATAATTGGTTTAATGGAAAGATTAAAGGCCAGTTTAAATTTGAATGCATCAAAATCTGATCCATACGGAGTAGTATATTATCCAAAATAAAACACCACCTACGACGCATTCGCGCTTTCAGTGGTTCACCTATATATTATTACAAAAATACAAAAATGTCAAATTTTTCAATAATATTGTCTGTGTCAACTCTTTGGGGGTAGTTTTTTGGTGAAAAAAAATCTTCTGGTTTTAGGCAGACCTACCCCTGGTTTCATTAAGGCTTATTGTTTTTGCCAATAAAACAGAG
>JAYELE010000073.1:0-2238 GCA_034717255.1 Patescibacteria group bacterium
CATATCTGGAGGAAAATCTAAATCCAAAATCATTCCAATTTTCATTTTAACTTTATTCTGCATTTATATTTTTTCCTTTTAAAATATTATATTTCTAAAATCACTAGTAATTTATTTTTCTTCTTTAAGTAAAATCAACGAATCACCTTCATCAAATTTTTTTTTAAATTTGGTCCTCATTCATTTTTCCTTTTTCTATTTTCCAATATCCATTCCTTGGTGAACCTACCCATTTTATTACCTTATCTTTTGTCATTTTTCTAATGTGATATCTGACACCAACTGCTGTAAGTCCAAGTTTATTCCCTATTTCCGTTTTTGATATTTTTTTATTTCGGTTGATCAATTCTAATATCTTGAATTTTATTTCAATTGATTTTTTAGGGGTAGTTTTAGGGGTAGTTTTAGGGGTAGTTTTAGGGGTAGTTTTAGGGGTAGTTTTAGGGGTAGTTTTAAAAGTAATTAACATACCACCTGTTTTTTCTTCAATAGAAAATGAAATATTTTTATATTTTTCTACTTCTTTCCTTATTCTAATTAATCCGGAACCGTATTTTTCTATATTTTTTGTTAAATAAAATGCTTCCGCAATTAAAATATTTCTTAATTGTGATTGATAATCATCTCGTTTTAAATCTTCTATTGACAAATTGAATAATTGCCCGGGATTATAAATTGTTATTTTATCATCGAATATCTTTATTTGTATATCTCCCTGAACTGTATAATCTCTATGAACAATAGCATTAAGCACAGCTTCTCTTATTGCTACAATCGGATATTCAAAAATTTCACGACGCTTTACTTCCCCATTAAATTCAAAGGCAACTTTTATATAATTCTTAATAAATTTCATTGTCTTTTCTGTTGCTTCGAAAAGTGTATCACAGATCTGTTTATCATCAATAATTACTGAGGGAGTTTTAAATCTTCCAATATGAATATTATACATAAGCGGTTCTTTTGCAAACAATAGAAGAGATGCTCCGGTTGGTTTATTATTATTTATAAATTTCAATTTTTTTAATACATCTTTCTGTCTATCACCAACATTAAACCTACCGGCAGTTTTTACCTCATTAATGAATTTATTAACTTTTTTACTATCAATATCACTTAACTTATATCCGGGATAAATATATGAATCCCAAGATAAATTGAATGTCTTTAAATATGAATTTACAACCTCATTTACATCCATTTGATGATTAGAATTTTTAACTCGTTTGTAATATCTTCCTTGAAAAGCGACAGGTTTTACCGGAAACTCATCTACTTCGATCAAAACTATTTTTTTATTTTCAATAATTTCAACCTTTGTTTCAACAATAACTGCCGGATTAGTTTTTACTTTAATTTCATTAATCCAATTTTGTAAAGTTTCTCTGCCAATATCTAAGCCAACAATATCGCCCATATCGTCAACTCCAACTAATACTAATCCACCTTTTGTATTTGAAAAAGCAACTACACTCATTATAGTTTCTTTGCCAAAATTATTCTTGAATTCAATTTTTAAATTCTCACCTTTCTGAATGAGTGATTTTATTGAATAATTATTTCTCATCATCTTCAATCTCTAATAAAATTAATTTCGGTTCAGTATCAAAATTTTGTTTTAATTTTTTAAATTCCTCTCTTTTCAAAGCCAAAACATTTATTTTTCGTTCAATCAAAATTTCAGTTTTCTTTCGGACTCTGTCGATTTCTTCAGTATTTAAATTATCACCAACAATCACAAGATCTATTAAACCACTATCATTGCCAACAGCATAATCTCCTCTTAAAAACGCAGTATGAATATCGCCAATTTTTCCGAGAATATCAGAAATTACTTTGTCAATCCCTGTTGACTTTAATACAATCTGACGAATATCTTTAAAAAGAGGATGTTTTTTATTTGCTTTATAAATTTTACTTCTGCCCTCTTTTTTTGATTCTATTATTTTTGCTTTAGATAATTTATTCAGTTCAACTCTAATTCCATTTGTGGACTCATCAAATTCATTTGCCAATTGTCTAAGATATCCTTTAGTTTCAGGATTAAGGAAAAACTTGAGCAGTAATTTTATTTTCGTTTTTGATGTTATTAAATTTTCAATCATCTTTTCTCTTTTTGAGTATTTTTCTTACTCATAATATAATAACATTTTTTAAAAAAGCAAACGAAAAATATAAAAAAATAATTTTATTTTATTTTTCATTTTAATTTAATATTTAAATCTAATTCAATTTTAT
>JAYELE010000074.1:0-2186 GCA_034717255.1 Patescibacteria group bacterium
CCCATCCACGCGATTTCATTTATAACAATATCTAAAGCATTGTTGGCGAAAACAAAATTAGGCAATAATATAAAACATAAAATAAAAAATAATTTTACAAAATTAAAATAATTTTTTCTTTGAAAATTGAATACGAAACGCTTCACAAGGTCACTCCTTTTCCGTTGGTCGCTTCGCTCCCTCCTCCTCAAGGGGCGACCTTTTTCGCGTTTCAATGGATGACCTTTTTCACATACTATTTGCATAAAATTATCAAAAATTTGTTTTCCGCAAGTTTTATTTAAAAATACTTCTGGATGAAATTGAACTCCATAAATTATTTTTTTCTTATGCTTAATTATTTCAACGCCGTCTCGCGATTCAGCCAAATTTATAAAATTTTTAGGCATTTTTTTCAAACGCCATCTGTGCGATTCATATACTTTGAAATTTTGAATATTTTTAAAAATATCATCTTGTTTCTTTTTTTTAATTTCAATAATTCCTTGCGTTCTATTTCCAAGATTGAATGTTTCAAGCGTTCCTTCAAACGCTTTAATAATCAATTGAAAACCAAGACAAATTCCAAAAATTGGCGTTTTAGTATTTTTTATCATTTCAATTTCTTTAACATATTTTTTTTGATTTCCCATTACTGAATATCTGCTCCCGCCAGAAAGAATAATAAAATCAAAATCTTCTGGATTAATTAAATCTATATTTTTACATTTTATTATTTTAACACTTGCTCCATTGCTTTTTGCCAATGTTTTTATTTCCTCAAAATGTTTTGTTTTATTGTCAATTAAAAGAATATCCATAATTTTATTATACTTTGTTTGCGTTTGCTTGGCAATAAATCAAAAATGACCAAGGACAGACCTCGGCCATTTTAATTAAAAAATTAAAAAAATTTGTAAAACAATTAAAAAGTTTCGTATTCGCGCATTTGGAGTTGAGCATTAATTTGTTTTACTGTTTCCAATATTACTGACACAATAATTAATAACGCTGTGCCCCCCAATAAAAATTGAAAAGTCATTATCCCTGTGAGTCCTCCGATAATAGAAGGCATTATGGCTATTGTTCCCAAAAATAAAGCTCCAAAAAGCAAAACTCTGTTTAAAATATAATATAAAAATTCAGCCGTAGATTCCCCTGGTCTTATTCCCGGAATAAATCCTCCCATTTTTTGTAAATTAGTCGCAATGGCTTTTGGGTCAAATGTAACAGCAGTGTAAAAATAAGTAAATAAAACAACTAACGCAAAATACATTCCGTTATAAATCCACGGATTTGCGAGCAAACTTGACACGCCTTGCGCTATTGTTCCAACAATTCCAGCGCTATTAGCAAAAAAACTAGCTATCATTCCGGGAAAAAGCATTAAAGACAAAGCGAAAATTATAGGAATAACCCCTGCTGGATTGATATTCAAAGGCAAATAAGTGGAAACGCCTCCATACATTTTAGTTCCTCTCACTCTTTTGGCGTAAGAAATTGGAACATTTCTGCGCGCTTCATTCACTATTACAACTCCGACAATCACAATCAACGCCATAATGAAAAAAGCGATATAAGTCGGAATTTTAGAAGGATCCCATGTAATAAAAATTTGTCTCAAACTATTTGGAAAATCAGCGATAATTCCAGCAAAAATCAATAAAGAAACCCCATTGCCAATTCCTTTTTCTGTTATCAATTCTCCCAGCCACATTAAAAACACAGCTCCGCAAACAATAGTTAAAAGAGAACAAGCAAATAATTCTAATGAAAGATGTCCGATAAGCCCTTGTTTTTGAAATAAAGTCAACATTCCAAACCCTTGCAATGCTGCCAATGGAACTGTTAATATTCTTCCGTATTGATTAAATTTTTGTTTTCCAGCTTCCCCTTCTTCTTTATACATTTTTTCAAATGCTGGAAAAATCATTGTTAAAAGTTGTAAAATAATAACCGCTGTAATATATGGACCTAATCCAAGCATCACAATTGAAAGATTGTCCAACGCGCCACCTGTAAATAAATTCATAAGTCCGAAAATTTGGTTTTGAGCAAAAAATTGTTTTAAATTTTCTATATCAACTCCGGGAATCGGAATATTTGCCATTAATCTAAAAACAGCAAAAATAAATAAAACAAAAATTATTTTTGTTCTTAAATCTTTTATTTTAGTAATTTGGATTAGTTTACTTATTAAATTCATA
>JAYELE010000075.1:0-2138 GCA_034717255.1 Patescibacteria group bacterium
AATAAAAATTTCATTGAGTAAATGATTATTCCTCCAATTTTCATTTGTAAAATTACATAACTATCCATAAATTACAATATAATAAAAATAGAAGGAATTTTGTAATGAAAAGAATTAATATAGGTGGAAAAAATTCAAGATTATACAATATAAAAATTAAAAAATCCACATAATTTAGAGTATATAATGCAAAAAAATAATTCAAAAACACAACCGCCAGCCGGTCAAATAATAATTTACCAAACAAAAGCCAGCAATTCCAAATTTAATATTTTGATGAATTACAAAGGAAATAATAAATGAAAAAACTAATATCATCAGATGAGTATAAAAATTGGTTAAAAGAAATAAAGAACCGTGTAAAAAAAGCACAAATTAGATCTGTCCTTTCTGCAAGTCGTGAATTAATCTTTTTTTATTGGGAATTAGGAAAAGAAATTGTTAAGAAAAGTTCTGAAACTACTTGGGGTTCAAAATTGATAGATCAACTTTCTAAAGATTTAAAAAAAGGGTTTCCGGATATCGCCGGATTTTCACGAACTAATTTATATTACATCAAAAAGTTTTATGAATATTTTTCAGTTTTTACAATTCCAGAAAAAATTATCCCCCGGATCGAGGGACAAAATAAAAACGAATTTGTCCCCCGAGGTGAGGGACAATTAGAAAGTTCAACTATTCACCCGTTTAATGTAAAAGACAACAATTCTGTTATTCTTCTAATAGTATGTAATTTGCCTTGGAGTCATATAAAAATTTTGTTAGATAAAAATAAAGATCAAAAAGAGACAATATTCTACATTAAAGAAACAATAAATAACGGATGGAGTCGTGATGTCCTTGCATTACAAATAAAATCAGAACTCTATCGGAGACAAGGAAAAGCAATTACAAATTTTAAGGAAACACTTCCGCCAATCCAATCTGATTTAGCAAAACAAATTCTAAAAAGTCCATACACTTTTGATTTTATGACAATGACAAAACCATATAATGAACGGGATATTGAAAAAAAATTAATAAAAAATATAACTAAATTTTTATTAGAATTGGGGAAAGGTTTTGCCTTTATTGGGGAACAATATCATCTTGAAGTTGCTGATAATGATTATTATATTGATTTGCTTTTTTATCATATCAAACTTAAGTGTTATGTCGTTATTGAATTAAAAAATACTAAATTTATTCCTGAATATGCAGGCAAAATGAATTTTTATCTTTCAGCAGTAGATAGTAAAATTAAAGAGAAAAGTGATAATTATACAATTGGGATTTTACTTTGCAGAGATAAAAATAATATTGAAGCTGAATTTGCACTTCGAGATTTAAATAAACCAATGGGTGTCAGCGAATTTGATTTTACTGAAATTATTCCTGAAAATTTGAAAGATAGTTTACCAACTATCGAAGAAATTGAAGAAGATTTAAATAAAAATAAATAAATATTATTTTTAATTGTGAAAATAAATAAAACGATTCACTCAATATAGAGAAACCTATGCAAAAAAATAATTCAAAAACACAACCGCCAGCCGGTCAAATAATAATTTACCAAACAAAAGCCAGCAATTCCAAATTTAATATTTTGATGAATTACAAAGGAAATAATAAATGAAAAAACTAATATCATCAGATGAGTATAAAAATTGGTTAAAAGAAATAAAGAACCGTGTAAAAAAAGCACAAATTAGATCTGTCCTTTCTGCAAGTCGTGAATTAATCTTTTTTTATTGGGAATTAGGAAAAGAAATTGTTAAGAAAAGTTCTGAAACTACTTGGGGTTCAAAATTGATAGATCAACTTTCTAAAGATTTAAAAAAAGGGTTTCCGGATATCGCCGGATTTTCACGAACTAATTTATATTACATCAAAAAGTTTTATGAATATTTTTCAGTTTTTACAATTCCAGAAAAAATTATCCCCCGGATCGAGGGACAAAATAAAAACGAATTTGTCCCCCGAGGTGAGGGACAATTAGAAAGTTCAATAAAAATTTGAAATAAGGTAATAAGGTTAGATAAATATTGGAATATAATTTCTACTAAGGTTTGAGGAAAGAAAAATAAGGTTAAAGAAATACACAAATAAATAAATATTAAAAGGAATTTTATCATGAAAAGAATTTTAGTAATAGGTGC
>JAYELE010000076.1:0-10849 GCA_034717255.1 Patescibacteria group bacterium
TAAAAATTTATAATTCGGGGGTATAGTTCAATGGCAGAATAGTGGTCTCCAAAACCATTGATCTGGGTTCGAATCCTAGTACCCCTGCTTTTAATATCAAATATGACTAATGATATAAAATTATATAGCGTTGGAAATTATTTGGATTTGCTTAATATTGGTCTTCATAAATATAAGGCGCGAGTTAAGGGGGAAGTTAGTAGTATAAGCGATAGACCCGGCTATTTATTTTTTTCAATAAAAGACGCGATAGGACAAGGATCTCTTAATTGTTTAATATGGAGAAATAATTATGAAATATGCGGAATTGCTCTTGAACAGGGTATGGAAATTATTGTTAATGGATTTCCAGAAATATATAAACCAAGCGGACAAATAACTTTTAAGGCTTCCACAATAGAATTGGTTGGAGAAGGCGCTCTTAAAAAAGCGTATAATGAATTAAAAAAGAAATTAGAAAAAGAGGGGCTATTTGATATTGATAAAAAAAAGCTTATTCCAGAATTCAGTAAAAAAATAGGGCTTATTACTTCAGAAAGAGGAGCGGTTATTCACGATTTTTTAAATAATCTCGGCAAACACGGTTATCACATTAAATTTATAGATTCGCGAGTTGAAGGTCAAATCGCTGTTCAAGATTTAATTTCAGCTGTTGATTATTTTAGAGATAAGGATATTGATGTTTTAGTCCTAATTAGAGGAGGAGGAAGTATTGAAAGTTTGCAATCGTTTAATAACGAAACGCTGATAAGAAAAATTTCAAATTTCAAAATTCCAGTAATTTGCGGAATCGGACATGACAAAGATATTCCGCTTATTTCTTTAGTAGCCGATAAAGCAGTATCAACTCCTACGGCAACAGCGATAGAGCTTAATAAATCATGGGACCAAGCTTTAAACGATGTTATGATTTTTGAAAAAGACATAATATATAAATATCAAAAATTATTAGAGCAAACAAATTATTATTTTGAGATATTATCAAACAAATTAGAAAAGCAATTTACAATTATTTTTAAAAAATTTGAAGAATCAAAACATTGTCTTAAAAACGCTTTAATCAATATAGGTTATAAGATTGAAGAAATTAAAAAATCATTAAATGATTTTTCTGATTTATTTATAAATAATTTGAAAACAGAATTTGAGCAAAATTATAATATATTAAATGACATAGCCAAGCAACTGAAAATTTTTAATCCAACACATATTCTTAAACTTGGATACAGTATTGTTTTTTGCGATAATAAAGTAATAAAAAGCGTTGAGCAAGTAAAAAAAGAACAAGAGATTGATATTCAAATTTCAGATGGTAAAATAAAATCAAAAATTAAAAATATTATTAAAAATTAAAAATTTATGGCTCAAAATAAACTCAAAGATTCGTTAAAAAAACTTAAAGAAATTATTGTGTGGTTTGACAACCAAGAGGAAATAGATGTGGAAACCGCGCTTGAAAAAGTCAAGCAAGGAGTTGTTCTTATTAAAGAAAGCAGGGGACAGCTGAAACAACTTGAAAACGAGTTTGAAAAAGTTAAACAAGACATTGACGAAATAGCTTAAAATTTTGTCCTTATCGTCTAATGGTTAGGACGCCACTCTCTCACAGTGGTAATAGGGGTTCAACTCCCCTTAAGGACGCTTATGGTGTCAATAGATTTACAATTTTGGCATTTTTATTCTGGAGAAAAAATAGCCGGGCTTTTAGAAACAGATTTAAAAAAAGGACTTTCTAAAAAACAGGCGGTTTTAAGACGAAAAAAATTTGGCGCGAATAAATTGCCAAAAAAAATTCCTTTGTCTGATTTTTCAATATTTTGCGCGCAATTTAAAAATCCTTTAATTTATATTTTAATAATCGCAAGTTTTTTTAGCTTATTTTTTAGATTATACACTGATTTCGCGGTGATTTTTTTTGTAGTGATTTTTAATTCATTAATAGGATATTTTCAAGAAAAAAAAGCGAATAAAGCATTGGACGAGTTGAATAAAATAATAAAAGTATTTGCCAGAGTAATAAGAAACGGAAATCAAAAAAAAATTAACGCGGAAAATTTAGTTCCGGGAGATATAATAATTTTGCGCATTGGAGACAAAATTCCCGCTGATTGTCGTTTAACGCAAACTGATAATCTTAAAATAAACGAATCGCCATTAACCGGGGAGTCGCAATTAGCTGAAAAACATATTAAAATTTTGCCAAAAAATACTGATTTGGCGGACAGAGACAATATGGCATATATGGGATGCATAGTGGAATCAGGTAGCGGGAAAGCAATAGTTGTTCAAACCAATAAACAAAGCGAAATAGGAAAAATAGCTGAAATGCTCAATCAAGTTAAAGAGGAGAAAACGCCTATTCAAAAAAAAATAGCAGGAATTAGTTCTAAAATTGGCATAATTATTGTTTTTTTATGCTTTTTTATTTTTATCGGAGGCATAATGCGAGGATTTGATTTTTTGGAAATGTTTGAGATAGCCGTGGCTGTGGCTGTTGCCGCCATTCCCGAAGGATTGCCAATAGCTTTTACTGTTATATTAACAATAGGAATGACAAAAATTTTAAAGAAAAAAGGATTAGTAAGAAAATTAATATCAGCGGAAACATTGGGAAGCGCGTCTGTTATAGCCACTGATAAGACTTTAACTTTAACGCAAGGCAAAATGAAAGTTTCAGAAGTTGTGAGCGCGCGCGCGAGTATTTCCGCTGATATTGACAATTGGCAAGAAAATTTCAAATTGAACGCAAATCAGGAACATATTTTAGCTATGGAAATAGCTGTTTTGTGTAGCGCGGCATATATAGAAAATCCTCAAGAAAATAGCGATTTATGGAAAATACAAGGAAGTCCGACTGACAAAGCGTTTGTTTTTGCCGGAGCTGAAACAGGATTATTGAAACCGAAATTAGAGCAAAAATTTCCTAAAATAAGCGAGATTCCTTTTAATGAAAAAAACAAATTTATCGCCACTTTGTCGGAGCTGTCTGAAAATGAAAATTTATTATATGTTTCAGGCGCTCCTGAAAAGGTTTTTGGGCTTTCAGCGTATTTTGAAGATAATGCGAAACAGAAAAAAATAGATAAAAAAAGTAAAGAAAATTTTTTAAAAATTTTAGACGATTTAACTTCAAAAGGATTAAGAGTTACGGCTTCGGCGTATAAAAAAATAGATAAAAATAAATTTGGAAATAAAATAAATTTGCGAGAAGAAACACAAGATTTAATTTTTGTTGGATTTATCGCGATGAAAGATCCATTAAGAAAACAAGCTAAAAACGCGATAAAACTTTGCGCGCAAGCCGGGATTAGACCGATTATGATTACAGGAGATCATTTGCTAACCGCAAAATCCGTTGCCAAAGAGCTTGGATTTAAAATTAATAAAAATAACATTATTGAAGGAAAAGACATAGACATTTTTTCAGATAAAGAATTTAAAAGAAGAGCAAAGCATATTCAAGTCTATGCGCGAGTAGAGCCAAGACATAAAGAGAAAATAATTCAGACATTGCAAGAAAAAGGAGAAGTTGTGGCAATGACGGGAGACGGGATAAACGATGCTCCAGCAATGAAAAGCGCTGATATTGGAATAGCTCTTGGTTCGGGAACTGATACTGCCAAGCAAGTGTGCGATTTGGTTTTATTGACTGATGATTTTAATATCATTATTTTAGCCATAGAGCAGGGGAGAGCGGTTATTGATAACCTTAGAAAAGTTATAACTTATCTGCTTTCTGATTCTTTCACAGAAACAATTTTAATAGGAACAAGCATTATTTTTGGTTTTCCATTGCCAATAACAGCTGTCCAAATTTTATATATAAATTTAATTGAAGATGGTTTTTTAGGCATTGTTTTGGCTTTTGAGCCAAAAGAAAAAGGTTTAATGTTAAGAAAACCAGAACCAAAAAATATTTCCATTTTAACCAAAGAAATGAAAGTTATTATTTTTATTATTAGCATTATAACTGATTTAATTCTTTTATGTTTGTTTTTTTGGCTTTATCAGAAAAATTATAATATGGCATATGTCCAAACAATGATTTTTGCGTCATTAAGTATTGGTTCATTTTTCTATATTTTTTCGTGCAAATCATTGCGCAAGAATATTTGGGATATAAATATTTTTTCCAATAAATTTTTAATTTTAGCGTGGATAGTGTCGCTTTTGTGTTTACTCATAGCGTTATATTTGCCTTTTATGCAAACATTGCTAAAAACCGTTCCTCTGGGATTTTCTGACTGGATGATATTAATAACATTAGGCGCAATCAACATCACATTGATTGAAATCACAAAATATTATTTTATCCGCAAAAATATTCTACAAAAATAAAATCACAAAAACAGATAACGGAGGCCAGGCCTCCGCACATTGTTTATGGAATGCGAGGAGGTTTTGAAAAAATTGAAAAGTTTTGCTAGTCAAAAAACGCTATATGGAATGGCGAGATTTGGGATTGATGTGAGCGCGGCTTATGGCGTAAAAGTTCCTATTTTAAGAAAAATAAAGAAAGAGATTGGCAATAATCATATTCTTGCTTTGAAGTTATGGGAAACAGGAATTCATGAAGCGCGATTATTAGCGAGTATGATTGATGACCCGAAAAAAGTGACAAAAAAACAATTTAATAATTGGACAAAAGATTTTAATTCGTGGGATATTTGCGACCAAGTTTGCGGAAATCTTTTTGATAAAACAGATTTTGTTTGCGAAAAAATATTTGAATATAGCAAGAAAAAAAACGAGTTTGAAAAAAGAACAGCGTTTGCGTTGATTGCGTGTCTCGCTGTTCATAATAAAGAAATAAAGGATAATGAATTTGAAAAATTTTTTAAAATTATAAAGCGAGAATCTTGCGATGAGAGAAATTTTGTAAAAAAAGCGATAAATTGGGCATTAAGACAAATAGGGAAGAGGAATATTCGCTTAAATAAAAAAGCGATTTTAATTGCTAAACAAATTCAAAAAATTGATTCAAAATCAGCAAAATGGATTGCTAATGACGCTATCAGAGAATTAACAAGCTCGCAGATACAAAAAAGATTAAAATAAATTTTAAGATTAAATTAAATCTCATATTTTTTTCAAATTATGTTATTTAAAAAATTCATAACTATATTTACACTTCTCACTCGACGGCCGTCGATGGATTAGTGTAAATTTTTGCTATTGAGAAAATTTTGTTATGGGTATATACTTATAATATAAAATGTTTGCGCAAAATGCGACAACATAAAGGTCGGTTAGATATTATTTAAATTTTAAAAATTATTCAAAAATAATAATAAATTATTTTTTATAATTTTTGATTATATTATTATGCCAAGATTTGATAGAACAGGTCCTATGGGCTATGGTCCTCGCTCTGGCAGAAGAATGGGTCCTTGCGGAGAAGGATATGGAGCAGGATATGGAATGGGAAGAGGATATGGTTACAGAAATTTTTATACCAAAAAAGAAGAAGCAGAAATGTTAAAAGATGAAATAGAAGATTTAGAAAACGAATTAAAAGCCACACAAGAGCGATTAGCCGAATTAAAGGATTAAAATTTCAAGATATTGAAATCAAAAATGATGAGGTTTGACCTCATCATTTTTTAACATTTTTGATTTTATATTAAAATTGTAGAAATAATACGCTAACAAAAAACTATTTCAAAAATTATGTTTTTTTGCTATACTTATTGATAGATAATACATAAATTTTATGGAACAAAAGGATTTTGAAAAAAATAGAGAATCGTTTGATAATCAAGATTTGGAAAAATCTGATTTTGACGCGGGCGAAAAAATAAAAAAAGAAATTTTTGAAAATGCGAAAAACCAAGAGATTGCGGAAAAAGAAAAAATAGAACAAAAAATAAAAAAGGAAACAGAAAAAAATCAATCTCCGTATCAAGATAGAAAGAGAGAGGAAAAAGAATCAGAAAAAATAAAAAAACAATCTGTTCAAGGCAAACTGCGACATTTTTTGGATTTAGCGAAAACGCAAGGAATTGTTGAAGCCATGCAAGCTGTTAAAAAAATGAACGACCCTTATTTATTGGATTTGTTTCACGATGCTTTGGCAGAGCAAGGATTGTATAAAAAATCTTTGAAAGAAAAAGATTAAAAAATTTAAAATTGAGATAGCAGAAAGGTCGCTTTTTGAAATATTCCACAATTAGGGAGAGGGGAAAGCTTCGCAAGGTCAGTCCTTTTCCGTCAGTCGCTACGCTCCTTCCTCCGCATAAATGCGAAGCATTTCCCCGTAGGGTGGCTGACCTTTCTCGCTTTTAATTTTATATGGATTTTTTATTTATAATTTTAAGTATATTGGTTGCAGGGGTTATAATAATAGCTTTGTTTTTGATTTTTAAAAAAAGAAAAATAACTTTGCTTTCTCAGGATTTGGGAATGGTTTTATTTTCAGTAAAAATGCCAAAATACGAAAAAAAACAAGAACAGGAAAAACAGGACATAAAAAATATAATTGGAATGATGGAACAAATTTATTCTAATTTTTTATACTTAAAAAAACCGAATTTTTTAAAAAGAATTTTTCAAAAAAATCCAAGAATAGCGTTAGAAATCGCGTCAGAAACAGGGGAGAGCGATATTTTATTTTATGTCGCTGTTCCAAATTATATGGCAACTGGACTTGAAAAATACATACAAGGAGTATATCCCGAAGCGCAAGTTGAAAAAATTCCGCAGGATTACACTATTTTTGAACCAGACGGAAAAATTTCCTGTTCTTATTTGAAATTAAAAAAACAACCATATTTTCCTTTGAATACTTATAGAGAGTTGGAAAGCGATCCTTTAGCTCCTATTACAAATTCTTTAAGCAAAATTTATCCTAATGAAGGAGCTGGAGCGCAATTTATTTTGAAACCAAGTTCTTTAAACATAAGAAAATCAGGGGAAAAAATTGTTTCGCAAATTATGGAAGGAAAAGATATTAAAACAGCGATAAGACAGTCGCAAGAAGACAAATTGACAAAAATTTTCAGAAATTTAATTGAAGCGATTTTTCCGCAAGACAAAAAAGAGCAAAATTTAATTCAACAAGAAAATAAAAAAGTGGATGAATCAGTTGTTCAAGCCATAAAATCAAAAATACAAAAACCTGTTTTTGATGTTAATATCCGTTTAATAGCATGCGCTCAAGAGCAATGGAGAGCAGATGAAATTTTAAATATATTACAAAGTTCTTTTTCGCAATTTTATTCCAGTTTTAACAGCTTTAACATAATAAAAATAAAAAAAAGAAACTTAAAACGATTTATTTATGAATTTAGTTTTCGCATTTTTAATAAAAGACAGAAAATTATTTTAAATTTGACAGAACTGACAAGTGTTTATCATTTTCCTTTGCCAAATATTGAAAGCCCCAATATCAAATGGGTAAAAACAAAAGAACAAGCTCCGCCTCTTGAATTGCCAATCACAGGTTCAAATTTAATCGGCAAAACAATGTTTAGACAAGAACAAAGAGAAGTTTATTTCGCGAACGCGGATGACAGGCGCAGACATTCTTATATTGTGGGGCAAACAGGAACAGGAAAATCTTCTTTATTGCAAGAAATGATAAGGCAAGACATTGAGCAAGGCAAAGGAGTTGGAGTTATTGACCCTCACGGCGATTTGATAGAAAAAGTTTTAGCCAATATACCAAAACATAGAATAGACGATGTTGTTTTGTTTGAGCCGTCTGATTTGCAAAGATGTTGCGGTTTAAATATGCTTGAATGGGAATCTCCAGAGCAAAAAGATTTTGCCGTGTCTGAAATGATAGCTATTTTTTCCAAACTATTTCCTCCAGAAATTATTGGACCAATGTTTGAACATTATATGAGAAACGCGATGCTTGCTTTAATGGCTGACAAAGAAAATCCCGGAACACTTGTTGAAATATCAAAAATTTTTACTGACAAAGAATTTATGGAAAAATGTTTGGCAAAAGTTTCAGATCCATTAGTGAGACAATTTTGGATTAAAGAATGGGGACAGACAACAGGGGACACGAGATCGGATATGCTTGGTTATGTTGTTTCAAAAGTTGGAAGATTTGTGGAAAATGAAATGATGAGAAATATTATCGGACAAACGCATTCAGGATTTAATTTGTCTGATGTAATGAATCAAGAAAAAATATTTTTAGCCAATTTATCAAAAGGTCAAACAGGAGAATTAAACAGCAGTTTATTGGGATTAATTTTAGTTTCAAAAATGCAACTGGCAGCAATGAGAAGGGGGACAATGCCAGAAGATGAAAGAAAAGATTTTTATTTATATATTGACGAATTTCAAAATTTTACCACTGACACTATCGCGGTTATTTTGTCTGAAGCGCGAAAATATCGTTTGAATTTAATTTTAGCGCATCAATTTATACCTCAATTAAGCGAGGAAATAAAAAACGCTGTTATAGGAAATGTGGGAACTATGTCTTCATTTAGAGTAGGAGCTGTTGACGCTGAATTTTTAGAAAAACAATTTGAACCAGAATTTTCAAAAAATGATTTAATCAATCTTGATAATTTTGAATATATTATGAAAATGATGATAAAAAATAAAATTTCTTCTCCGTTTAAGGTTAAAACAATTATGCCAAAACAAGGAAATCCTGATTTAGCGAGTTCAATTAAAAAAATTTCTAAATTAAAACATAGCAGACCAAGAATTTTAGTAGAAAGAGAAATAATGAATCGGTCAAAATAATTTATTCCTTGAACTATTGATTTTTTTTCATAATTGATTATAATAGAAAATATAGATTTACAAAATATATTTAAGTTTTGGTTTTTTGTATTTTAATTTTTTTAAATTAAATGCGTAAAAATTAAAATTTTTTAAAAAAAAATGAGTAAAATACTTGGTATAGATTTAGGAACAACTTTTTCCGCAATAGCTGTGATAGAAGCGGGAGAACCAAAAATTATAGAAAATAAAGAGGGGACAAGAACAACGCCTTCTGTTGTGGCTTTGACAAAAACAGGCGAAAGATTAGTTGGCGTTTTAGCTAAAAGACAACAAGTGACAAATTCTGAAAATACTATTTTTTCCGTTAAACGATTGATTGGAAGAAAATTTTCTGACGCGGAAGTTCAAAATGACAAAAAACTTTTGCCTTATGAAATACGAGAGGGCTCTGACAAAGGAGTTGAAATTAAAATGGGAGATAAATGGTATAAACCATTGGAAATTTCAGCAATGATTTTACAAAAATTTAAAAAAGACGCTGAAGAAAAATTAGGCGAAAAAATCACGGAAGCTATTATTACTTGCCCTGCTTATTTTGACGATTCTCAAAGAAAAGCGACAAAAGTCGCTGGCGAAATAGCCGGTTTCACTGTAAAAAGAGTTATCAACGAACCTACTGCGGCGGCGTTAGCTTACGGGCTGGAGCATAAAGAAGAACAAAATATTGTTGTTTTTGATTTTGGAGGAGGAACTTTTGATATTTCTATTTTAGAAATGGGCGAAGTTGAAGTTGAAGAAGGCAAAAAAGAACCGCATATTGAAGTAAAAGCCACAGGTGGCGACACGCATTTGGGAGGCGATGATTTTGACCAAAAAATTATTGATTGGGTTGTTAATAAATTTAAAGAAGAGCAGGGGATTGATTTGTCAAAAGATAAATTAGCTTTGCAACGATTAAAAGAATCAGCTGAAAAAGCGAAAATTGAATTATCTACAACATTAGAAACAGAAATAAATCTTCCTTTTATTACTTCAGACGCAAACGGACCAAAACATCTGCTTTATAAATTAACAAGACAAGAATTTGAAAAAATAATTGAAGAATATATTGACAAGTCAATTGAATTAACAAAACAAGCGTTAAAAGAAGCTAAATTAGAAGTTAAAGATATTAATGAAATAGTTTTAGTTGGAGGTCAAACAAGAATGCCAAAAATACAAGAAGAAATTCAAAAAATATTTAACAAAGAACCGCATAAAGGAATCAATCCTGACGAAGTTGTAGCTCTTGGCGCGGCAACGCAAGGAGGAATTATGCAAGGAGACATTAAAGATGTTTTGCTTTTAGATGTTACCCCGTTATCTTTGGGAATAGAAACTTATGGTCAAGTCAACACTATTTTAATTTCTAAAAACACTACTGTGCCTTTTTCAAAAACGCAAACTTTTTCCACTGCCGCGGATAATCAGCCGTCAGTTGAAATACATATTTTACAAGGAGAAAGACCAACGGCAAGCGACAATAAAACATTGGGCAGATTTATTTTAGACGGAATCCCTCCAGCTGTTCGCGGAGTTCCTCAAATAGAAGTAAGTTTTGATATAGACGCCAATGGCATATTAAATGTTTCCGCAAAAGATAAAGCAACAGGCAAATCGCAATCAATAAGAATTGAAGGATCTTCTGGCGTATCTAAAGAAGAAGTGGAAAAAATGAAAAAAGACGCTGAACTTCACGCAGAAGAAGACAAGAAAAAACAAGAATTGATTGAAGCGAGAAATCTTGCGGATAATTTGATATATACGACGGAAAAAACTTTAGCAGACGCTGGCGACAAAATATCAGAGGATGTTAAAAAAGAAATTGAAGAAAAAATCGCTGATTTGAAAAAAGTAAAAGATAGCGACAATATAGAAGAAATAAAACAAAAAACTCAAGATTTGTCTCAAACAGCTCAAAAAATGAGCGCTGAAATGTATAAAGCGAATGAACAAAAAGACCAAGCGCAAGCAGAACCAAAACAAGACGACAAGCAAGAAACAGAAAATAAAGATGAAACAAAAACAGAAGAAGGAGAAATAGAAGAAAATAAAGATAATAATAAATAAAGATAAAATTAATGTAATATGGACTATTATCAAGTTTTAGGGGTTT
>JAYELE010000077.1:0-2121 GCA_034717255.1 Patescibacteria group bacterium
GAACAGTTTACAACCAAATAAAAATAATTTTAATGTTCTTTTAAAAAGGAATAATCAAGATCACACATTTACTTCTAATTTTATTAATATTCCTGATAGCATTATACCGAATGTTATGATTGGGGATGTGTTTGATTGTTTAAAAAATATTCCTGACAAATCAATTTCAGTTGTAGTTACATCACCACCATATTGGAATTTAAGAGATTATGATTCTAATGAACAAATAGGAATAGAAAATAATCCTCAAAAATATATCGATAAAATTGTTAAAGTTGGTAATCAAATTTTAAGGGTTTTGAAAGATGATGGGGCATATTTTCTAAATATTGGTGACACCTATGTAGATAAAAATTTACAAATGATTCCACAAAGAGTTGCTATAGGGATGCAGAAAAATGGATGGTTAATTAGAAATCAATTAATTTGGTATAAGCCTAATCATATGCCATCACCGGTAAAATCTCGCTTTAAAAATACTTATGAACCAGTATACTTTTTTACAAAAAATGACTGGGAAAAAAAGGTTAAATTCAATTTAGATGCGATTAGAATTCCACATAAAACAAAACAATTAGATTTTGATTTCAACCAAAAAGAGTATAACGGAAAATTTAAAAATAATGAAAATAATATTGGAGCGTCTCCAGGTGGGCGAGTATCCGTTAATAATGGTAAATATACGACAAAAAGAAAAAATGCTCCTACGCAGTTGGAAATTAGTAATTATTTGAGATCATGGAGAAATAAGCAAAATATTTCTAATACTGAAATTGTAAATTATTTTGGAAAAGAGTATAAATATACTGTTGGACATTGGTTTAGAAAAGATGCTGGTGGGTCATTGCCTGCTGTTGATGATTGGATTAAATTAAAAAAAATATTAAGTTTTGATGATAAATATGATAAAAAAATGACAGAAATAGAAACTGTACCTCAAACTGTTAGGAATCATCCAAAGGGTAAAAATCCTGGTGATATGTTGAGTATAAATACTGCAAAAACACATTATGAACATTTTGCGGTTTTCCCGGAGGAAATTCCAAATTTAGCAATTAAATCTTGTTGCCCTAAAGATGGGATAGTTTTAGACCCTTTTGCTGGAAGTGGAACAACTGGGCTTGCAGCAAATAAATTAAATAGGAAATCAATTTTAATTGACTTACAGAAGAATTTTTTGGAAATTATTCGGTCAAGAATAGGAATTATCAATTATTTAGGAGAATTTTAATGTTTAAACTAAAAGAAATAGAGAAGCTTGAAAGTCATTATTTAGAAAAATTTTTTCATTTTTTAAAATTTGCAGAAGATGAATTGTTTATTGGTTTTCAGACAAAAGAAAAGATAAAAAAAGATTGGATTGATATTTGGCAACCAACAAAGGGTGGTAAGGGAATTTCAAGTTTTTCAACAGGTGCTGAAAGAATTGTTTATGCATTATTTAACGGTAAAGGTCTAGGCCAGCCAAATTCTGCTCCAGTTGGTTCTGATTTGTTTTTTGAGATGTCAAAAGCATTTGTTCATATCGATTTGAAAACAGTTCAAACAAGAAATATTGGAGATTATAATAAAGACATTTTTATTGGCAAAAATCAGAATAGTTATAATGGATATATAAAACTTCAATCAGGGGAAAAAAGAAAATATAACCCAGCATTACCACATATTTATGAAAACAGTGGAAATCCAAAACCTTGTTTAACATTTTTTGTTACAATTTTGTATTATGAAAAAACTCTCGATATTTTAAATATAAATTTGCTCTCTATGCCAAATGGAAAATTAAAAAATCAATATGGTGCTGAAATATTAAAAGCTGGAAAAGCGAAAAATGAAGTTAGATATAAATTCTCTCAAGCACCAAATTTTAAATTGTTGGATAATAAAAAAAGAATAAAAGTAGTATATTTTGATGATAAAATGGATGGAAAATGGTTAAACAAACTTTCATTTATTGAAAATATTTATAATGAACAATAAGACCAAAAAATATGAAGGCAAAAATATGAAAAAAATATTATTAATAGTTATTTTACTGACTTCATTTTCGTATGGACAAGTAAAAATTGAAACAATGGCAAATGTGCAAAAATTTTCCGCAATTGATCTGCACATTACCGA
>JAYELE010000078.1:0-2101 GCA_034717255.1 Patescibacteria group bacterium
TTTTTAAATGAGATTATTTTTATTAATTATTCTATAACAAAATTACCACTATCACTAATTGAGAATTCAAAATTATCAATATTTGATTTTATTGGTATGATTTTTTTATTGATTTTTAATAAGCATTGAGCGGCGTTATAAATAGTTATATGAAAAGAAGAATTTATTGTCAAATAATGATTTTTATTTTTTAAGATCAATTCCTCTTTTGGTGGTTTATTTTTTCTAACAAGTCGATAAACTAAATTATTATTAGGGAATATTTCTAAATGGATGGGGAATTGAAAATTATTTATCGTTTTATCTAATGAATCTTTTGTTATACTATTTGTTTTTTTTATATTTTCATCTGTTTTTTGACTTGATGGTTCTTTTATTACTTTTTCTTTTGGTGTTTTTTTGGTTTCTTGTTGATTTTTTTTATTTTCATTTGTAATTCGGTTGATTACTACGACTATAAAAATTATTAGAATAATAATTATTACTGTTTTTGATAATTTATTAGAATGATCCTTTATACTAATATTCAATTTTTTCTTTTTTGATCTTAATTTTTTTGAATCAATTATATTTTTTGTTATTTTTTTATCTTTCTTTTTAAATAAAGGAGTATTTTTTATCAATTCTTCATAATCAGCATCTATTTCTTTTGCATAGGCTTTAATAAATAGTCGCATATATGTTGGATCCATAGAAGAAAAATCACCATTTTCAATATTCTCAAGATATTCAATGTTTATTTTAGTTTTTTCACTAATGTCTTTAAGTGTCTTTCCCAACTGTTCTCTAGTTTGTTTTATTTTTTGCCAAAATTCATTCATTTTATTCTCATTTTATATTTTTCCTTGATGTAATTTAAGCAATAATTTCTCAAAATAACAATAAAAATTTTATTAATTATTAGCAATAGTTTATAATATTTTATAAATTAATACATATGGATAACTATATAATTATAATAAACGATAAAATTGGATTTTTTAATAATGATAAAAATAATTAATGAAAAAATTGATCAAAATTTGTTACAAGAATTATGTAAAGAATATTTTGAAACATTTGTAAAAATAGTGGTTGATATTGATCGAGAGATAATCGCTATTGGTGGAGAGTTGCATTCGGATGCTGAAGAAGAATTGTTAAATGGCGGATCAATTCAAAAAGATCTTTGGGGTGCAAATTTTTATCCTTGGAAAGAGAAAGGAGAAAGATTGGAGTTTACATCATTGATAAATATTAGACCTGTAGATGAAAATTATGGAATGGAAGTTGAAAATGAAGATATTTGTAAAAAAATAATTGCTTTATGTGAAAAATATATTTTGGATCCTGATGAAAATATGGCATAGAAATTTAAGGAATAAATTTAAAAAATATTCTACTGAAAATCAGTTATTAATGATCTGCAATGAATTGAATAGAGCAAACAATAATTTGGAAATTGAAAAAGAATATAAAAATTCATTGGAAAGATCATTAGAATTATTTTATTTCCTAATAGAAGATGAAAAATGGAGTGGTAGATTAAAAGAAATATTAAGAGCGAGAGATTTAGTTGCTGCGTTATATATAAAAGACAAACAAATCAAAACAGAATTTTTACAAAAACAAATTATTATGCTTAATTCGAATGCGTGGAAATTAATGAAAGGTTATTACAATAGATAAAAAAGGTTACAATGGAAAATAAAAGAGCAAAAATATTAATTCCGGATGAAAATAGAGAATGGTATGCTGTTTACACCAGATCTCGTTTCGAAAAGAAAGTCAATGAAAAATTGATAGAAAAAGATATCGAGGTGTTCCTTCCTCTACAAAAAACCGTAAGGCAATGGAGTGATAGAAAAAAAACTGTGGAAATTCCACTGATCAGATCGTATGTTTTTGTTAAGATAAATTTTAATGACTATCTTAAAGTATTAGATACATACGGAGTTGTAAGATTTATGACTTATATTCGTAATTCTAATCCGGCTCCAATACCGAGAGAACAGATAAATAATTTAAGAATATTAACGAAGACAGATAGTGATATTGAAGTTACCTGTGAAAAATTAAATCCCGGCGATAAAATAAAAGTAACATCCGGTTTATTAAATGG
>JAYELE010000079.1:0-8506 GCA_034717255.1 Patescibacteria group bacterium
TTTGATTATTGATTATTGGATCTTTTTTGATGTTTGTATCTTGATGTTTGTATCTTTTTAGTAGTGCTGTTCATATCCGATATGAACACGCTTAATTAAAAGTGTATGGGTCAAACCCATACAGTCCTAATGTATTGAGAATAGCTCTCTATATATTTTGCTCTCGTTGCGCTACGCTTTTATCCACAAGGCGCTATTTAATTATTTTTGAAAAATGTAGTATAATACATTAATGAATTTCAAAAATCTTGTCGCGCAATTAAATATCTTTAAACAATGCAGAAAATACTCTGTGCCTTTGCGACAATGTCCGCAATTTATTTTTCTGATAATGGGGATAATAATTATTACGGCAATGCTTATAACTTATTGGTTTGGAATAAACAGAATTGACAATCCTGAAATAGTGGCTTTTATTGTTACAATAGTTACTATAATTTTAATGATTCTATCTTTTATTATCTCCCAAGGATTTGAACGATTAGCGGAAGCGTCAAGAATGAAATCAGAATTTATAAATATTGTTTCCCATCAACTGCGCTCGCCTTTGACTAATATGAAATGGGCGACAGAATTTTTAATAACAGAAACAATAGACAAAATTTCAGCGCAACAAGCGGAATATTTCAACATCTTGCAAGAAAATTGCTCAAGAATGAATGCGCTGATAAATGATTTATTAACTGTTTCAAAATTGCAACAAAAAAAATTTAACGGAAATATAGAAAAAATTTCTTTATATGATTTATTAAAAAACATAATTGAAAAAACAAAAGCATACACAATAGCTTCAAATATTGAAATAAAATTAAAAATAGATAAAAATTTGCCAAAAATTTCTGCTGACGCTTCCCAAATGAACACGGTTTTAGAAAATTTAATAAATAACGCTATCCGTTACACTCCTAACAACAATGGAAAAGAAAATAAAATTATTGAAATAAAATTAGAACAAAGAAAAAATAATATCTATTTTGAAATAAAAGACAATGGAATTGGAATTCCTAAACAAGACCAAAAATATATTTTCCAAAAATTTTTCCGTTCAAGAAATGTTCTAAAACACCAAACGCAAGGAAGCGGATTAGGGCTTTATATCACCAAATCTATTGTTGAAAAACAAGAAGGAAAAATCGGTTTTATATCCAAAGAAGAACAAGGAACAACATTTTGGTTTTTCTTGCCAATAAAATAACATTGTATTATTATATATTCATATTAAAATAAAAAAATATGAAAAAAATACTTTTTATTGAAGACGAAGCCGCTCTTCAAAAAACTTTTAACGAAATTCTAAACAATCATGGATATAAAGTTGTTTCGGCGTTAGACGGAAAAACAGGATTAAGATTAGCTGAAACAATTAATCCTGATTTAATTTTGCTTGACCTTGTTTTGCCTAAAATACATGGATTTGAAGTTTTAAAAAAAATGAAACAAAATGAAAAAATGAAAAATATTCCGATTATTATTTTAACTAATTCAGAAAATATAGAAAACATAAATAAATCTATTGAATTGGGCGCTTCAGCTTATTTAATAAAAGCAAATTATAGTTTGAATGAAATTATAGAAAAAGTTAAAAAAACGCTAAAAGAATAAAATAATTATGCAAGTAGAACCGCAACAATTAAAAGCGTTTTTATTGGATGTTGGATTAGTGAGCGAACTTCAATTTAAAAAAGCGCAAAAAATCGCTCAAAAAACCAATCAAAAAATAGGCGATGTTTTAATTTCTGAAAAACTTATTTCTCAAAATAATTTTATTAAATTAGAAGCGTATATTTTAGGAATTCCTTTTATAAATCTGGAAAAAGAAAAAGTTGCTCCTGAAATTTTAAAAATTATTCCTGAACCTGTCGCGCGCTCGCATAATATTGTTGCGTATAAAAAAGAAAATTCTAATCTTGAAGTCGCTATGCTTGACCCTGAAGATTTGTCAACTATTGAATTTATAAAAAAAACATCAAATTTAAAAATTCTTCCGCGTCTCACAACCCCGGCTGGAATTAAACATATTTTACTGCAATATCAAAAAACTTTGGAAGCGGAATTCGGAGATATTATAAAACAAAAAGTTGGAGACATAAAAACAATAGAAGACAAACCATTAACTGGAACAAGCGAAAAAAAACAAGAATTAAAAAAACAGCGCAAGAACTGCCAATAATAAAAATTGTTCAAACTCTGATAAAACACGCTATTCTGCAAAAAGCTTCGGATATTCATATTGAACCAACAACAAAGGAAGTTATAATAAGATACAGAATTGACGGAATTCTGCGAGACGCAATGACGCTTCCCAAAAAAGTGGCTCAAGGCATTGTCGCGCGAATTAAAGTTTTGTCTAACTTGAAATTAGATGAACATCGTCTGCCTCAAGACGGAATATTTAAAGTTGAAACGCAAGATTATAAATATTCCATCCGTGTTTCTATTTTACCTGTGTATGACGGAAAAAAAATTGTTATACGTTTATTGTCGGAAACAAATAAAGGATTAACGCTTGAAGAGTTAGGATTAAGAGGACAAGCTCTGGAAGAAGTTGAAACAAATATAAAAAAACCTGTTGGAATGATTTTAATCACAGGACCTACAGGATCTGGAAAAACCACTACTCTGTATTCTGTTTTAGAAATACTCAACACTCCTGAAATTAATATCTCAACTGTTGAAGATCCTATTGAATATAGAATGCCAAGAATAAACCAAACGCAAATCGCGCCAAAAATAGGATTAACATTTACCAAAGGACTAAGGTCGTTAGTAAGACAAGATCCAGATGTTATTATGATAGGAGAAATTAGAGACCAAGAAACAGCTTCTTTGGCAATCAATTCCGCTCTCACCGGACATTTGGTTTTATCCACTTTACACACAACCAATGCGTGCGGAGTTATCCCTCGCTTGATTGATATGAAAGCTGAATCATTTTTAATTTCTTCCACTTTAAATATTGTTATAGCTCAAAGATTAGTTAGAAAATTATGTTCTGACAAAGAAAAATATTTTTTAACAAAAACAGAATTAAAAAATTTAGGAAAACACTGCGATTTGAATAAAATTTTAAAAATTTTAAAACAAGAAAAAATAGTTAAACCAACTCAAACATTCAAAAATATCGCTTTTTACAAAGCAAAACCAAGCGCGAATTGCGCTGAAGGATATAAAGGCAGAGAGGAATTTATGAAGTATTGCCAATAACAGAAACAATTAAAGAACTTATAATAAAACAAACTTTTTCCGACATAATCCAAAAGCAAGCTGAAAAACAAGGAATGATAACAATGCTTGAAGACGGATTTATAAAAGCAGCGCAAGGAATAACAAGCATTGAAGAAATCTTAAGAGTAATAGTTGAATAGATTATTTTACTAAATTCATTTTTTTAATGTTTTTAATTTATAACCTTTTTCCGTGTCTTCAATTTCATATCCCATTTTTTCTATTTGTTTTCTAATTTTGTCAGCTAATTCCCATTGTTTATTTTTGCGAAACGCCTCCCTTTTTTCAGCCATTTTGCTTATTTCATCGGGAATTTTTGCTGTTTTTTGTTTTTTAATTTCTTTTAATCCTAAACCAAAAATTTTATCAAAATCTATTAAAAGATTGTATTTTTGATTTTCAGACAATTTTTTGTCTTTTAACGCAATCCACATTAAAGCCAATGCTTTTGGCATATTCAAATCATCATTGATAAATTCTAAAAATTTTTTTTGATAAACTCGCGCTTTAATGTCTAATGCTGTATTTTTTGTTTTTATTTCCCTTGTTTTTTGATAAAGATTGTTCAAACTGTTTTCAGCTGATTTCAACGCTTCCCAAGAAAAAATCAATCTTGCTCTATAATGAGTATTCAAAGATAAATAACGATAAGCAAGAGGATTAATATCTTTTTTAATTAAATCGTCTATAATAATAATATTCCCGTCAGATTTAGCCATTTTTTCTTTTTTCAAAGATAAAAATTCTCCATGCGCCCAATATCGCGCGAGCGGTTTTCCGTAAACCGCCTGAGCTTGAGCGATTTCATTTGGATGATGAATGGAAATATGGTCAATGCCTCCGCAATGTATGTCAAAAGGAATTCCTAATTCTTTTATTGACATTACTACGCATTCCGTGTGCCAACCTGGAAATCCTTTTCCCCAAGGAGAATTCCATTCCATTTGCCTTTGAGCTCCAACAGGGCTAAATTTCCATAACGCAAAATCAGTTAAATTTCTTTTATCTTTTATTATTTTCACTCGCGCTCTTGTTTTCATTTTTTTATTTTCTTCTAATCCCAAAGCCCCATATTTTTTTAATTTTGAAGTGTTAAAATAAATTCCGTCAGAAGTTCTATATGCGTATCCTTTTTTTTCCAAAATTTTAATTAAATCTATTTGCTCTTTTATAACATCTGTGGCTTTAATCCATAAATCAGGAGGCAAGATATTTAAAAATTTTAAATCTTTTTTAAACGCTTTTGTATAAAATTCAGCAATTTGCGCGACTGATTTTTTTTCTGTTAAAGCTCTTTTTTCCATTTTATCCTCGCCAGTGTCTGCGTCAGAAGTCAAATGTCCGACATCTGTAATATTCATTATATGCCTAACTTTATAATTATTATATTTCAGCGCTCTTTTAAAAATATCCTCAAAAATATAAGTTCTTAAATTTCCAATATGCGCAAACCAATAAACAGTCGGACCGCATGTGTAAAAACCAACCTTTTTGTCATTCAAAGGTTTAAAAATTTGCTTTTTCCTAAAAAGAGTATTATATATTTTCATATTATTAAATTTTATCAATTAAATCCCCTATTGTCAAAAAAAACCGCAAGAATATTTTTTGCGATTTTTGTAAAATTAATTTTGTTGTGTAAAACTATAATTTATTGCCTATGTATTTTGCGAATTCAGCTAAACGGCAAGCATAAGCAAATTCGTTGTCATACCAAGAAATTATTTTGATTAAATTATTTTTAACCATTGTGTTTGGCAAATCAATTATAGATGAATATGGATTGCCAATATAGTCAGATGAAACCAATGGAGCTTGTTCTGTTTTTAAAATGCCAGCAAAATTTGCTTGTTTTTCAGCTTGTTTGAAAGCGCTGTTGACTTGTTCCGTGTCAGTTTCTTTTTCCACTGCGCAAACAACATCCACTATAGAAACAACAGGAGTTGGAACCCTGATGGCTATTCCATCTAATTTCCCTTCAAGTTCAGGCATTACTTTTCCAATCGCTTTTGCCGCGCCAGTGGTGGTTGGAATAATGTTTTGCGCGGCGGCGCGAGCTCTTCTTAAATCTTTTGACGCAAGATCTAAAATTTTCTGGTCATTTGTATAACTGTGTATGGTTGTTAAAAATCCATTGATAATCTTAAAATTGTCATTTAGAACTTTTACAACAGGAGCCAAACAATTAGTTGTGCAAGAGGCCATATCATAAATTTCATTATCCGCAATGTCTAATTTTTCTTCATTAACTCCTAAAATATAAGAAGGAATTTTGTCGGGAGTTTTAGACGGAGCTGAAATTATCACTTTTTTCGCGCCAGCTGAAATATGCTTTTTCGCGCCGTCATAATCTCTAAAAAAACCCGTACATTCCAAAACAATATCTATTCCCATTTCTTTCCAAGGCAAATTCACGGGATCTTTTTCAGCAAAAATTTTAATTTCTTTTTTATCTACTATCAGCAAGTTTTCCGTTGCTTCAACTTGCTTATCGTAAATTCCATATAAAGAATCGTATTTCAAAAGATGCGCCAATGTCTTGGCGTCGGTTAAATCATTGATAGCTGTTATTTCCATTTCAGGAAAATCTTTTAAAATTTTTTTGAAAACAGGACGGCCTATTCTGCCAAACCCGTTTATGGCGATTTTGAGAGACATGAATTAATTTAGAATTTTGAATTTTGAATTTTGATTGAAATCTTAATGTTTTAATAATTGAATGTTTAATAAATCTTAATTTTATTCGCATTTTCCGGCGGAAGAATCCCCTATTCCTTGTCCAAATCCGGGAGCAAAAGCTTGGTCCGAAAGAATTTCAGAACATTCTTTTGGCTTTTCAATGAATGCTTCGCAAATCGCTTTTTTAAAACTTTCCGGAGAACGAGAGTTCAGATTTATTTCCTTGTCGTTTATCACTATTGAAGGAGAACCTTTAACTTCATACATATCGTTTAATTCAGAATGAATGTCAAATTTTGGATATGTTTCATTTAACCAAGTATTTTTATCATTATATTGCTCTGTTATTTTATATTGTTCATCGGTTTTCAAAACACAATCGTTTAATTTCGTTTTGTCTATTGACACGCTGTTAAGACATATTTCATAATCATCGCTTGAAACAAAACAGGTCGCATAATCATAATATTTTTCTTCTTGTTCTTTTTGAATACAATATTGTCTTAAATTTTCATCAATTTCTTTTTTTCCATGCATTATATAATCAACAAAATAAATTTCCATATCAGCTTTGTCTTTCAATAAATCATACACAGGCAAAAACATTTTTTGCGCTTGCAAACCATAAGGACAATACGACATTATAAAAAGTTTAACATTTGGAATCTCTGTTTGCGTAATTTCAGAATTTGTCGCATTTTGCGATTCTTGTTCTAAATCAATATATTGAGTAAAAAAAAGCTTGCCGTTTTTAGTGATGAAAAAATCAAATTTTTCTTCTCCTATGTTTAATTTGAATTTATATAACCCGCTTTCTTCTGTTATATCCCCTATTAAAGAAGCTGTAATTCCTTGTTGCGACAAAATATTTTCATTTATAAAACTCACGGCTTTGTCAACCGTCTCTCGTGGCGCTGTCGCATTATTCTTGTCTAAATTTAAAAAACTGAAAATAGACGGATTAACGCAATATGTTGCTCCGCCCATTAAAATCAAAATACTTACAATAATTATTGGAAATATTTTTTTGTTGGTTTTGTCTTGTTCAATAATACGATTTAAAAAAATGTTAAAAATTTTCATAAAAAAATAGAATATTTTGTAATAAAATTACAATATTATTATAATATTACATAATTAATTTGGTTTCTTAGAGTTGCTCCGACAAAAAAATTAATATTGTTTAAGGTCAATATAAACACCTCAAAAATGGAAAGAAAATATTTCGGTTTGCTTGCGCGCGCCGAACCATTTTCTTTCTTTATTTTTGGTCAACGCTATACATCTCAATAAAGAAATGTATTAAAAAAAATGTTATGATCCACGCGCAGGTTCTCCTACGCGTGCCTTGTTACGACTTCACCCTTATTACTAACCTCGCCTTAGACCCCTACCACTATTTCACAAAAAAATTTTTAATGTTTAATGTTTAATGTTTAAAAATTTATGTGAAACAAAGGTAGGGGGCTTCGGGCGCTGCCAGCTCTCCTGGTGTGACGGGCAGTGAGTACAAGACTCAGGAACATATTCATCGCCACATAGCTGATTGGCGATTACTAGCGATTCCAACTTCATAAGGTCGAGTTTCAGACCTCAATCCGAACTGAGACCGATTTTGATAGGATTAGCTCCACCTTGCGGTTTCGCAACCCGTTGTATCGGCCATTGTACCATGTGTGCGGCCCAGGACATCAAAGGGCCATGCTGATTTGGCGTCATCCTCACCTTCCTCCCAGTTATCCCGGGCAGTCCTCTATGACATATAAAACATAGAGCAAGGGTTGCGCAGGTTTCCCCATTAAAGGGAGCGCTTCACAGCACCTGCTGACGACAACCATGCAGCGCCTGGGATAGCGTCCTTGCAGAGGCTCTAATTTTCATTAGAGTTTCGCTATCTTGTCAAGCCCTGGTAAGGTTCCTCGCTTATCATCGAATTAAGCCACATGGTCCACCGCTTGTGTGAGTCCCCGTCTATTCCTTTGAGTTTTAGCCTTGCGGCCGTACTTCCCAGGCGGGATACTTAACGCGTTAGCTTCGCCACTGATAGGGTCGACACTACCAATAGCCAGTATCCATCGTTTACGGCGTGGAATACAAGGGTATCTAATCCTTTTTTCTCCCCACGCTTTCGTTCCTCAGCGTCAGGACCGCCCCAGCAGAATGCCTTCGCATTTGGTATTCCATTCGATATCAACGGATTTCACCCCTACTCCGAATGTTCTATCTGCCTCTAACGTCCTCTATTTTATCGGTTTTCTCCTCATTTCCAACGTTAAGCGCTGGTATTTAACGAAGAACCTAATAAAACGCCTACGAACGCTTTACGCCCAATAAATCCGGATAACGCTTGGGGCCTCTGTATTACCGCTGCTGCTGGCACAGAGTTAGCAGCCCCTTATTCCTAAAATACGCTCAATCGCGCCTCGCTACTGCTCAGCTTTAATTTTTGATTTACTCGCTAAAAGCGAGTAAATCCAAAATTACTAAATGCTGATCAATAGTGAAACGCGACTTGTTCTTTTAGAAAAGTTTTTTACACCCCGAAGGGCTTCTTCAAACACGCGGTGTCGCTAGGTCAGGCTTTCGCCCATTGCCTAATATT
>JAYELE010000079.1:8606-10566 GCA_034717255.1 Patescibacteria group bacterium
CAAAATTACTAAATGCTGATCAATAGTGAAACGCGACTTGTTCTTTTAGAAAAGTTTTTTACACCCCGAAGGGCTTCTTCAAACACGCGGTGTCGCTAGGTCAGGCTTTCGCCCATTGCCTAATATTCTCGACTGCTGCCTCCCGTAGGAGTATGGTCCGTGTCTCAGTACCATTGTTGGGGAACATGCTCTCACACCCCCTATCCGTCATAGCCAAGGTGGGCTATTACCCCGCCTTCAAGCTGATAGACCACAACCCCGTCCAATACCGACTTGCGTCTTTACTGACAATAAATGCCAGACTATCAGGAATTAGCCCAAATTTCTTTGGGTTATGCCTGTGTATCGGGTAGGTAGTTGCGTATTACTAACCCATTCGCCGGTGTTGCCCGAAAGCAACCCCTTGACTTGCATGCCTTATCCACACCGCCAGCGTTCATCCTGAGCCAGGATCAAACTCTCTAAAAAATCCTGTTTTAGGATATAATGCCGGAACAACTCTAAAAAACCAATAATTTATTTCGTAAAAAAATTCGTAAAAATATTTAATTCAATAATTATTCAATTGTAAAAGAACTGCTTACATTCTTATCATACTCGTTTTATCAACATTGTCAAATTTCGTTATAGAGCCGAAAAAGGGATTCGAACCCATGACCTACGGTTTACAAAACCGTTGCTCTACCACTGAGCTATTTCGGCAAAAATTTATTTATTTTTCTTTTCTTTATGCTTTTTTATTTCTTCCCAATAATTGTTATTATTTAATCTATTGCTTTGCGACATCGCTTTTTGCGTTTGATTTTTCTGATTAGAATTTTTTTTCATTTTTTCCAAACAATGACCCGCCTTGTTCTCAATTTTAAAAATCAAAATATGAAATTCTTTAAAAAAAATTTTAAGCGCTTTTCGCAAACTAATCCTCGCGGGCAAATTCAATTCTTCAATTTCTATTTTTGCGCGCTCAAATAAACTTTTCTGTTCTTGCCCAAGAATTGGCAAATCAACCAAAACAGGAATTTTTCTAAACAAAATAATTCCTGTTCCTAAAATACTTATAAGAAAAATTATTGACGCAATTAATTCTAACATTTTATTATATTTTTACCAATGAAGTAAATTTATTAAACATTAACAATGTTTTAAATATCTTAATAAACTCATCATTAGTTTTATTTTTTTTAATATAAAATTGAGCCAAAACCTCTCTAAACCTTAAAAAATGATTTAAGGATTTTTCTTTAGAAGAACTTTGAATTGTCAAATCAATCAATTCAAACGCGCGATTCAAACAATTTAGCGTCTCTTGTTTATTATTTTTTGCAAGCCAATTTTTAGCGCGAGAAAACTCAGACGCAATATTTAAAATCTGTTCTTGTTTTGAAAATTTATTCCATTTTTCCAAATCCAAATTTTTATGATACTTATTAATCATAATTCAATAAATTCCTCAATAACCTTGTTAATTTTCAATATAATATCTTTATTTTCAATATCCATTGAAAAACTATCTTGCGACGGCTTAATATTTATCAATGATGTGTACTCAATTTTTTCTTCTGCTTTTTCTTTTAATGGATAAAAATTGCCACCCCATAAATTTCTATTATCAGAACCTTGTTCTATAAGTTCTTCCGCAGTATCAGAATGAAGTTCTCCGCCTAAAGCAATAAGATTATTTTCAATATCAACAACAAATTTAATAACTTCCTTAAAAGGATTATTTAAAAAATCTTTTAAATGCTCTTTATTTATTTTTTCTTTAATAATTTCCACCCGATAGTCCATCATAATTTTTAATTTTATTTCCTTATTTATCATCTATTATATCCATTTTCACTATTCAGTCAAACAAAAATCCAGCAAAAATGCTGGATTTTTCATTACTAATTCTATATTATTTTTTAATTTCTTCCGCTATTCGCGCTATTATCGCTGATAACGAAGCTAACTGATTTTC
>JAYELE010000080.1:0-10374 GCA_034717255.1 Patescibacteria group bacterium
AATTATTTTTCAACTATTTTTTGGCGCTTTTCTCTCCATTCTTGAATTTTTTTATGGTCTCCTGAAATTAAAACTTTTGGAACTTTCCAATTTACTCCTTTGCGAGGACTAAAAATTTCAGGCCTTGTGTATTGCGGATATTCAATAAATCCTCTTCCGCCTCTTCCGCGAACTTTTGGTATGCGTTCTTTTAATAAACGCGGTTTTCCAATCACTCCCGGTATTAAACGACAAATCGTTTCCGTGATAATCATTGCCGGCAATTCTCCTCCCATTAAAACATAATCCCCTATTGATAATTCCATATCAACTATTTTTGAAATTCGCTCGTCAATTCCTTCATATCTCCCGCAAAGCATAATCACTCTGTCTAATTTAGAAAGCTGATAGGCTTTTTTTTGATTAAATTTTTTCGCTCTCGGAGTAAAAGCCACAACTTTTATTTTTTGCTTTGGATTTTTTGCCTTTATTTTAGACACCGCGTTATAAAAAGGTTCTATTTTCATAACCATTCCAATCCCTCCGCCAAAAGGTTTGTCGTCAATAACCTTATGCTTGTCTTTTGCGAAATCCCTTAAATTATGAACATTAATTTTAATAAGCTTTTTTTTTCGCGCGCGAGCAAGTATGCTTTCTTGAAAATAAGAATCAAAAATATTCGGAAAAATTGTGATAATATCAAAAATCATTATCTTTTAGACATTATGCTTTTTTTATAAATATCCAAATTTTCCAGAACAGCTCCTGTGCCTTTTGCCACACAAAGCAACGCGTTTTCAGCTATAAAGCAAGGCACTCCTGTTTCTTTTGAAATTTTTTCATTGATATTTTTGATTAAAGCTCCTCCGCCAGAAACCACCATTCCTTTATCCATTATATCCGCTGAAATTTCAGGCAAAGTATTTCTTAAAACTAATTTAATGTTTTGTATTATTTCATTCAAAACATCAGAAATCGCTTCGCAAACTTCATTAGAAGAAACCGTGATGGTTTTTGGAAGCCCTGAAATTAAATCTCTTCCGCGAATTTCCATTGTTCTTTGGTCTTTTTCCATTAAAGCATTTCCAATTTTAATTTTTATTTCTTCCGCTGTTTGTTCACCCACCGCCAAATTATGCTTTTTTTTAATAAAATTAGATATTGCCACATTCATTTTATCGCCAGCTACGCGCGCTGAAGCTGACGTTACAATTCCGCCCAAAGAAATTGTCGCTACCTCTGAAGTTCCTCCTCCTATGTCCACAATTAAATGTCCAGAACAAGTATTTATTGGAATTCCAGCTCCAATTGCCGCCAATATCGGCTCTTTTGCCACAAACACGGCTTTTGCCCCGGCATTCATTCCAGCTTCTATAACAGCTCTTTTTTCCGTGGATGTTATGCCTGCTGGCACAGCGATTATCAATTCTGGTTTAAATAATCTAAAAGAACCAAAAGCTTTAATAATAAAATATCTAATCATTGCTTGTGTCACGCGAAAATCCGCGATAACCCCGTCTTTCAATGGTCTATATACTTTAATAGTGTCTGGCGTTCTGCCTATCATTTTTTTTGCTTCTTTTCCCACCGCTAAAATTTTATTCTCATCTAACGAAACAGCCACCACTGATGGCTCTTGCAAAACCACGCCTTTTCCGGGAATAAAAACCAATGAATTGCATGTTCCTAAATCTATACCGATTTTTTTAATAAACATAATATTTTTTTTAATTATTTTAGCTTTCTTTTCTCTGTATATTCGCGCCTAATGATTGTAATCGTTCTTCTATTTTTTCATATCCCCTATCAATTTGATAAATATCTTTCAAAACAGTTTCTCCTTTTGCTAAAAGTCCGGCAACAACAAGAGACGCTCCAGCCCTAATATCCCAACTATTAATGGTCAAACCGTTTAACGGAGTTTTTCCAAAAATAATCGCGCGATGCGGGTCAACTATTTCTATATCAGCTCCCATTTTTCTTAACTCATGAAGATGATTAAACCGAGCTTCATATAAAGAATCATGTATCAAACTTTTGCCTTTTGCCTGTGTCAAAAGAACAGATGTAAAAGGCAAAAAATCAGTGGGAAATCCTGGATAAAAAAAAGTTTGAAGCTTAACTGGTTTTAATTTTGGAGAATAATCAACTGTAAGAGAATTTTTGCTGTTTATTTCAAAATTAACCCCTATTTCTTTTAATTTATCCAAAAAAACATCAATGTGTTCAAGGCAAATATTTTTAACTTTTACTTTGCCCGGAGTAATTGCCCCGGCTATTATAAAAGTGGCTGTTTCTATGGGGTCGGAAATAATTCTATGTTCTACTCCTTTCAACTTTTTCTTGCCCTGTATTATAATAGTATGCGTTCCCAATCCTTTAATATCAACTCCCATTTTAATAAGCATTTCGCCCAAATTTTGAACTTGCGGTTCGCACGCCGAAAGTTTAATAATTGTTTTTCCGGGAATTAAACAAGCGCTTAACATTACATTTTCTGTAGCAGTAACGCTAAACTCTTTTAAGATAATTTCAGTTGGCGCGAGTTTTTTCGTTGTAAAATAATAAAAATCTCCTTGCTCTTTAATCTCAACTCCCATTTTTCTAAAAGCGATTAAATGAGTGTCTATTGGTCTTAATCCAATTTTGTCTCCTCCGGGATGAGGAATTTTAAAATTTCCAAATCTTGCGACTAATGGTCCAAGCAATAAAACAGAAATTCTGGTTTTCGTGAATTTTTCCGCATCTATGGAGTTAGGATTTATATTTTTAGCCATTATTTTAATTTTTCTTTTTCCAATCCATTCTATTTTTGCCCCCATATCTTTCAAAATATCTATAATCGTAAAACAATCTTCAACTAACGGAAGATTTTCAATTATTACTTCTTTATCTGTTAACAATGAAGCGCACAAAACTCCAATCGCGTTTTTATATCCGCGAATTTCCACTTCGCCTTGCAACGGTTTTTTCCCTTTTATGACAAATTTTTCATCCATAATCATTATATCAGATTAGCTTATTTTTATTCATTTGTCAAAAACAAATTTATAATATAATATAATATAATAGCAAGAAAGGTCAGCCACCCTACGGGGAAATGCTTCGCATTTATGCGGAGGAAGGAGCGTAGCGACTGACGGAAAAGGACTGACCTTGCGAAGCTTTCCCCCATTTCCCCCAATCCCCCCCTCTTCCCCCAATTAAAAATTTATAATTCATATCTATGTATTTCACGCATCCTCAAATACAACTAAATATAAAAAACATAACATCCGCTCTGTTTTGGTTTTGCTTAAAACCAAACACAAAAAAAATACAAAAAAAATTAACTTGTTATTTTCCAAACAAAAAAATTATATTTACAGATATGGGACGAACAAGCTTTCAAATCATTATTGAAAAAATGAATTTGAAAAATACAACAATGCTAATCCCCGCCTATGTCTGCGATGTTTTTTTCCCTATTTTAAAAAAATACAACATATCCCCTATTTTCATAGATGCGAACATAAAAACTTTTAATTTAGACATAAAAAAACTTGAAGAAAAAATTCGCGAAAATACGCGCGCGCAAAACCCCAAAAAACTAAAATCAATTTTAGTTTCCCATATTTACGGACTTCCAAACAATATGAAAGAAATCTCGCGCATTGCTCAAAAACATAATCTAAAAATCATTGAAGATTGCGCGCATTGTTTTGGAGCGCGACAAAATAACAAATATCTTGGAAATTTTGGAGACGCCTCGTTTTTCAGCTTATACAAATCATTCCCCTGTTTTCGCGGAGGAATGCTTGTTTGTCCAAAAAATTGGAACATAAACAACCTAAAAAAAACTAATTTTACAGCGCGAGATTTTATTTCTTTTTTAAATTGTTTTCCCATATTCGCTTATTTATTCAAAAAAATCATTGGTTCCATAGCTCCAAGCATTGTAAAAAAGAACATTAGAAAAGAAAAATCATCTGACCTGCGCGGAATAAACAATGTTTCTCTAAATATTTTTTCTCATTTTTTGAATAACTATGAAAAAACATTAAAAAATCGCGTTGCCATGGCTTTATTTTTCCAACAAAAATTAAAAAAATTAAACTTGACCAATTTCTGCGTGATACAAGAAAAAAAAGACAATGTTTTTTGTTTTATATCTGTTTTAATTTTTAAAAACAGAGATAAATTCTCTGAAAAATTAAAAAAAGACAATGTTTTTTCAACCAGAATATGGCATTCCCCTATTGTATGTAATATGGAAGTTGAAAAAAAATATAATTTAAATAAAAACGATTTTCCAAATACAAAAATAATTTCTCAAAAAATAATCAATCTGCCTTTTCAAAACTTTTATACAAAAAAAGACATAGAAAAAATAATCAGCATACTGCAAAGGCATATCTCATAATAATTCGCAAAATTAGTTATTTTCAATAATCTCGTTCAATTTCGCGCGAGTGGTTTTGCCGACAAAACCAGTTCCATTTTCTAAATTATACGGAGAAAGAATCTCCTGTTTATATTTTTCTTGAAATTTTATCACCGCTCTTTTTGTCAATGGTCCAAACCAACCAGAAACTATTGCTTCAGGATAAATATCATCGCCTTGCGCCGACAATACTTGTTGCAAACATTTTACAGCATTATTATTTAAACCGTAAAATAAATTGTTTTCAAATTTTTCGCAAGAAAAATTATTTTCAATTTTATCCTCTTCTTTATCATCTGTCTCATCTGTCTCATCTGTCTCATCTGGTTTTTCAGCCATTTCTATTTCATTATATCTATGTTCAAGTTTTTCAATAACAACTTTTATTTCAGCGATTTTATTCAAAAGCTCTTGTTTTGACATATCAATAATCGGTTTTTCTAAAAATTTTGAAATAGATTCTTGTTCTACTACAGTTGACGCAGACCAAAAAAATGAATAACTTGATTCAGGATTTAAAAATTTGCTTTTTTTTGTTTGAATAGTCGGAATAATAACAGCGGAAACATTTTTTCCGCCAAAATTAGGAATTAAAATCTCCCCTCTTTGAAATTCGTTTAACACAAAAAAATCAAGAGATAAATTTCCCAAAGAATCTTTTACCACATACGGAATTTTAAACAATTCTTTCGGACTGCCGATAAATTTAATTTTTAACGCTCCTTTTCCGCCAATAAATTTAAACCAATTTCCAGACCAATTTTTAGTATTTTGATTAACGCCTAAATTGCTATTGCCTTTTATTGGTAAAAAATTTATCATTGGATTTATCCGCAAATTTTTTAAATTTTTATTTTTATAACAATATCTCCCCGCATTTTTATTTATTTCTTTTTCCTCTTGCGTCAAATCCGCGTCTTCTTGTTCCAAAAAAAGATCGCAATCATTAACTAAAATCGTGATGGTAAAATCAGTAAAAATTTCAGAAAAATTTTGCGTGTAATTATTTTTTGCCAACGCCAAATTTATGGATTCAATTCCAATTTTGTTTGATTTTAAGGAATCAATTAAAATTTCTTTTCCATACTTTTCTGTGAGATATTGAGTGAACAAACTTAAAATTCCGTAATCCGCTGACATATTTCGCCACTCAGTAAGAGAGTCAGACGGATTTCGCAAAAAAATTTCAACTTTTGTTTTCAAATAACTATTTTCATAATCATCGTCATATCCGCATAAACTCGGAGCAAATTCCGCTCGCGCTTCGTTTAGCCAAACTTCCTCTTGTATCCCCTGTTTTTTATTTTTTTGATTAAAAGTTATCAAATGCGTAAATTCGTGCGCTAAATAACTTTTTGCCAAAATATCATTTATTAAAAAAGCGTTCAAATATATTATTTCCCTTTCATTTGAATTTGGAACTTGTAATTTTGAATATTCATCACCGCTGTTAAAATATCCGTTAACTCCTTGCAACATAGGATGTATTAAAATTGAAATACGATTATTATTGTCAATTCCGGGTTTATATTCAAAACCAAAATTAGCTGTCATAACAGGATAAATAGTATTTTCAAATTCATTTTTTAGCAAATTTATGGAAGTATTAACTTGGTCTTTTTTCTCTGATGATAATGCGCTCCACCATTGCTGGTCAACATAAAAATAAGAATTTTTATCCATTGCCTTTAAGCTCGCGGAAATTTCTTGTCTTGTGAACCAATCATAATCAGAATTAACAAAAAAATCCTGTTTCTGACCCAATGAAATAGCGAAAACAGGGCTTGCGAAAAAAAGACAAAATATAGCAATCGCGGGAAATATAAAAAACTTTTTTTGAAAATTAACAAACATAATATTTCCACATTATAACATAATTTTATAAAAAATAAAAATCCCCCATTTCCCTTGCGAAGCTTTCCCCTATTCCCCCAATCCCCCCTTGTTTTTAATTTGACTTTTTTGTTTAATTTGTTAAAATGACAATGCTATGAAAAAAAATATACATCCAAAATATTACAATGATTGTAAAGTTACTTGCGCTTGTGGCAATGTTTTTACTGTTGGCTCAACAAAAGAATTCATAGAAACTGAAATTTGTTCAAAATGCCACCCGTTTTACACTGGAAAAGAAAAAATTATTGATGTATTAGGAAGAGTGGACAAATTCAAAAAACGATTAGCAAAAAAGAAAAAATAATATGTCAAACATTAGCGAGCAACATATTGAAGATTCTGAAGAACAACTTGAAAAAATAATAAAACAAATTCAAGATGTTAACGAACTTTTAAAAAATCCTGAAAATCAGGAGTTTTTTATTTTATACAAAGACGAACTAAAAGAGTTAGAAAATAAAAAAGAAATTTTAGAACAAGCAATAAAGCAAAATAAAGCAACTAAAGCGAAAATAAATTCAGTAATTGTTGAAATTCGCTCTGGAACAGGCGGAGATGAAGCCGCTTTATTCGCAAACGACATATTCAAAATGTACACAAGATACGCTGAAACGCAAAAATGGGAAACCAAGATATTAGATTCCAAAAGAACCGAGACAGACGGTCTAAAAGAGATATTTTTTGAATTAAATCCAAGTTTTGAAGCAAAACAAAATAAAAACGCGGATATTTTTTCAAAAATGAAATATGAAGGAGGCGTTCACAGAGTGCAAAGAATTCCTAAAACAGAAAAAATGGGAAGAATTCACACTTCAACCGCAAGCGTGGCAATCTTACAAAAACCAAAAAAACAAGATTCAACAATAAATCCAAAAGATTTGAAAATTGACATATATAAATCATCAGGTCCGGGCGGACAAAATGTGAATAAAAGAGAAACAGCTGTGAGAATTACGCATATTCCAACAGGATTAATTGTAGCATCTCAAACACAAAGAAATCAATTAAAAAACAAAGAATCCGCGTTGGCGATTTTAGAAGCGCGTCTTTTAGAAAAAAAACAAAAAGAAAAACAAGCGGATATAGAAGGCAAAAGAAAAGCCCAAGTAGGATGGGCAAAAAGATCTGAAAAAATGCGAACATATAATTTTCCTCAAAATCGGCTAACAGATCATCGCGTTAAAAAATCTTGGCATAATCTTGAAGAAATTATGGACGGAAAAATGGATAAAGTTATAAAAACGCTAATGAATTATACGGATTAAAAATTTTAATTATTTTTTTCTATTGCTTTAATATCTTTTTCATATCTGCCAACAATTTTCATCACAGGATAACCATAATCTCTTTTATATCTATCTTTATATTTTGAATTATACCAACTTGGACCAGCGAAATAACTTAAAACAGCGTTAAACTCTTTATTATAAGTTTGTTTTTTTGCTCCGTAATCTCCCAAATAAAAAGCGGAAGCCAAAAAAGCGTCTTTAATATCCCATGGGTCAGCAGGTTTACCAGTAACTTCTTTTACTTTTCCTTTATAATTTACCCATGTGGTGGGAATAAATTGAGCTGGTCCCATTGCTCCTCCATATCCATAACTCATTGGACAAGAAACAGGAGTATTAAAAGTGTCTCTTCCAAGTTCTTTGGTAATTATTAAAAAATCTTCAATATCTCCTTTTCTTCCGGATTTTCCCATAGGTTTCATTACTCTGGAAATTGTTTTTTCTGTTTTAATCACAATCCCGGCTCCTGTTTTTTCATTTCTTAAATAACATTGTCCAACATTTTTTCCAAGATTTGATTCTTGCGTTATTACAGCTAATAAAAGTTCAGGTCTCACTCCTGTTATTTTTTCAACATATTTAGCAATTTCCAAAGCTTCGCCAAAAGTAGGAGCTTTGGATACGCCAACTAACTCAAAAATTCGCGCTTTAATTTCAGACACTTTTTTTTCGGCTTCTTTTTTTTCCGCAATATATTTTTCATATTCTTTTTCTGTAATGCTTAAAAAATATTCTTGATCTTTTTTCGCGTTGGCGTTTTCATTTTTTTTAAATTTTTGCGCGATAATCGCATTTTCTATTTCTTCTTTTTCATTACTTAATGAATCTTTTTGATTTTCTAAATAAAATTTTAAATCTTTGATATTTTTGACTTCATTTTTAATCTCGCTATTCAAAACTTCCAATGCCGCTAAATTATTATAAAAATCAGAAATTTTTTCTTCAGCAAGCAATAATTCTATAACGCTTCTTTTATCCTCTTTATCAATTTCTCTTAAAATTTCAGCTAACCCTATTCTTGTGTCCTCTATTTCTATAGTTGTCCTTTCAATAGAATTCACAGTGTCATTTACTTGATTTTTTAAATCTTTAACCATTATATTATTTTGAGAAATTTGATAATTCAAACTTTTAACTTTTTTATTCAAAAGATATATTTCATTTTTAAGCGTCTTTTTTTCTTTTTCTGTTTTTGACACATCTTTGTCAATTACCGCGATTTCTGCTTCAAAATAATCTCTGCATTTTTCTAAAAGAACGCTATATTCATCTTTTGTAGAATTTTGTTCAATTTTTTCAATATTTTTTATGTCGCAAACCTCGCTTAAATTTTCTTCAGAAAAAGAAAAACTCGGCAACATTAAAACCGAGAATAGCGCAACGCATAATAAATATTTAGAAAATAAACGCATAAATAACAAATTCAATATTATAAAAGCGAGAAAGGTCAGCCCTTGAGGAGGAGCGTAGCGACGGAAAAGGACTGACCTTGCGAAGCTTTCCCCCCTATTCCCCCTATTCCCCCTATTTCCCTTCTCTTCCCTATCTCCCCTCTTTTTCCTTCCCCTCTTCTTCTTTTGCTTTTTCTTCAGCAGGAATTTCTTCCGCTGTTTCTTCCGCTACTTCCTCTTCTACTTCTTCTTTTGGTTTAGACACAGAAACCACAATATCATCAGGGTCTTTTAAAATTTCCGCTGTTTTTGGAATAACTAAATCTTTAATCGCGATATTGTCTTCAAGCGTTTTTAGCGCGGAAATATCAACTTCTATACTGTGAGGAAGTTCTTTTGGCAAAACTTTAATTTCTACTTCATGAATACTTTTTGTCAAAATACCGCCCTCTTTTTCAGCCAGAGCTTCCCCAATAAATTCCAATGGAATTTTCGCATGAATTTCTTTTTTCAAATTTGGTTGAAAAAAATCAGCGTGAATAGTATCACCCGTAATAACATGTTTTTGAATTTCATTTATTAAAACAAAAAAATCTTTATCAGCGCCAATCTTTAGCGTAACAAAAGAACTTGTTCCCGCTTTTTTATAAATTTTTTCAAATTCTTTTTGCTCAATTTGCAAACTCAAATTTTCAGTTCCTGTTCCATATAAAACAGCAGGTAAAAACCCCTGTTTTCTTATTGCTTCAGGTTTTTGTTTCTTATCTCTAATTTTTGCTTGTAATTCTAACATATGCTATAATGATACTAAAATAATCAAATAAAGTCAAATAGAATTTATGCTTTTAATAATCGGGTTAGGCAATCCAGACAAAAAATATCAAAAAACGCGACACAATATTGGATTTAGAATAGTTGACGCGTTCGCGGAAAAAAATAATTTCCTTGATTTTGAATTAAATAAAAAACTTGAAAGCTTAATTTCAGAAAATGTTTTAAACAATGAAAAAATCATTCTCGCAAAACCGCAAACATTTATGAATAATTCCGGCAAAGCCGCGCAAAAAATAGTAAAAAACTTGCCTGTGAAATCTTTAAAAATTTTAGTTGTTCACGACGACATTGACATTGAAATAGGAAAAATAAAAATATCTGAAAATCGCGGGTCAGCTGGACATAAAGGAGTTCAATCAATTATAGACGAATTAAAAACAAAAAATTTCACAAGATTAAGAATAGGAATAAGACAACCAAACCAACAACGAAAAATAACAGAAGAATTTGTTTTGCGAAATTTCGCGCAAAACGAAGAAAAGATATTAAAACAAATCATAGACCAAGCTTGCTTAAAAATAAGCGAAAAATGTTAAAGCGAGAAAGGTATTCTTAAAGCGAG
>JAYELE010000081.1:0-2019 GCA_034717255.1 Patescibacteria group bacterium
GTTATAAACAGTATTTTGTCCCTTCTTTTAGCTTACACCGCAGTAAAGATTAGTGGAATACTTTCCTGATTAAATTCTTTTTGGGAAATTTTGCAAAAGTTCACTTCTTAATTAAAAAACTGATTTTCCTAAATTTAAATAGGGACACATCCTATTTTTTTTATGATTTAACTTCCCCTTTTTGAACACAGGGGACGGTTCTCTGTACCATTTATTATTTAATTACCTAATTAGCCGATAGGTCAATTCTCCAATTAAATTAGTCAAATAGTGAACATTCATTAGCAAAAAAACAAATTATTTTTTATTATTTTACCATTTTTGTGGTTTCTTTACCAAAGACCCCTTTATCTTCTTCTCATTTTCCAGCATTAGCTTAAGTAAAAAAATCGTCTCTTTTTTAAGTTTGGATTTCACCCATGATTTTTGTTTTTCGTTAATTAATTCGCCCATACCGAATAAAATACCACGTTCAGATTTATCTTCCAAAAAATCAATACATCTTTTAAGATAAGAGGTAAAACTTGTCTTTGTTCTTTGCTCTACAATTTCCCTGTTGATTTCCCAATTGGAATTTAGGAAAAAATAAGTATCAAATATATCCCTGTTGGCTATTTTCCTGCGCTCGGTCATCGCTACTAACTTATGGGCAAACATGTCTTCAGGTCTCATTATCAACATGGAAATACCGAGATAATTTCTGACTTCGTATTGTGAATTGAAATATCTTTTATTTATTTCAATTTTAATATTTTGGGCTTCTTCGGAATAGGAAAGTAGAATAAAAAGAGTATACTTCTTATCTGTATTTTTTTTAATCGTGCCATATTTTCTGGCAACCTTTTCTACTTTTTCTAAAACTTCTTGCTCCCTAGCCTCATCGAGCAAATCAAAATCAAGATCAACGGAAAAACGGTTCAAACCATAAAAAAGATAGGCAGCTGTTCCCCCTTTAAAGCCCAAAAGAGGACCAAGGGAGCTGTCCGTGTAAATGTCCTTTAAAATTTTAATTAAGATGTTTTTATGGATAGTAATATTTATTCTCATATTCTTTTTTGATAAGCTTTAACTTCTTTCTCCATTCTTTTGTTGGTATAAATGGGTAAGATTTCTAAAACCTTATCCCAGTCAAGTACAGATAAATTATCAAAGTAATAATCTTTGCTTAAGTAAATGACATCCAGAAAAGCTCTCTCAGGAATGGCAATAAAATAATTTGCTTTTTGTTCTATACCAGCATGGTCAGTTAAAACGGAATCCTTAATTTTTCTGAAAGAATAGGCTTGCCTGTCTGCAGTTATTTCCCTGGTTAAATATGAAGCGACAAAAATTTGGCCGTAATGCTGGAAGGTTACTCCTGCTTTCCCTAATACAGTCTCAAAGCTGACATATGCTGGAGTGTAAATCTTAGTTGCTGCTTCGTATTTGTCATAATCTTTATCTTTAGCATATAGACCTTTTCTAATGGAATAAAGTTCACCTTTTTTAACATAATAGTTTAATCTTCTAATTAGCAAATTAGGATTTTTATCTTGTGAAATTAAAAGTATTTCCTTAAAAGAAAAAACAGTTTTTTTAAAACGTAATATATTTAAAATATTGGCTTTTTTCATAATATTTCAACTTTATAGTCTAATTATTACACCATGTGTCATATTTAGTTTAAATTATAACATGTTTGTTCTCAAATTACAAAATAATGATAGTAAGTTATCCCTCCCCAACTAGCTAAATTCTTTTCTTTCTAATCTCTTCCCGGGTTGATATATTTTATAATTATTGTCTTCTTTGCCCGCCTTAATACTTTTTTTAATTATAGACCCCTTTTTTTCTTTTATTGTAAAACAGAGAATCGTCCCCTGTTTTTTTTACTTAGATATTCTTGTATCTGTTTTTTTTCTAATGCTGCATATATTTTACAAGCTCAATTTGACCTTGTAATTCATTGTCTTCAAATATCCTGCTCTTAAGAGGTAGGGCTAATTCCGGGTCAATAACCCATTCAGCTATCATTATATC
>JAYELE010000082.1:0-5309 GCA_034717255.1 Patescibacteria group bacterium
TTTCTTCTTTTGACAGGTTTCTGAAGCTGGCTTGTTGTTCATTGAAGTAAAGTTCTGTTTTGCCTATTGGTCCGTTGCGGTGTTTCGCGATGATTATTTCCGCGATATTTTTTTTGTCTGTGTTTTCATTGTATCTGTCTTCGCGATAGATAAATAAAACCACATCGCTGTCTTGTTCCAAACTTCCGCTTTCGCGAAGATCTGACAATTGCGGAATTTGTGGAATTCGTTTTTCCACGGCTCTTGATAATTGAGAAATAGCTAAAACAGGAATATTTAATTCTCTTGCCAGTCCTTTTAATGAACGGGAAATTTCCGTTACTTGTTGCACAGGGCTTGAGTTGGAATTTCTTGGCTCCATTAGTTGTAAATAATCAATAATAATCAACCCCAACCCTTTTTCCATTTGTAGTCGGCGCGCCATTGCTCGCATTTGAAGAACATTTGAAATAGCGGCGTCGTCAATATAAATCGGAGCTTCGGATAAAACTCCAAGCGCTTGTTGAATTCTTTCAAAGTCGTTGCCTTCGCCTTCGGAAGATAATCGTCCTGTTCTTAATTTCCATAAATCAATGTTTGCTTGCGCGGCAATTAATTTGTCAATAAGTTGGTCTTTTGACATTTCTAAACTGAATATTCCCACTGGCGTTTTTTCGTAGACAGCCGTGTGTCTAGCTATATCCAAAGCTAAACTGCTTTTTCCTAAAGAGGGTCGCGCCGCTAAAATAACAAGGTCTGATTTTTGAAGTCCTGACAATTTATTGTCTAAATTGGTAAATCCAGTGGATATTCCTCTCATTTTGTCTCTATTTTTTGAGAGGTTATCTAATCTGTCAAACGCTTGCTCTAAATCGCTTTTTATTGACACAAAATTTTGGTTTAAAGATTTTTGCGCTATGTCAAAAATTCTTTTTTCGGCTCTGTCTAAAAGAATGTCTGTGTCTTCAATTTCGTCATATCCCATAGAACCGATGTCGTAAGACGCGCTTATCAAATCTCGCAAAATTCTTTTTCTTTGAACTATTTTTGCGTAATTTAAAACATGTAAAGCGTTTGGAACAGAATTGATTAGCTCTGTTAAATAACTATTTCCGCCAATGTTTTCTAATTGTTTTTTTTCTTTTAATCTGCTTGAGACAGAGAGCAGGTCAATTGGTTCTCCTTTTTCAAAATGTTCTTGTATTGTGTCGTAAATTTGCTCATTGTTTTTTTTATAAAAATCTTTGGGAATTAAAAAATCAGCCACTTTTAATATAGCGTCTTTGTCTATCAGCAATGAGCCTAATAAGGATTTTTCCGCTTCAATGTTTTGAGGAACAAGTTTTTCTTGCGTTTCGTTTTTCATAAAATTATTTTATTAAATGTTAAATAATTATGATTCAATAAAAGTTTTTTTCATCTTTTTTGCGGTAACGCTTATTTTGAATGACAGGCAAATTAATGAGAATACTAAATCTCTAAAAATTCCGGATTTGTTAAATAAAAATAAAACTTTATTGTGTATTTTTTGTGTTTTTATCATATCTTTTAATGTGTGAGACTTATAATTGGGATTATTTATCATTTTTGCTATTTCTTCTCCTGATATTAGCGCTTGATGAATTCCTTCTCCTGTTAGTCCAGAAGCCATACCCGAAGCGTCGCCAATTAAAAATATGTTTTTGAATTTTACGCCTTGAAAATCATAGTTGATGGTATGGGCTTGAAATTCTCCTGAATTAAAATCAACAGCATTTTTCTTTAACCATTTTAAGAAATTTTCTTTAAGTTTTTTAACAGGAAATATTTTTGGGTCGCATCCGGATCCTATGCAAACAGAATTTTTGTAAGGGAATATCCAAAGATATCCAGAATGAAACATTTTTGAATTATAAATCATTTCAAGATTTTTGTATTTTGTGGTTGGAATAATATATTGAATGCCAATAATTATTTTTTTGTTTTTAATTCCTAAATAATTTCTTGTGATTGAAGATGCTCCGTCAGCTCCGACCAAATATTCAAATTTGATTTTTTGTTCGTTATTTACGACAACACAATTATTTTCAATGCTTGTGACCATTGATTGTTTTCTAATTTCAACGCAAGTATTTTCTAATTGTTTTGCTTGCCAATTTCCTAATTTTACTCTGTCTATTGTATAAATAATATAACCGTTAGATTTTATATCGTATTTGTAAAAACGCGCGTTAAAACATATTTTTTTGAATTTGCGTTCTAATAATTCTAATGGCAGATTAAGATATTCAATAGTTTTTGGCATTATTCCGCCAGCGCAAACTTTTTTTCCGATTATTTTATTTTTTTCTAAAATTAAAACAGATTTGCCAAATTTCGCCAAATGTTTGGCGCAATTTAATCCTGCCGGACCTGCTCCAATAATAATCACATCAAATTTTTCCATTATATTATAATATCAATTTTTTATTTTATTGCTTTTATTATAGTTTAATAAAATTTTTATGTCAAAAATAGGTTGATTTTTTACGCAAATTAAGTATTATTAAAAAATATGTTAAAAGTTTTTATTAAAACTGAATATTTGATAATGGCATAGCAGGGAAAGTTTTATAATGTCAGCTAAAATGGCTGAGTTTTTAATTATAAAATAATCCCTGTTTTTAATTATTTTATTATTTTAATTTTAGAATTATTAAAAATATGCGTGTAAATTTATATGAAAAAGTATAACATCAAAATTCCAAATGTTTTTTCAGAAATGAATAAAACAGAGAAAATTAAAAATCCTTTATTTGTTCTTAAAAATATATCAAAAAGTTATTTTGACAAGGATTTGTTTTCTAATATAAATTTGACGGTAAATTCTAATGATAGAATTTCCATTGTTGGAAGAAATGGAATAGGGAAAAGCGCGTTGTTAAAAATAATAATGGAAATAGAAGAAAAAGATGAAGGTAGTATAATAAAAAATAAAAATTTAAAAATTGGTTATCTTCCGCAGGAAACTCGTTGGAGCTCTCTTAAAAATACTGTTTTGCAAGAAATTAATTCCGTGAATTTGAAACAATTGATTGACGCTCGTCGTTTTAAGGTATTGATTGAATATTTTTTAAAAAATTTTGGTTTTTCTGAACAGAGCTGGGAAAGACAGATTAAAACTTTGAGCGGAGGAGAAAGGACAAGGTTGGCTATAATCAAAATTTTAATATTTAATCCAAATTTATTGGTATTGGACGAGCCAACAAATCATTTGGATTTGGAAACAATAGAATGGCTTGAGCAATTTTTGTTAAATTGGAATAAAGCCATAATTTGTGTTTCTCATGACAGATATTTTTTAGATAAAATATGTGATAAAACTTTTGAATTAACAAGCAATGGTTTGGAAAAATATTATTGTAATTATACAGGATATTTGGAAGAAAAAGAAAAAAATGTGAGTATAAAAGAAAAACAATATAAAGATCAGCAAAAATATTTGAAAAAGCAACAGAAATTTATTGATCGTTTTAGATATAAAGCCACTATTGCGAGCAGAGTTCAAAGTAAAATTAAAGCAATAGACAAAATAGAATTAAAAGAAAATCCAGAAGCCACAAAGAGCATAAAAATTAATTTTAATATCAAAGAAAAATTTTGTTCAAAAGTTTTAGAAGTAAGCAATTTAACAGTAAAAGCAAAAGATTTATTTTTGTTTGAGATATTTGATAATTTAACAGCGGATTGGGGAGATAAAATTGGCATTATAGGAAATAATGGAACCGGGAAATCCAGTTTGTTGAAAACTATTTTAGATAAATGCGAGAATAATCATAAAGGAGTAAAGATAGGGCAAGGAATACAAATAGGATATTACGCGCAAGCGCATGAAGATTTAGACCCTGAAAAAAATATGTTAGAGCAAGTTTCTTTTAATTCTAATGAAAATGAAGAAAAAATAAGAAATGTTTTAGGTTGTCTTTTGTTCACTCAAAATGATGTTTTTAAGAAAATTAAACGATTAAGCGGAGGGGAACGAGCAAGAGTGGCTTTAGCTGAATTGATTTTACAAAAATCTAATTTGCTTTTGTTGGACGAGCCAACAAATCATTTGGATATGGAAAGCAAGGAAATTATATCTAATGTGTTAAAAGAATTTCAAGGGACAATTCTTTTGGTGTCTCATGACCGTTATGTTTTGAATAATGTTTGTAATGTTATATGGGCGATTAAAGACAAGAAATTAAAAGAATATTTAGGCGGTTATGACGATTATTGCTATTACAATAAATAAAAAAAACAAAGGCCGGGCCTCCGTTTTTTTTGATTATGTTATTTTTTGTATAAATATGTTATTATGTTAGCAGTAATAAAAAATAAATATTTGCGTTAAAATTTATGCGGGTTTTAAGCGGTATACAACCAACAGGACAATTGCATATTGGAAATTATTTGTCAGCCATAAAACAATGGCTTGATTTGCAACAGAATAATGAAACTATTTTTTTGATAGTTGATTTGCATACTATAACACTGCCTTATGATTTTAAAAATTTTCAAAAAACAATTTTTGAAACAGCAACAGAGTATTTAGCTTGCGGTTTAGACCCGGAAAAATCAATTATTTTAATACAATCAAGCGTGAGGGAACATACTGAATTATGCTGGCTTTTGAATAGCGTTGTTCCTGTGACAGAGCTTTTCCGTATGACGCAGTATAAAGATAAAAGCAAAAAATATAATAAAGAAAATATATCAGCTGGATTATTGAATTATCCTATTTTAATGGCAGCGGATATTTTGCTTTATCAAACAGATATAGTTCCAGTTGGGCAAGACCAAAAACAGCATGTGGAATTTGCGAGAATGATAGCGAGAAAGTTTAATAGAAGATTTGATAAAACATTTATAGAGCCAAAACCTTTTATTTTGAAATCAGGAGCTAAAATTATGTCACTGAATAATCCAAAAAAGAAAATGTCAAAATCATCTCCTGAATCTTGTTTATTTTTGTTTGACGAGCCGAAAATTATTAAAAAGAAAATAATGTCAGCTGTGACAGACACAGGCAAAGCCGTAAAGTTTGATATTAAAAAAAAGCCGGGAATTTCAAATCTTTTAACTATTTATTCTTTAATCGCTGATATAGAAATAAAAGAATTAGAAAAAAAGTTTAAAAATAAAGGATATGCTGAATTTAAAAAATCTTTGGCAAAAGTTTTAATTGAAAAAATAGAGCCATTGTCAAAAAAGAAAAAAGAGCTTTTGAACAGGGAAACTTTTGTTGAAGATATTTTGGAAAAAGGAGCCAAAAGAGCGCGAATTTTCGCTCAATCTTCTATGAAAGATATTCGCGCGAAAATGGGCAT
>JAYELE010000082.1:5409-10162 GCA_034717255.1 Patescibacteria group bacterium
ATTCTTGACCTTTTTGTGTTTCAATGCTATGTTTGTTTAATATAAAAAAATGAAATTTTACGAATTAACATATTTAATATCATCTGAGACAGATGAAAAGCAAAGACAGAGTTTTGTTGACAATATTATTTCTTTGATTAAAGAAAATCAAGGGGATTTGAAACAGGAAAATCCTTTGACAGAAAAGCCGTTGGCTTATCCAATTAAAAAACAAACAACAGCGTTTGTCGGGGATTTATATTTTTCATTAGATTCTGACAAAGCCAAAGAAATTGAAAATAAATTAAAGCAAGATAATAATATCCTTCGTTTTATGTTTGTTGTAAAAAAACTTGAAAAAATAAAAGAAATGAGAACAAGAATAAAAAAGCCGATTGAATTTAAGCCTGATGTTATTAAAATAAAAAAACATGAAGAAAAAAAACATGAAGAAAAAATTAAAACAGAAATTAAGCCAAAAGGAAAAGTTGAGCTAAAAGAAATAGAAAAAGAGCTTGACGAAATTTTATAATATAACATTTTTAGTTTTATGAATTTAAATAAAGTATTTATAATAGGAAGAGTGACCGCTGATATTGAATTAAAAAATACGCCTTCTGGTCAAGCAGTGTGTAATTTTGGCGTTGCCACTAATCGTATTTGGAATGACAAGAATACTGGAGTAAAACAACAAAAAACAGAATTTCATAATGTTGTAGCATGGAGACGGTTGGCTGAGATCGCTTCGCAATTTTTGAGAAAAGGAAGTTTAGTGTATATAGACGGAAGATTGGAAACAAGATCTTGGGTTGATACTGCTTCAGGGCTTAAAAGATATAAAACTGAAGTAATAGCGGAAAATTTACAATTAGGTCCAAGAACTACTGGTGGCGCTGATACTTCATTTTCTAGTCCGCGACAAGGATTTTCTCAACAAGAACAACCAGTGGCAAAAGAAGAAATTCCTATTATTGAAGAAGAGGTTTTATCTGAATCAGAAATAGAAGCTGAAAAGCAAAATAATGCGACAGGCGCGGAAAAAGAGAAAGAAAAAGAGGATAAAAAACAAGATAAAAAACAAGAGAAAAAAGAAGATGAAATAAATGTGGAAGATATTCCATTTTAGAAAATTTATGAAATAAAAAATGGAAAAAATTTTTGAAAAAAATTATTTTTTTGTTTAAAATTTTACTATTTTATAATTATTATGCATTGTTATTTTTGCAGGAAAAATCAAAAAGAGATTGATTTCAAGGACACTAAAATACTTTCTTTGTTCACTTCTGGATTAGCGAAAATTAAGCCAAGGAAAAGAACTGGGCTTTGTTCATTTCATCAAAGAAAGTTGGCTAAAGCTATAAAAAGAGCTAGACATTTGGGCTTAATGCCTTTCACCACAAAATAATTGAACTTGTTGAAATTAGATTTCAACAGACTTTATGAAGCGAGCAGGTTCTTGTGTCTAAAGTAATTATGACTAAGAAAATAGACACTATAACTAAAATAGCGATTTTCCGTAAAAAAGAGATTAGGAAAACTATTCATAATAATGAATGGTGATTTTCTGTTATTGATATCATAGAAGTATTAACAGGTACAGAAAGGTCAAGAAAATATTGGAATGATTTGAAGAAAAAACTTACGGATGAGGGATATTTTGAGGTGTCCGAAAATATCGGACAACTGAAATTCATCGCAATGAAAATTCGCAAGGCGCGCCAAAATTGAAAAGCGACGCTAAAGCAGGAGGCAATATTGCTGGCGGCGCAAGAAAAAAGCTGGAAAAACGACTTGGTCGTTCTATTGTATCAAAGAAAAATTTTTTACCTCCAAAAAAATAAATTAAAAAAATAAAATCAAAAAAATAATTTTGTATTATTTTAAAAATTTGGTATAATAATTAAATAAATAAATAATTAAATAAATAAACAATATAAATAAATAAATAATTATATAATAATATAATTTTTGATTTGAATGAGCGAGAAACACTTTCGCTTATTTTATTTAATAATTTTCCATTTTATTTCTGATTTTTTGCCGACAAATTCAAGCCATTGTCCGCTTTTATCAATGACAAACCATTTGTTTTTTGTTTCCGACCATAGGATATTGAGTTTGCTGAAGTTAGACTTCAATAAAATATTTTAATATATCAATCTCAATAACAAATCTGGCCAACGTGCCAGATTTGTTATTGAAGTTTGGCTTCAACAGACTTCACTATTTCTTTATTTTTTAAAATAGTGTATAATGGCATAATATAATATTTATTATTTTTAATTCCGTTTATGGAGGATAAATCAAAAGAAATTGGATACATAAAAGAGAGGAAAATTATTGACGAAATGGAAGAGTCATATATCAATTACGCGATGTCCGTGATAGTTTCGCGCGCGTTGCCGGATGTTAGAGATGGACTCAAGCCTGTTCATCGCAGAATTCTTTTTACGATGCATAATATGGGGCTTGTCCATAGCGCCAAATTCAGAAAATCCGCGACAGTTGTTGGGGACACAATGGGAAAATATCATCCTCATGGCGATATGGCGATATATGATTCTTTGGTGAGAATGGCTCAAGATTTTTCTTTAAGATATCCCTTGATTAAACCTCAAGGAAATTTTGGATCAATTGATAATGATCCAGCGGCGGCCTCCAGATACACAGAGTGTAAGCTTTCTAAAATTGGGGAAGCAATGTTGAAAAATATTGAAAAAGACACAGTGGATTTTAGGGATAATTATGACGCCACGAGAAAAGAGCCGATTGTTCTTCCTTCTCCATTGCCTCAACTTTTATTAAACGGTTCTTTGGGTATTGCGGTTGGAATGGCTACTAATATCCCTCCTCATAATTTATCCGAACTTATAGATGCGATTGTTTATTTAATTGATAATCCTAAAGCAGACACTTCCGACCTTTTTAAGTTTGTCAAAGGTCCTGATTTTCCCGGGGCAGGCATAATTTTTAATCAAAAGCAAATTATAGAAGCGTATTCGCAAGGCAAAGGTCCGATAGAAGCGCGAGGGAAAGTTGAAGTAGTTGAAGGTAAAAAACAAAAATCTTATATTCTAATTACAGAAATTCCTTATCAAGTTCAAAAGTCGGCGTTGGTCAAACAAATTGCCACATTGTCTCAAGACAAAAAAATTATTGGGATTAGAGACATAAGAGACGAATCTGACAGAAACGGAATGAGAATCGTGATTGAACTTCAAAGAGACGCATTTCCTCAAAAAATTATAAATCGTTTATATAAATTTACAGACCTTCAAAAGATTTTTCATTTGAATATGCTTGCTTTGGTAGATGGAATACAGCCAAAAGTTCTTTCTTTGAAAGATGTTTTGGCGTATTATTTAGAGCACAAAAGAGAAGTTGTAATAAGAAAAATAAAATTTAATTTGAAAAAAGCCAAGCAAAGAGCTCATATTTTAGAAGGATTGCATAAATGTTTAGCAGATATTGACGCAGTTATAAGAATAATTAAAAAATCAAAAAATAGGGAAGACGCGCAAATAAATTTGATGAAGAAGTTTAAGTTGAGCGAAATACAAGCAACTGCGATTTTGGAAACAAAGCTTGCGGCGTTGGCGCAATTAGAACGAGCGAAAATTGAAGATGAATTAAAAGAAAAAAAGAGGATTATAAAAGAGCTCACGGCAATTCTTAATAGTCCGTCTAAAATAAAAGCTGTTGTTAAAAAAGAATTATTAGAAGCAAAAGAAGCTTTTGGAGACAAAAGAAGGACAAAAGTTGTGATTCAAAAAATAGGAGAAATAGCTGAAGAAGATTTAATTCCGCAAGAGGACGCAATAATCACTTTGACAAGGGGCGGTTATATCAAAAGAATAAATCCGTCAGTTTATAAAATTCAAAAAAGAGGAGGAAAAGGGATTATGGGAATGAAAACAGTTGGAGATGATATTGTGGAACATTTTATACCTTGTCAAACGCATGACGCTTTGCTTTTCTTTACTGATTCAGGAAAAGTTTTTAAAATTTTAGCTTATGAAATTCCAGAAGGAACAAGAGTTGCCAAAGGCAGAGGATTGTTAAACTTTTTAGACATATCTCAAGATGACAAGATTTTGTCTATTCTTTCTTTGCCACGCGATTTCAAGAAACAGGATAAGAAAAATAAAGACGCAGAAGTAAAATATTTGGCAATGGCGACTAAAAATGGAGTTATAAAGAAAACAGAATTAAAGGATTTTGAAAATGTAAGAAAAACAGGGCTTATTGCCATTAAATTGAAAAAAGGAGACGAGTTAAGAAGCGTTTGCGAAAGTTCTGGCGCAGATGAAGTTATTTTAGTTACTAAAAACGGGCAATCTGTTAAATTTGATGAAAAAGAAATAAGACCTATGGGGAGAGGTTCGTCAGGCAACAGAGGAATAAGATTGAAAAAAGATGACGAACTTGTGGAAATGAATGTAATTAAAAAACAAAGCGTAAAGGATAAAATTAGAAATTATTTATTGGTGATAATGGAAAACGGGTATGGCAAGAAAACGAATATAAAAGAATATCGTCTGCAATCAAGAGGAGGGTCTGGGACAAAAACAGCTAATATCACCGCGAAAACAGGAAGCATTAAAGCGGCAAAACTTCTTTCTGGAGAAGAAGAGGATTTAATTGTTATTTCAGAACAAGGACAAATAATCAGAACTTCTATTTCAAGTATTCCTTTATTAAGCAGGTCAACGCAAGGAGTGAGAATAATACGATTAAATGAAAAAGATAAAGTCGTATCAGTGGCGTGTATGTA
>JAYELE010000083.1:0-1334 GCA_034717255.1 Patescibacteria group bacterium
AAATATAGGAAATAAAAGCGGTTAAAAAAATCTGATTTTTTGTATTCAGATAAATCGCTTTTAAAAGCGATTTTTTAATTATTCAACATAGAGTTATGGAAAGTTCTTATACAATTAAATAGTAAGTATACAATATTTATAATTAAATATTGTTCACATAAAGTTTAATGTGGTTATTAATTGCTAGTCAAGATTTTAAGGGCAAATGGTGGATGCCTTGGGATATTAAGGCGATGAAGGACGTGGCGTGGCTGCGAAAAGCTTCGGGTAGGCGCCTAGCAACCTGTGATCCGAAGATCTCCGAATGGGGAAACCTAATACAATTTATTTGTATTGTCGCGTTTTTGCGCGACGCAAACCCGCTGAAGTGAAACATCTCAGTAAGCGGAGGAAAAGAAAATAAGCCATTGCTTTAGCAATGGAACATTCCCTTAGTAGCGGCGAGCGAAAAGGGAAGAGCCCAAACCTGACTTCGCCTCACTGTGTTCGGCAATTTCGAATTTTGAATTTCGAATGAATTTAGAATGACTGAATGTTTAATTTTGAAACAAATTTTTAAACATTCAATCATTAAAACATTAAGATTTCAATCAAAATTTAAAATTTAAAATTCATAATTCAAGCCGAGCGTAGCGAGGCGCAGTTAGGGGTTGTAAGTTAATCGCGCCCCTGTGAAGGGCAAAGCGAAAATGTATTAATTAGTAGAAGCATCTTGGGAAAGAGCGCCATAGACGGTAATAGCCCGGTATACGAAAATTTTTACATACTTTGAGCGATTATACTTGAGTACCTCGGGAAACGAAAGCCCTGAGGGAATCCGGCAGTACTACTCTGCCAAGGCTAAATACTTAATATCACCGATAGCGCACAAGTACCGTGAGGGAAAGGTGAAAAGTAGCGAGGTGATCGCGGTGAAATAGAACCTGAAACCATTATGCCTACAAGGAATCGGAGCCAGTGTATCTCACTGCGCTCGGTAATTTCGAATTTCGAATTTTGAATTTCGAATCAATTTAGAATGACTGAATGTTTAATTTTGAAACAAATTTTTAAACATTCAATCATTAAAACATTAAGATTTCAATCAAAATTTAAAATTCAAAATTCATAATTCAAGCCGAGCATAGCGAGGTATACTGGTGACGGTGTGCTTTTTGTAGAACGAGCCAACGAGTTTATGTATGTTGCTTGAATAATCCCTTTTGGGGAGGATTCATAGGGAAACCGAGTGTTAATAGCGCGAAAATTTTGTAGCATGCGTAAGACCCGAAGCCAAGCGAGCTTGCCATGACCAGGATGAACCCATACCTCATTGCGCTCTGAATTTTTAATTT
>JAYELE010000083.1:1434-5616 GCA_034717255.1 Patescibacteria group bacterium
GAGCGTAGCGAGGTATGGGGGAGGTCCGAACCCGTGAGTCGCGCAATTCTCTGGGATGAGTTGTGGTAAGGAGTGAAAAGCTAATCGAGCTTGGTAATAGCTGGTTCTCCCCGAAATAGTTTTAGGGCTAGCCTTTATGTATTTGATACCGGGGGTAGAGCACTAGATGGAATCTCTTGGATTTTATCCGGATTTTCTAACTAAACTCCGAATACCGGTATTTTAGCATAAGGAGTCAGACTGTGGGGGCTAAGCTCCATGGTCAAAAGGGAAACAGCCCAGACCTTCATCTAAGGTCCCTAAATTTTTTTGTTAATTTTTTTAACAAAAGCGGATGTTAAGCGCGTATTTTTTGCGTTCTTAACATCCGTGAGCTAAGTGTTTTGAAGGAGGTAAAATTCCATTGATAGTTAGGAGGTTAGCTTAGAAGCAGCTATCCTTTAAAAAGTGCGTAATAGCTTACTAACTAAGGGGTTTTGCGCCGAAGATTTACGGGACTAAGCTCAGTACCGAAGATAAGGATGCCGTTGCTTTAGCAACGGCGTGGTAGGGGAGCGTCTCTATTGCAACGAAGCTCTGATGCGAGTCAGTGTGGAGCGATAGAGAGTGAGAATGTTGGCATGAGTAACCGCATTCCCGATGAGATTTCGGGACACCGAAAACCTAAGGTTTCCTTGGCAATGACAATCAGTCAAGGGTTAGGCGGGCCTAAGGCAAACCCGAAAGGGGCAGTCGATGGACAGCCGGTTAATATTCCGGCCCTTCCTTTCTAATTTTTTCCAGAGTGACGGAGAACAATAGCTTGAGCGCATTATCGGATTTGCGTTTGCGACATAAGCTTCGGCAAGTGTTGCGCAAATTTTTCTTTTCGGAGAAAAAAATTCAAGTTTGCGTTTTTCATATAAAAGCTTTGGAAGAGCTAATTTTAAAGGAAACCGTACTAAAACCGACACAGGTAGGTTAGTGTAAAGGTACTAAGGTGAACTGGTGAAACCTTGTTAAGGAACTCGGCAATCAAATGTCCGTAAGTTAGCAATAAGGATTAGCGTTGTTTGTTCGCAAATAACGCTCGCAGCGAAAGATTCCCTAGCGACTGTTTATCAAAAACACAGGTCCCTGCTTTAACTCGTAAGAGGATGTATAGGGGCTGAGATCTGACCAGTGCTGGGACGTTAATATCGCCGGTCGCGTGATAATTTATTATTGCGGGGCTGAGTGGTTGAAGCGCCAGTAAACGTCGGCGGTAACTATAACCGTCCAAAGGTAGCGTAATCCCTTGCCGGGTAAGTTCCGGCCCGCATGAATGATTTAACGACTAGGGAGCTGTCTCAACAAGGTGCCAGGTGAAAATGCAATACCGGTAAAGATGCCGGTTACCTGCGGCTAGACGGAAAGACCCCGGGAGCTTTACTGTAGGTTCTTATTGGGTTATTGTTTTAAATGCGTAGCGTAGTGGGGAGGCTTTGAAACTTCTTTTTCGGAAGAAGCGGAGCCGTCAATGAAACACCCATCTTTTGAAATGATAATTCTAACCTCGCGCAAAATGCGAGGGACAGTTAGTGCTGGGCAGTTTAAGTGGGGCACTTGCCTCCTAAAAGGTAACGGAGGCGTTTATAAGGTCGGCTATTTCCGGATGGAAATCGGAAAGATTGGACAAAGCCATAAGCCGGCTTTACTGCAAGGCGGATATGCCACGCAGTTAGGAAACTAGAACTTAGTGAACCGATCGCGCGCTTGTTAAATTTCTTCGGAAATTTAATAGGCGAAGTTTGTAGAAACGCGTGAGATTATCAAATAAAAGCTACCCCGGGGATAACAGGCTGGTAGCGCCCGAGAGTTCACATCAACGGCGCTGTTCGGCACCTCGATGTCGGCTCATCTTATCCTGGAGGTGAAGAAGCTTCCAAGGGTTGGGCTGTTCGCCCATTAAAAAGGTACGCGAGCTGGGTTCAGACCGTCGTGAGACAGGTCGGTCCCTATCTACCGCAGGCGCGGAGTTTTGAGGAAAGTTGGTCCTTGTACGAGAGGATCGGACTGAACCAACCTCTGGTGTATCAGTTGTTCCGCCAGGAGCATTGCTGAGTAGCTAAGTTGGGACGGGATAAGTACTGAAAGCATCTAAGTACGAAGCCCCATCCAAGATTAGAACTCATAGATTCCTCAGAGATCATGAGGTTGATAGGCTGCAGATGTAAGCGCTGTGAAGCGTTTAGTCGAGCAGTACTAATAAGTCATTTTCTTGACTAGTGATTAATAATCATTGAACTTTATGTTAGTAGCGCGCAAAAAAAAGCGCAAAGGTTTGTTCTTTGCGTTTTATGGCGCGATAATAGTTATCGCGCGAAAAAGGAAAGCGCAATCTTGGTGATAATACTGAGCGAGTTCCACCTGTTCCCATACCGAACACAGAAGTTAAATCGCTTAAGGCCGATGATAGTGGTTTTACCGCAAAAGCAGGTCGTCGCCAAGATTGCGTTTTTCTTTTTTCCGAATTTGTATTCGTGTTTATATCGGATATGAACACGCTTAATAAAAGTTTGCCTATTCTACTGACGGCCGTCAGTAAAGTTGGCAAACTTTTTTTTGGATACTTTTTTTTATTTGAAAAAAGAATATAATAAAATAATAATTTAAGGTTATTAAATGATGAAAAAAAAATTTATTATAATTATTATTTTGGTTTTGATTTTTGTTGTATTTAGCCAGACAAATTTATCTTATAAAATAAGAAATGTTTTTTATAATGTTTCAAGTCCGATTCAAAAGTCGCTTTTTGCGAAAGGGGACAGGGTATCTGATTTTTTCGCGGGGTTTTATAAAATAAATTATTTGCAAACAGAAAATGAAAATTTGCGACAAGAAAATCAAAAATTAATAAGTCAAGTTTTTGAATTAAAACAAATGGAACAAGAAAATAAAAGTTTGAGAAAAGCGTTGGACATAGGATTGGCAAATGAATTTGAATTAAAAATCGCGCGGATTATTGGAAAAGATATTTCGCAAGATTTTATTTTAATTGACAAAGGAGCTGATCACGGCATTAAACAAGGTATGCCTGTTATAACTTGCGCGAAAACTATTTGCGGAAGAATAAGTCAAGTTTTTGAAAATTTTTCAAAAGTGGAGTTAATAACAAGCAAAAAAAGTTCTTTTGATGTTTTAATACAAAATAATCAAGATAATTTTGCGGAACAAGAAGCAGAGTATATTTCGGGCGTGGCAAAAGGCAACGGGAATTTGTCTTTGCGAATAGATTTTGTTCCTTTAGACAAGGAAATTTTTGAGCAAGACATTGTTTTGACAAGCGCGCTTGGAAAGATATTTCCTGAACTTTGTCTTGTGGGTAAAATTCAAAAAATTCAAAAAAATGATATAGAGCCGTATCAAAAAGCTGAAATATCTCCTTTTTTTGACATTAAACAAAATCAAAAATTATTCATTATCACAAATTTTTAGATTAAATTTTTATTGAACACAGATTTTTGTCGGTTTTTTTAATTAGTATAAAATGTATATAGAGTATTTCATTATTACTATATTTACACTTCTCATCCCACGGCCGTAGATGGATTAGTGTAAATTTGGCCGAGGAATGTCATTGACCATTTATTAACAAAAATATAAATTTTTAAAAAAATAAAAGTTTGCCTATTCTACTGACGGCCGTCAGTAAAGTTGGTAAACTTTTTTTGACGCTTTTTTTTATTTGGAAAAAGGATATAATGTATTTAATGGTTAAGAAAATTTTGGGGTTATTTATATTTTTTTGGTTTTTAACTCTTGTTGAGGCGAGTTTTTTAATTCATTTTTCTGTTTTTGATATTATTCCAAATCTTATTTTTTTGTCGGTGATTGCTATAAATATTTTTGAAAAAACGCAAAATAAAACAGGAATTTTTGCTGGTTTTATTGGAGGATTTTTTTTAGATATTTGGTCTAGTTTATTTTTTGGCGCGCAAATTTTAATTTTAACAAGTATGTCAATTTTAATAAAAATGATTGTTAAAAAATATGTTTGGTCGTAAGAATTTAAAAATAAAATATAAGAATAATATAAGAGCAATTAAGATAGAATATAAAGCACAATTAAAAATAAAATATAAGAGCAATTAAAATAGAATATAAGGACAATATAAAGGACAATATAAAGGACAATTAAAAATATAATATAAGAGCAATTAA
>JAYELE010000083.1:5716-10076 GCA_034717255.1 Patescibacteria group bacterium
AAGAGCAATTAAGATAGAATATAAAGCACAATTAAAAATAAAATATAAGAGCAATTAAAATAGAATATAAGGACAATATAAAGGACAATATAAAGGACAATTAAAAATATAATATAAGAGCAATTAAAATAGAATATAAAGCACAATTAAAAATATAATATAAGGACAATATATGTTTGGTCGTAAGAATTTAAAAATAAAATACAAAAAAGATATTGAACCGCAAGAAATTTTTTTAGACGCTTTGTCTCAAAAACAAGAGCGAGCTGAAATTACGGGTAAAAGGATTGAATTGCCTATTGCGAATAAAACGCTGTATCGTTTTTTTGCGTTTTTTTTTATTGTGATGACAATTTTTTTTGCGCAGGTTTTTTATTTACAAGTGATAAAAAAACAAGAGTTTTTTGCAATGGCTGAAAATAATAAATTTATAATTTATTCCATTAACGCGCAAAGGGGGGTGATATACGATAAAAATATGAACCAATTGGTTTATAATAGCCCGGCTTTTGATTTAGTTTGTCATAAAAACAGATTGCCGAAAGACGATGAACAAAGACAAGAAATTTTGAAAGAAGTCGCGCGAATTATTCATAAAGACATAAGCGTTTTAGAACAAGAAATAGATAATAAGAACACTTCGTTGTCAATTATTTTAGAGAATATTCCGCATAATGAATTGATTTTATTAGAAGCGAATATCAATGATTTTCAAGGATTTGAAATTAAAAATAATACTGTCCGCGATTACAAACAAGGAGAATTGTTTTCTCATATTATTGGATATAAAAGAAAAACAGGGCAATTGTCTGGGTTGGAAGAATTTTATAATCAAGAGCTTGAACAAAAAAAAGGAGAAATTCTTTTCAAAAAAGACGCGCGCGGGAATTTAATTTCGCGAGAAAATATCACATTGCCAGAATCAGGAAATAATTTAGTTCTTTATTTGGATTCTGAATTGCAGGAAAAAGTCGCGAGCGAGCTTGAAAAGGGAATGAAAAGAGTCGGGTCAAAAGCCGGCGTTGCCATTGCTTTGGATGTTAATACGGGCGGGGTTCTGTCTTTAGTAAGTTTGCCAAGTTATGACAATAATCTTTTTTCTAAATCAATAACCGCGGAGCAATGGCAAAATTTGAATAATGACGCTGATTATCCTCTTATTAACAGAGTAATATCAGGAACATATCCTATGGGTTCCACTATCAAACCCTTAATGGCTTTGGCGGCGCTTGAAGAAAATATAATTTCCGCGAATAAAAAAATACATTGTAAAGGAAGATTAAGAATTAAAAATAAATATTGGCCTGATTCTGAAATAGAATTTTGGGATTATAATGATTGGTCAACGCATGGTTGGACTGATATGAGAAAAGCTATTGCCGAATCTTGTAATGTGTTTTTTTACACAATTGGAGGAGGCGTAAAAGGTTTCACGGGGTTAGGAGTGGAAAAGATTAAGCAATATCTAAGTATTTTTAATTGGGGGGAGAAAACAGGTATTGATATTTTTGGAGAAAAAAAAGGATTTTTGCCAGACCCTGAATGGAAACAAAAATATTTTTCTGATTCTTTTAAAAAAATTTGGACTCAAGGGGATACATATCATCTTTCAATCGGGCAAGGCGATGTTTTAGCCACGCCTATTCAGATTGCGACAAGTTATCTCGCGATAGCTAATGGAGGCAAACTTTTACAACCGCAAATAGTTCAAAAAGTTGTAAAAAGTTCGTCATATAACAATTCAGAAAATTCTTTTGATATTATAAAAGAATTTGACGCAAAAATTATTAGAGAAAATTTTATAGACGCAAAAAATCTTGAAATAGTAAGACAGGGGATGAGACAGGCGGTCACAGGCGAGAATGCTCCTCAAGCGTCAGCTGTTTTATTGAATTCTTTGCCAGTGAAAGTTGCGGTTAAAACAGGAACAGCTCAAACAGGAAGAAGCAGAAAAGGCAAAGAGTTAACTCATCGTTGGATTGGAGCTTTTGCTCCTTATGAAAATCCGGAAATTGTTTTATTGGTTATGATGGAAAATGTGGAAGAAGGCCAAGTAGCGGTAAAACCTGTTGCCAAAGAAATTTTAGAATGGTATTATACAAGATAAATTTATGGATATTTCAGTTATTATTCCAGCTTATAATGAAGAAAAATATATTGAACCTTGTTTAAGGTCTATTAAGCGTCAAAAAACCGATTTAAAATACGAGTTGATTGTTGTTGATTCCAAGTGTACTGATAAAACTGTTGAAATTGCCAAAAAATATACAGACAATATTGTTGTCGCAAAAAAAGGAATAGCTCCAGCCAGAAATGCGGGGGCTTCCATTGCTAAAGGAAAGATATTGGTTTTTATTGACGCTGACACGCAAATTGCGCCAGATTATTTAGAATTTATTTTTAAAAAATTTAAACAAGATTCTCTTTTAATTGGGCTTTCTACAAGCTTTAAGTTTTCCAAACAAACGCCAGAATTAATTTTCGCGCAAGAGATTACCAACGGATATTTGGTAATGCGTTCCGAGCTTGAGAAAGCCACTCTTCCAGGTTTTAACACTTGCGTTTTGAAAAGCAAATTTGAAAAAGTTGGCGGGTATAAAAATTGTTTTTTGGAAGACATCAACTTGAGCAGAGATCTTATTTTGCTTGGCAAGATTAAGTATTTTTCAAATAAAAAAGTTATTACTTCTTCTAGAAAATTGGAAAAATGGGGGACTTTGGGGGTTTTAAGATATTATTTTGAATTGGAAGTAATTAAAAAGAATATTGATTTGCCTTTTGAAAGAATAAACAAGGTAAAAGATAAAATTTTGAAAAAAGCGTTGAAACACAAAACATGGAAAAATGTTAGATAAAATAAAATATTTTTTATTCTCTTGATTATTTTTCAGGCTTGCGCTATATTATTATTATAACTTTGCGCAGACGCGTTTCTGTCGCGAAAATTTTATATTATGGAAGAAAAGCAAAAAAAAGAAAAACAAAATAATGACGAAAAAAAGCAAGAAGAAAAATCAAAGCGCGATTTTGGCATTGATGTGGAAGAAATGAAAAAAGCTGGTGTTCATTTTGGACATCAAGTGTCGCGAGCGCATCCAAAAATGAAGCCGTATTTAAGCGCCACAAAAAATACTATTCATTTTTTTGATTTGGAAAAAACGATTGAAAAGTTTGAGCAAGCGCTGGAATTTATTCAAGAACTTGCTAAAGAAAATAAAGTTTTGCTTTTAGTTGGAACCAAAATACAAGTAAAAGATTTGGTAAAAGATTTTTCCGCAAAAAATGGAACGCCTTATATTTGCGAGAGATGGCTTGGAGGCGCTTTGACTAATTTTAATGTTATCTTAAAAAGAGTGGAATATTATAAAAGCTTGGAAGAGCAAAAAGAAAAAGGAGAGTTGGAAAAATATACTAAAAAGGAAAGAATAAAAATTGATAAAGAATTTCAAAAATTAAAAACAAAATTTGAAGGATTAAAAAATTTAAAGCAATTGCCAGATGCAATTTTAGTGTTGGATATTAAAAAAGATATTTTGCCAGTGAAAGAAGCGAAAATGAAAAATATAAAAGTAATCGGAATTTGCGACACAAATGTTGACCCAAGTTTGGTTGATTATCCAATACTCGCAAATGACGACGCAATAAGTTCAGTAAAATATATTCTTGATAAAGTTCAAGAAGTTATGACAAAAAAATAAATTATGATTTCAATACAACTAATTAAACAACTTAGAGAAGAAACTGATGTTTCCATTACAGAATGTCAAAAAGCGTTGGAGCAAACAAACGGGGATATAGAAAAAGCCAAAGAAATTTTAAGAAAATTGGGCAAGGATTTGGCTGGCAAGAAAGTGGATAGAGCTGTGAGCCAAGGACTTGTGGAAACCTATATTCATCCAAATAAAAAAATTGGCGTTATGTTGGAGATTAGATGCGAAACAGATTTTGTTTCAAAAGGCGAGCAATTTCAAAAATTGGCTCATGAAATTTGTCTTCAAATAGCCGCGTCAAAACCATTGTTTATAAAAGAAGAAGAAATTCCAGAAAATTTTTTAGACGGAGAAAGAAAAATTTATCAAGAGCAATTTAAGGATACTGGAAAACCGCAAAAAATAATTGACCAAATTATTGAAGGGAAATTAAACAAATATAAACAGCAAGTTTTGTTAATGTCTCAATTATGGATAAAAGACGATTCTAAAACAATCCAAAATTTAATTGAAGACACTATCGCCAAATTAGGAGAAAATATTGTAATCAAAAAATTCGCCAGATTTGAGATTTAATTTTGGTTATTGATAAGTTTTAAATTTATTATAAAATGAAGTAAATAATAATAATTAAAATTTGATATATTTTT
>JAYELE010000084.1:0-1931 GCA_034717255.1 Patescibacteria group bacterium
GAATGACTGAAGAATTAAAGCAAAATCGGATTAGTTTTATGAAGGGATGCGAAGAAAAAATTGGTGGTTTCAAATTAGAGGATTTTTTGATTATAAAAATTGATTCAAAAACGGGAAAAGAAATATCCCGCAAAGTTGATATCGACAAAGTTGCGGAGCATGTTGAAAACAAATTTAACATTCGGACTATTTTTGGAATTCGCGAAGAAACGATTGAAATATATAGAGAAGGTGTTTGGGAAGTTAAAGGGCGGGGCATTATTAAAGCAGAGGTAGAAAATCTTTTAGGAAATTACTCTAAGAATAATGTTGTTTCAGAAGTTCTTGAAAAGATAAAGAGGCAAACAGGAGTTTCACGAGAAGATGTTGATAATATTCCAGATTATAAACGATGTGTTTTAAATGGCGTTCTTGATTTAGAAAATGTTGATGATATAAAATTTTTATCTCACTCAAAAAAATATAATTTTAGAAATAAATATCCAATGGATTATAATCAAAAAGCTACTTGCCCTGAAATTAAAAAGTTCATAAATGAAACTTTTTACAGCGACGATATTCCAAAAATTCAAGAGTGGCTGGGTTTTCATTTAATTAGGCGATATGAATTTAAAAAAGCAGTCATAATACACGGAGCGAGAAATACAGGGAAAAGTGTTTTTCTAAATCTTCTTAACATCTTCTTAAATTATAATGTTTCTGGACTTGCCCTCCAGGAAATAGCAAAAGGAAAACCTTTTGATTTATTGGTATTAAAAGACAAAGATGCAAATATCCATGACGATATGAGTTCTCAAGACATGAAATCGATTGGTGGATTTAAAATGGCTGTTGGAGATGGCTTTATTTCTGCTGAGCAAAAATTTGGAGATAAAATTCGGTTTAGAAATACAGCCAAACAAACAAATGCCTGTAATAAATTGCCAAATCCAGGAGAGGATATTGATGACGAAGCCTACTACGAAAGAATTTTATTAATTTCTGCAGATAATACAATTCCGAAAGAAGGGCAAAAGAAGAATTTAATTGACCGCCTAACGACTCCAGAAGAATTAAGTGGTCTTTTGAATTTGGCGATTGAAGGCTATAAAAGACTTGTTTCTCAAAATGGTTTTAGTAACGAAAAGAGTCCAGAAGAAACAAAATATCTTATGATTAAAAATGGAAATTCCTTAGCAGAGTTTTCGGCAGAGGTTTTAATTGAATCAACTGGAGAAAAAATGACAAAAGATGATTTGTATTTTATTTATTGTAAGTGGTGTTTTAATCATAATCCAAAATTATCTCCAGACTCAAAAGAAAAAATCGGCAGAAGTTTAACCAAATTTAGTCCGTTCATTTCTGCTCAAAGTTCTGGAAAAAATCGATATTGGCTAAATGTTAGGGCAAATGACACTTATGACACTTTTTTAAAAAAAGAGATGGTAAAAACAGAGAAAAGAAGGGATAATAGACCAAATGCTGACACTTATGACACTTTTTTAAAAAAAGAGATGCTAAAAACAGAGAAAAGAAGGGATAATAGACCAAATGCTGACACTTATGACACTTTTCAAAAAAATATAAGCAAGATTCAGGGGGGGGTAAATGATGATGTAAAAAATAATACACATGTTTTTTCTAAAAGTGTCATAAGTGTCAGCGAAAACCCCCTTTTAACAAAAAAAATACCTGTTTCAAAATCAAAAAAAGTGTCGGAAGTGTCGCTAGAAGAAATAAAACATTGCCCCAAATGTAACGCTCCAGTAGTAAATAATAAGTGTATTGGTTGCACTGCGGATGGCACAAAATGAAATTTAAAAATGAACATTGCAAACCTCCAAAAAAACTTATTTTAAAAAAAAAATTCTTATGTGAAAACTGTCATGTCGTTTCCGAACTGACATATTCCAAAAATCTGAAATGTCCAGTTTGTCAAAATCGACTATTTT
>JAYELE010000085.1:0-2511 GCA_034717255.1 Patescibacteria group bacterium
AAACTTTTGCCAAAAGCTTGAACAACATTAACAGTCATTGCGTTTCCAGCTTGGCTTAATAAATCAGTATCAGTGATTTTATTTTTAACTTTTTTTGACAATTCTTTGGGAAATCCTTGTAAAAGCAAAGATTCATAGCCAGATAATTTTCTGAATTTTCCGTGTTTAACATATAAAATCCCATGTCTTCCAGTCCTCAAGGTAGGAATTTTACCGCGATATAAACGCAAATCTGATTGACGAGTATCAATAACTAAAAACTCCTCTTTTAATAATCTTTTAACGGAAAATTTGCCTTTATTATATTTATTGTATAAATATTTTAAAAAATTTTCAAAAACTCTTTTTTTTTCGTCAAGTTCTAATTCATCAGTATCAATCAAATAATTTTTAAGCTCTGGTTTTTTAACGGTCTGCGGAAAATCAAACAAAACATCGTCTTTTGCCAAATCTTTGCGAATACCGATAAAATAAATTCTTTCTCTCATTTGCGGTACTCCATAATCTAAACTATTTATCAATTTCCAAAAAACTTTATAACCTGCTTTATCCAGCGCGCCCAAAATTATTTTCATTGATTCGCCTGTTTTATGATTTAAAAGTCCTTTTACATTTTCCAAAATAAAATATTTTAAATTTTTGGCTTTCATTATTCTAATCAAGTCAAATATAATTTGTCCTCTGCAATCACTCATTCCTTTTCTTTGTCCAATAACTGAAAAAGTTTGACAAGGAAAACCCGCTATCATTAAATCAAAATCAGGCAAATCATTAGAATTTATTTTCATTAAATCTCCATAATTTTTTTCTTTTTCGCCAAAAAATAATCTATAAGTTTTTTCCGAACTTCTATTAATTTCTGAAAACCCAACGCATTTCATTCCTAAATTTTCAAGCCCGATTCGTCCTCCGCCAATTCCAGCGCAAAAATCCATAAATTTTAAATTATTATTTCTCATATCCGCCATATTATTTCATTTTAATTTTTTTCGCTTAAAAACAAATTGATTTTTAATTTTTGAAATTTTCCAATGCTTGGATTCCGGGAAGGGGTTCGGAGCTTAAATAAGAGAGCATAGCTCCTCCGCCAGTGGAAATAAAATCAAATTTATTTCGCAAATTATGTTGTTTCAAAAAAGCGACAGTGTCTCCCCCTCCAACAACGGAATGCGCGTTTGATTGAATTATCGCTTTAGCTATTTCCAATGAACCATTAGCAAATTCTTTGTCTTCTGTCATCCCCAATTGTCCGTTCCAAAAAATTGTTTTTGCTTTTGAGATTTTCTCTTTGAACAAATCAATAGTTTTATTTCCAATATCCAATTCTTTTCCATTGTATAGTTTTGCGTCTATGGGAACAATAATTTTTTCTTTTTCTCTAATTTTAATTTTTTTCCGCTTAATTTCTTTTTCTATTAAATGCCCAATCAAAACATTGTCGCATTGGTTTGATATTTTATTTATCATTTTTGCTTTTGTTTTTGCTTTTTTCCCGCCAATAATCATTACAAAAGGTTTAACGCAATTTTGTTTCAAATTTCCTAAAACATTCAATTCTTGTTGTAATAAAAAGCCGACGCCAGATGGCAAATATCTTGGAATCTTAATTATTGACGAATGTTTGCGATGGCAAACCGCGAAAGCGTCATTGATATAAATATCTCCTATTTTTACAAACTTTTTCGCAAAAAAATCCGCTGACTTCAAATTGCTTTCTATTTCTTGTTTATAAAATCGCAAATTTTCCAAAATAACGATATTGCCTAATTTCATTTTTTCTATAACTTGCTTATTTTCTTTTCCAATACAATTTTTCAAAAAAATAATTTTTTTATGATTTCTGCCCAATAATTTTCCCAATCTCAATGCGACAGGCTTTAATGACATTTTTTTCTTGTCCAATTCTTTAACAGGTCGTCCCAAATGGCTTATTAAAATAATTTTGGCTTTATTTTTTATTAAATACTCAATAGTAGGCAATGTTTTTCTTATTCTAAAATCATCTAAAATATTCCCTTTTTCATCCAAAGGAACATTAAAATCGCATCTTACTAAAACCCGCTTATTAAAAACATTAAAATCTTGTATTAATTTCATTGTTAAAATTTTATTGTATCTCCCGGCTTTATTATTCCTTTTTTTACTTTGTTCTCATCAGTTTTAACATTAGCGGTTTTTTCCTTATCCAATGTATCTTTTAACAACTGGTCCAACCCTTTTATGTCAATCTCTTTTTTTTCTCTTTTAACTTTTTTTTTATTTTTTGGAAGAAAAAATGGAACAACTTTATTTTCTATAGCTTGTTTTAATGAAACAAACTTTTCCGCGCTTTTTTGGCGCGTTGGTTTATCATCGCTTATTTCTCTTTTACAAGTTTTACAATAAACTTGCTGATTAGGTCTTGGTTCAAAAGGAATTTTAATTTTTCTCCCGCATTTAGCGCATTGCGCGTCATATAATTGTTGAATTTGCTCTCGCGCGCTTTCTCTATTTCGTGTTTGCGCGCTTTCT
>JAYELE010000085.1:2611-9864 GCA_034717255.1 Patescibacteria group bacterium
GCGCGCTTTCTCTATTTCGTGTTTGCGCGCTTTCTGTTCTTCGCGCGCCTTGCGCGTCTGCGGGATTTACATATAAACTAATTTTTTCTTCCACCTCTTTTTTTGGATTTCCATATTTTTCTTGAGAATATTTAATAATTTCCTGTTCATACGATTTTTCTAATTTTTCTATTGGATGCAAAGTTTCAGCGGAAAATGGTCTGCCCGCCATTCCGTCTATCATTAATTTCAAATAAATATTATACTTTGCCAAATTTACCAAATCAAAAGAATTAAATTCAGGTATAAATTCTTTTTCTAAAAATTCCGCGTCTTCCGCTCCAACTCTAAAAGAAATTATGGTTCCCACATTTCCAAAAACAGCTTCCCTAACAGTATCTTCCATCTGACTTATATATTGATGACCCAATATCAAATTCAAACGATATTTTCGCGCTTCAGACAAAATATTTGTAAAACTTTCTGTTGCAAAATTTTGAAACTCGTCCACATAAAGATAAAAATCTTTTCTTTCTTGTTCTGGAATTTCCACTCTAGACATTGCGGCTAATTGTATTCTTGTTATCAGCAACGCTCCCAATAAATTTGACGCGTCTTCCCCTATTCTTCCTTTGGACAAATTCAAAATTAAAATTTTCTGCTTGTCCATTGCTTCTCTCATATTTATCGTAGAGTTTACTTGTCCAACAATATTTCTAATCAAAGGACTTGAAACAAACTGCCCTATTTTATTTTGTATTGCCGCGGTTGCTTCGGTTTCATATCTTTGAGTATATTTCGCAAATTCTTGAGTCCAAAAGGCTTTTATCACAGGGTCAGTGATTTTATCAACAACTTGTTCTCTATATTCAACATCAGACAACATTTTATTCACCCCCAAAAGAGTGGAACCCGGATATTCTAAAAGAGCTAAAATAGCGTTATTCAAAATATATTCCATTCGCGCAGACCACACATCAGGCCATATTTTCTTAAACACTCCCATTAAACCGCTGGCTATTAAATGCCGTTTTTCCGCGCTAACTTTTTCCATAATATTAAAAGCAATAGGAAAATCCAAATCAGACGGATTAAAATAAACAACATCTTTAATTCTTGATTGCGGAACAAAAGACAATAATTCTTCAGATGCCTCTCCATGAGGGTCAATAAAAGCCATTCCTTTGCCTTGCTGAATATCTTGAACAGCCATATTTTGCAACATAGCGGTTTTCCCCATCCCAGTTTTTCCCACAGCGTAAATATGCCTGCGTCTGTCGTCAGGTTTAATTCCAAATTTTCTTCTGATATTCCTAAAATTTGTTTCAGCGAAAAAATTTATATTATCCATAAATAATTAAATGTATGGGTCAAACCCATACATATTCTTGCGACATCATTCTTCCACCGGCAATTCTTTGGGAGCTTCTCCTTTCTTTGACTCAACGCGAGAAACAAACGGAGCCGATGTAACCATTCTGCCCGGAAAATGAAACAAAGAAGCTAATTCCTCAATATTTAAAATAAAAACCGATTCTTTTGGATCTTTTGGAAATAAAGGCTTGTTTCTTTCTATATAATTTCTAAACATAGCTCTTTTCCTCATATAAATCCTTCTTTCATCCAAAAAATATGTCCAAACAGTATAAAGTTTTGTGATGCTTCTTTTCCATGGTTTTAAGCCGTTCAAATTAACAGTTGAAAGCTGGTCAAAAAATCCCATTGGAATTGCTTTTCTCCCTCCAAAATAAACATCGTTTTTACCTAAATGAATAAATCTTATATTTGTCAAAAAAGCGTATTTTCCGACTTTTTCTTCAATTGCCGCCACAACTTCTCTTTCTCCGGGCGTGAGTTCCATTTCAGGCGCAAAAAAATCCGCTTTTTTCTCTTCGCGCGTTTCTGGAATTTCCCCTTTGACAACAACGCTCACTCCTTCTTCCGCCAATTCTTGAAACATTGATTTGGGAACTTTTGGTTTTGGTCTTTTAATTATCTTGTCAATCTCCTCTTTACCTCTTTTATTATAATCGTCTTCAACGCCTTCGACAACTGGAGTAATAATAATCTGCATCCAAAGTTGTTCTCCGGGCTTAAATCTTGCCATACCTTCCAAAAGCCCCGACACAGGATCTATTCTTTTTTCTTCTTTTGACGATTCAGGACTTCGCTCAAAAAATTTATCATAAGTTTTAATGGGATAAACATCTTTTTTCAATAATTCATAATCGCAACCCCACATTTTCCAATCTTTATTTGGAATATCTTGCGGAACATTTTTAACATAATCTTCAACTTCTGTAATCTCAACATCAGGATATTGCGAATAAATATTTGACTCTATTAAATCCCTGCTTCCTTTATTGCATCTAATAAAAAAATGTTGTTCTCCTCCTATGGAAACCATTTCTAACGACATTGACAATTGAACTTTTCCGTCAAGCCATTTTTCGCGAGGATTAGGTCCGTCATAAATATGCCATAACCCGGCAAAAACCGTTTCCATAGCTTTTATCGGAGTTAACACTTCTTTTGGAGGCTTGATTTCCAACACAATCATATTAACATTTTCCGCGGACCAATGCTCTGTTCTCCACCATGACCAAAAAAAAACAAAGGGCTTTATTAAAACAAAAGGCAGTATTAACCACCACCACAATTTTAAAAAGCGCCACATTATCGCCAAAACAGGCAAAACTATATTTTTTCCATCTTCAATTGTTTCTAAAATAATTTCTAAAAACACTTTAAAAATTTTTAAATTATGCTTCTCTTATGGTATATTTTTCATTATTATTTTTCAAAAAACGATTCTCGTCATTCAAATTTAAAAGTATAGTGCTGTTTTTCACAAATCTTTGCTTTGATACTTGCTGTATTATTTGTTCCTTAGATAAAGGTTTATCAGATTTTTGTAAAACGCTAAAAATAACATCTTTTACATAACCAGATTGATACCCCCATTCTTGCAAAGCGTAAAGTCCTCTGCCAACCAAAACAAATCTTGGATTTTTTATCAATTCATTATGAACTGTTTTAACCAAAGACGGTTTTTTGTTTTGAATTTGTTGTCTGATAAAATCAGCTATGTCTGTGAAATGCATTGGCTTGTCTTCTCTTTTTAAAGCTATGAACGCTCTGTCTTTTATTCCTTTTGGATTTATTTCAGGCCAAAACGCAAACCCGTATAAATCCTCTTCTGTTTTCAAAATATTTTTTGTGATTTCAATATATGAACGGGCGATGACAGAATCTAAACCAAATTTTTTGAAAACACTAAAATCTTCCAATATGGTTGGCTCGTTTCTTTTTTCAAGCTCTTTTTCTAAAAGAGCTATAATTTTTTTAGCTTTATTGAAAAAATTCGCGTTAACAGCCCACACTGAGTAAAATTTTTCTGTTTCTAAATATCTTTTTAAAGATTTTTCAATTATTAGTAAAAATAAAATATAAGGTCTGTCTTTTTTTTGTCCAATTTTTTCTAAAAACAAATCCTGTTTTTTTAATCCGCCGAAAAATTCCAACTCTTGCTTAAAATATTCAAACGGTTTTTGAGAAATGGTTTTTACTTTTTTTTCAATTTTCTTTATCGCGTTTTCTTCAATTTGGCGAACTCTTTCTCTTGTAATGTTATAACTTTCTCCAATAGATTCCAATGTTTCTTTTTTATAATCGTTGAAACCAAAACGCCTGGCTAAAATATCTTTAGTTCTTTCAGACAAACCCTCAATAAGCTCCTCGCAAATTTTTTGATAATTAAAATTCATTTACATACTATATCATATTTATTATGCATATGTCAATACCCTAAACAAATATCGCAAGAACCGCAATTTTCTTTATAAAATTTTTCTCCAAAATATTCAAGCAAAAATTTTCTTCTGCATTGTCTTTGTTCGCAATATCCCACAATTTGATTTAATTTGGCTTGAACTTTATATTTTTCGTCAATATCCTCAATTTTGCTAATAAAATATTCATGCTTTATTTTATCGCTATAAGAATAAAACATAACGCATTTGCTCGGCAAGCCATCTCTCCCAGCCCTGCCAATTTGCTGATAATATTCTTCAATTGATTTTGGAAACGAATAATGCGCCACTAAACGCACATCTGGTTTGTTAATCCCCATTCCAAAAGCAATAGTTGCCACAATAATTGGAATTTTGCCTTTTATAAATAAATCTTGTGTTTGTTTTCGCGTTTTATTATTCAATCCCGCGTGATATGGCAAAGCTCCAAACCCCGCGATTTGTAAATTTTCAGCTATATTTTCAGTGTCTCTTCTTGAAAAACAATAAATAATCGCCGAACCTTGCTCATATTCTTGAAGCAGATTGACTAATCTATTAAAAGCCGTATTAGCTGTTTTTTGTAAAATAAAAAAACTGAGATTTTTTCTGTTAAAACTGTCAATAAATATTTTCGCGTTTTCCAAAGAAAGCTGTTTTACAATATCTTTTTGAACAATTGGCGTGGCAGTCGCTGTTAACGCGATAATCGGCGTTTTTGGAAACAAAGTTTTTAAACATTTCAAATTGCGATAATCAGGACGAAAATCATGACCCCATTCTGAAATACAATGCGCCTCGTCAACAGCTATAAGCTCTATATTTATTTTTTGTAAAAATTCTTGAAAATTTTGCATTGCCAATCTTTCAGGGGCAACATAAAGAATTTTAACTTTTCCTTGTTCTATTCTATTTTGAATTTCTAAAATTTCCTTGGGATAAAGCGAGGAATTGATGTATTCCGCGACAATATTATTTTCTTTCAATGCGTCAACTTGATCTTTCATAAGAGAAATAAGCGGAGAAAGAACAAGCGTTAATCCTTTGAATTTTAAGGCGGGAAGCTGATAGCAAAGAGATTTGCCTCCGCCTGTTGGCAATATGGCTACCGTGTCTTTTTTATCCAAAACACTGCCTATAATTTCTTCTTGAAAAGGCATAAATTCGTCATAACCAAAATATTTTTTCAAAATCTTTTTCATTTTTTATTTAAACTCATTAATTTAAACTCATTAGCGGGACAAGGACTGTCCTTGTCCTAGTCTAAACTCATTAGCGGGACAAGGACTGTCCTTGTCCTAGTCTAAATATTGTATTTCTTCGCGTAAAACAACGCCGAATTTTTGTTTTACTTTTTGTTTTATAATTTTAATTAAATCTAAAACTTGTTCAGCTTTGCCATTTCCTAAATTAACAATAAAATTGCTATGCTTTTTTGAAATCTGAATATCCCCTATGCTCTTGCCTTTTAATCCGCATTTTTCAATTAAATAACCAGCTGGAACAGAATTATTTTCAAACATTAATTTTAATTTCGCGTCATTTCTCATTTCTTTGCGAAATTTGGAAACAAATTTAATATCGCTTAAATCCGCATTTTCAAATATTGAACCAATAGACGCAAATTCCAATGGCTGAGTTTTTTTTCTGTAATCCAGATATTCTTTCATCTTTGCTTTAATTTCTTGTTTGTCTCCTTTTTTTAATTTAATTTCCGCGGAAAGAATAATTAAATTTTTATCGCGCTTAAAAGCGCTATCTCTATAATCAAATTTACAATCTTTATTTTTCAAAATTTTTGTTTGAAATTTAGAATTTGAAATTTTCAAAACTGTTGCGCTTTTAACAATATCTTTCATAGAACTTCCAAACGCGCCTGCGTTGCCTTTTATCGCTCCTCCGATTGTTCCGGGAATAGTTATAGCCCACTCCATTCCCGATAAACTATTTTTCCAAGCTAAATCAACTAATTCGCTCAACCTTGCTCCCGCGTTAATCTTGATAACAGAGTTAGCGCTTTTAAAATCAGAATTTATATATTTAATCGCCAAACCATTATAACCCTTGTCAGAAATCAACAAATTACTTCCGCCTCCTAAAACAAAAAAACGCAAATTATTTTTTTTCGCCAGTTTAACAGCTTTAACAAAATCCTGTTTTGTTTTAGCTATAAAAAAATATTTTGCCAATCCTCCAATTTTAAAACTGGAATAATTTTTTAAAAAAACATTTTCTTTTATTTCTGGCAAAACTTTTTTAAATTTTATAAAATCATCTTTATTCATTTAAACTAACAACTTTCAAAATACTCTGTTAAACATTTTTCAAATTTTGCTAAATTTTTATTTTGAACAGTGAACCCAGCCGCGGGAGCGTGCCCTCCAAATGTAACCAATAAATCAGCGCAAGCGGACATAGCTTTCACAGCGTCCATATTTTTAGGCATTCGTACCGTTCCTATGCTTTTACTTGGCATTTTATTAACAATAAAAACAGGTTTTTGATATTTAGCGCAAATTTTTGAAGCAACAGTTCCGATAATAGTGTTAGGCCACCCGACATTGCTTTCAAAAATAACAGATTTTTCATTATTGTTTGAAATTCTATTTTCTATTTCTTGAGTTACGCTTTTTATAAAAAAATATCTTTGCTGTTTTTCTTTTACCAACCTGTCTGCGATGGCTTTTGCTTGTTTTTCGCTTTTTAAGTTTAAAAAAACATAAGCTCCTGTTAAATTATTTTTTATGCCAGAAACATTTAGAATAGAAGTAATTTTATGTATTTTTTCCTGTTGCTCCAATCCTCTCAAAAAATTCATATCCAAAAGAATTCGCAATCCCAAATTTTCAGTATTATCCAATGATCTTATGCCTTTTTCAATATAATCTTTATTTTCTTGCTCTTTAGGCATCATATCAGCAATAGTCGCCAAAGCTGTTAATTCTAAAAAACTATTATCTAAATCAGCGGTTAATTTATCTTTTAAAAGAATTCTCGCCAATCTATACACAATCCCTGACGCGCACAAATCTTTAAATTTATAATTATCATTTTTCTGTTTTGGGTCAACAACAATATCTGCTTTTGGAACTTTTCCCAATGGTATGTGATGGTCAATAATAATCACTTCAAAACCAAGTTTTTTCGCTATTTCTATTTCCTCAAAATTAGTTATTCCTAAATCCATAGCAATAAATAAAGCTGGCGCGTATTTTTTTAAATATCTCAGCGCTGTTTTATTTATCCCATAACCTTGTTTTTCTCTGTCAACAAAAAAAACTTGCGAAACTTTACCTTTTATTTCTTGTATTGCCCATTCCAAAATAACAACCGACGCTGTTCCGTCTAAATCAGCGTCGCCGTATAAAATAATTCTCTCATTATTTTTAATTGCTTTCAAAATTCTATTTTTAGTTTTTGCGAGATTTTTAATTTCCATTTGATTATAGTCATTATATCAATAAATCATTATAACGCAACAAA
>JAYELE010000086.1:0-2591 GCA_034717255.1 Patescibacteria group bacterium
TGCGCTATTCCCGAATTCGCAAAAAACGCGACAATGACAAATAAACCAAAAAACGCTTTAGTTATATTGAATAATTTTGATTGTAAATTTAATATGCTCATTTAATTAATTTTTTACGCTTGGATGAAAAATATGATGTATGGGTTTGACCCATACAGTTCTGATCATTTAGATTTTGACATTATTCAATTGACTTTATCGTATGCTGTTAAATATATTTGAAAAATTCTAATATTTTTATCTGTCGGCGTTTTTAATTCTATTTGCCAATCAGTATCTGGAATTGTTATTGCTTCGGTAATATATGGCATTGGTTCTTCTAATATAGTGTTAGCTAATCCTGACAAATTAAACTCGCTATATATAGTAGAGCTGTCCGCGCTCGCCACTCTCCAATTAGAATTTGCGTCAATAGCTATATCATCCGCGTAATTTATAACTAATCTGTGAACTCGCGTTGTTCCAGTAAACGCTGTTGGAAAAGAAATGTCAGAACTATCGCTAAAATATTTTGAAATTTTTATAAAATCATCAGCATGCGTTTGAACAGGCATTCCATATAGAAAAATTGAAACAGAACCTCTTAAAATTTCCTCGCCTGATTCTCTGATTGGATTACCTCCTTCAGTGTAAAACATATCCCCTTCCGCGGCGTGTATTTCGCCAGAGCTCGCGTCAAAAGTTGTCACACCTGTTGAAGAAACAGCAATATCAAATTTATTTGTGTCATCATATTTGATTGACATTTGCGGACTTGATGTTGAAGTAAGCGCGACTTGACCTCCGTCAGAAATAACAAACGCATTATTTCCATTATCTTGAAACTGAACAATGTTTCCTATTCCTTGCTGATTAACTGACAATCCAGACGCGGTGTCAGAACTTGAAGTGAACGAGGCAGAGCCAGAATATGTTTGCGCGCCTCCAACCGTGAGGTCGCCAGCTATAACAAGATTTCCGGTTCCCGTTGTTGTAATATCTTGATTTGTTGTGATGTTGCCATCAGCGTCAATTATAAGAGTTGAAGAACCCACTGTTAAACCATTTAACATAGTAACTGCCGAGTTAAAAGTAGATGTTCCGTGAACATTAAAAAAATCTCCTGAATTTGTTCCAAAACTCGCCGAACCTCCAACTCCCAAATCGCCAAACCCTGCGGATCCGCTAACGCCTAATGACGCAAAACTCGCGCTTCCTCCTGATTGTATTCCTTGAGAAGCAATATATATCGGAGCGTTTGCGGTTGTGGCGTTTGGAGGAGATAATTGAAGTTTTTTAGTTATGCTTTGTAAATTTTCAATATCTGTTTCCCATTTATTGATTGTCGCCAGTTGGCTATTGAACGACGCTAATTGCGTTTTGAAATCTAATAATGATTTGTTATCTATAATCTGAATTTCTTTTGTGATTTCTTTTAATGGCTCAATTTTAGTAATTCTTTGTACTTCTTTAATTATTTCTTTTTGCGGAAGCCCGTCTCTTTCCATTGTCGCAATTTTTTCTTGTATAGAAACTATTTCTTTTTTTAATTCTTCCAATTCTTCAGCGCTTTTAATATCCTGAATGTCTTGAATAACAATTTCTTGCTTTATTTTATTTTCTGCCCATGGACTGAAAATAAATTCGCGCGTATTGTTTACTGAATTAGCAATGCCATTATATGTATTGGTAGCTGAATTAGAAACGCTATTTAATCCGTGGCTAATTGATTTAGAAACATCATCTGCTTTATTCACGACCCATTTTCCGTATTTTCCAAAAACATCAAAACTATATTCAACGCTTTCTGTCGCGTCTGCTAAAAATAACGAAACATTTGTTGTGGCGTTTTCTATTTTATTTTTCGCGGTTCCTATTCTTTGAAAAATATCATTTGAAATTATTTCTGGCGTTTTGCTCGCCAAAATTATTACTCCATTATATCCTGACACAAAATTCATTTTTACATTTTGCGCAGAAGAATTAAAATTCTGTTCCGTAGCTTGTATTCCTTTTTGTGTTGAAATAAAACTCTGAGAAACAAATTCGCTTGTGTCAATAATTGTATCGCTAATGGAATTATTATATTTATCTATGGCATTTATAATTCCATAATTAAATTCATTAAAATTATTTTCTGCTGTCTTAACAGATTCACAAAAATTGTCAGAAAATTGTTCAATTGTTTTAATAGCGCTTTCCGCGACATCCGACATTGCGGCACTCGCAAAATCTATACTCGGCTTTGCGAATACAATTCCTGCGCCAATTATCCCAAAAACTAATATCAAAGCAAAAACTTTTTGCGCTATAAGCAAAAAATCACATTGTGAAATAATTCCCCCAATATTCTCTGATTTCCCTTTTTCCTCAATCTCCTCTTTCCCCTTATTTCCCCTATCTCCCTTATTCTTTTTAATTTTATTTACATATTCATTTATCCACTCTTTTTTAGTAACCCAATTTCTACCGATTTTCACGGCTTTTATTTTTCCATGTCGCGCTCGCAAACTCAAATACTCCTGCGAATATTTACACAACTTGCTGGCTTGCTTTAAGGATATATATTTTGTATTGGAATTATCAATCATAGATAATAGATTTTTATAGAT
>JAYELE010000086.1:2691-9475 GCA_034717255.1 Patescibacteria group bacterium
CACAGGAGTTCCATTGTCATCCTTAATCACAAACCCTGTAGTATCGTCAAATTGCAGAGTTAACAAACCGTCTAATTTTGAGATTAAATTTGCTTCTCCAATTAATGCGAGATCTCCTGTTGCGGAAAATTGAGCGTAATTAGTCGTCCCTCCGTCACCCAAAGATGTAATACCCGATATTCCTGTATTTCCTGTTATAGTTTGAGTTCCTATTATATCTTGGGCTTCATTGATAATAATTTTATCAGCGTCAATATCATAATATGTGTTGGCGCTGTATATTATACTTGCCGTAACTAAAAGCGAAGCAAATATAAACAGACCCGATATCAATCTTGTTCCTTTCAATAATTGTAAATTTGATTTGAAAATATTCATATAATTTAATTGAATATCCGTATTATAGATATATAAAATATCGTATAGCGAATATACAAATTTTATTTTATTAGCTTATTTTCTCATATTGCAAGAATAAGTCAAGCTTAAATCTGTGGATAACTTTTTACGCAAAAACGCATATCCGATTCCCCTCTTTCCCCTCTTTCCCCTATTTCCCCTATTTCCCTGCCCCTTCTTATTGACAATAATCTCATAATTTGGAATAATATAATAATGCCTATGACTATAGAAAAACTTATTCAAGAAAATAAGCAAAATAATCCTAACGCAGATATTAAACTTATTAAAAAAGCGTTTTATTTTGCTAAAAAAGCGCACCAAGGACAAAAGCGAGAATCAGGAGAAGATTATATAATTCATTTATTATACACAGCATTTTATTTAACAAAATTAAATTTAAATTCCACGACAATCGCAAGCGGACTTCTTCATGATGTTTTGGAAGACACTAAAATTTCTGAACAAGAACTAAAAAAAGAATTTGGAAAAGAAATTCTTTTTTTAGTTCAAGGCGTAACAAAATTAAATAAAATTAAATATCGCGGAACAAAAAGATATGTGGAAAATCTAAAAAAAATGTTTTTCGCGACAGCTAAAGACATCCGCGTTATTTTAATTAAATTATGCGACAGACTGCACAACGCTCAGACATTGCGCTATCTTGCTCCTGAAAAAGCGAAAAAAATGGCTATAGAAACATTAGAAATTTACTCGCCTATTGCTATGCGATTAGGAATTGGAGAACTCAGCGGAAGATTACAAGACTCAGCTTTTCCTTTTGCGTATCCAGAGGAATATAAAAAATTGATTAGCCAAGTAAAAGACAAATATGAAAAACGAAAAAAATATTTGAAAAAAATCAAACCGATAATTCAAAAAAAATTAAGAAAAAAACAAATCAGCATAATAGAAATTGATTACAGAAGCAAAAGATATTGGTCTCTTTACAACAAGCTTCAACGATACGACAATGACTTGGACAAAATTTATGATTTAGTGGCATTGCGAATAATTGTTAAAGATATTGAAGAATGTTATAAAACAATGGGAATTATACATAAATTATGGCGACCAATTCCGGGAAAAATCAAAGATTATATCGCAATGCCAAAAACAAACAAATACCGCTCTTTGCATACCACTGTTTTTTGCGTTAACGGCAAAATTACGGAATTTCAAATTAGAACACCGCAAATGCATGAAGAAGCTGAGCGCGGAATTGCGGCACATTGGTATTACTCTGAACAAAAAGGATTAAAAGCACATCTTAAAAAATTGATTTCAAAAGCTCCTGAAAAAGAAATACAATGGGTAAAAGAACTTGGAAAATATAAAGAAAAAAGCAAAGACATTAATTTTGACAACTATTTAAAATCCCTTAAAATTGATTTTTTCAAAAAAAGAATTTTTGTTTTTACTCCAAAAGGAGATGTAATGAATTTGCCAGAAAACGCTTGTTGCGTTGATTTTGCTTTTGCTACACACACTGAAATTGGAGAACAATGCGAACAAGCGAAAGTTAACGGAAAAATAGCTCCATTGTCACGCTGTTTAAAAAATGGAGACATAGTTAAAATTATCACAAACAAAAATAAAAAACCTTCTCGCGACTGGCTTAAATTTGTTAAAACTAATTTAGCGCGAGCTAAAATTAAAAACTATTTCAAAGACGAAACAGCCATAAGCAAAAAAAATATCATATCCCCTATCGTAAAAAAAACGCGCCCGTTAATCCTGCCATATAAAAAAACCATTAAAGCGTTGACCATAAAATCTCTTAATGCGACACAATCTAAAAAAGCGCTAAAAGTTTCTGTGGCTGGACAAACAGGAATAAAAGTTAATTTTGGCAAATGTTGTTCTCCTGAGCATAAAAATAAAATTATGGCTTACATAACTCAAAACAAAGGAGCTACTATCCATAAAGCTAATTGTAAAAACTTAAAAACAAGCCAAAAAAAATACCCTGAAAAAATTCTCAAAGCCAAATGGGAAAAATAAAAATTCTTCCCCTTATCCCCTTTAACAAATGTATCAAGAAATATTCTCTATACATTTTACACTAATCCATCTACGGCCGTGGGACGAGAAGTGTAAATATAATGATGATGAAATATTTTCTTATCCAATAAAAAAATACATTGAAAGATGCTTTATATATTTTCCTAAAATACATTGAGAGATGTTCTATATATTTCCCTTATTTTATTAATTTTACTAATTTTATTATTAAAAAACTGGAGAAAATACCAACAACAAAGCCTGCGACAATATCTGCTGGCCAATGTATTCCGCAAAAAATTCTTGCTAAACAAATCAAAAAACTGGCGATAAAAAATATAATGCCAATTTTTTTATTATAAAAATACACAACTCCAGATATGGCGAAATAAAAAGCCGCGTGTCCTGATGGAAAAGAGGAACTCGCGGAATGGCTTATAAGTTTATAAACATTATTTTCAACAAAAGGTCTGTTGTTCGGAATAATAAAACGAATTATTTCCGTAAAAAATAATCGCGATACAACGCCAGCTAAAATCGCTTGAACAATCATCTGCGATTGCCAATATTCTTTAATAGCAAAAATCCGTGAAAAACCGCGGTCTTTCAAGCGCTTCCACCTTGAAACGCTTCGCAAGGTCAGTCCTTTTCCGTCGCTTCGCTCCTCCTCAAGGGCTGACCTTTCTCGCGTTTCAAGGAATAATTTTGAAAAACAAACTATTATCTTCTTAATCGGATTATATAAAAATAAAAACAAACAAAATATCAAAACAAATTCAAAATACTCCGCGAAAAAAATCCCGAGCGCATCAAGCCATATATATTGCCCAGCCAAACTGTTTATTTGTTGAAAAATATAAAAATTCATAAATTTTCTTGATTTCCCCTCCTCAAACGATTGTATGGGTCAAACCCATACAATCCCAACCCATACAATCCCAATATCCCCTCTTTCTGCTTATTTCCCGAACCATGATTTTATTTTTGGAATTTTTCCTAAAAATAAAAAACCGAATGAAAATATCGCGGCAAAAAGAAAAGCGATTTGCGCGGTAGAAATAACATAAAATATTCCCGCTAAAATTATTAAGAAAAAACATCGCGAAATCCCAATTACCATATCTCTATAAATAATAAATTCGTCTAATTCTTCTCCTTTGCTTTTCGCTTTTTCATACACCAATGATTGCATTGGAATTTCAGCGGAAGTTCTCGCAAACCTGTAAAAACTTTGAGCTAAAAACGCTGAAGCAGGACCTGTTACAAAAAATTTTCCAATCCACGCTCCAGAAGTTAGAATTGACCCTATTGTTAATAATTTTGTCTTGCTAACTCTGTCTGTTATTCTCCCCATATAAAGAGTGAAAAACAAAGAAACAGCCAAAGAAATAGTTGTGATACTTCCAACCGCCAAATACCCGATTGACGATATTATTAAAAATAACGGCCAAACGCGAATGTTAATCAATGTTTCTAATCCTTGAGACACAAAAGCTAAATTATAATATTTATTTTCTTTTTTAAAAATTCTTTTATACGCTCCCAAATAAGTGTCGCTATAATGCTGATGAATATCGCGAGACAAAAACAACGGGATAGATGAACTCGCAAGAATGCATAACACCGAGACAAATAATGTGTAATATCCAAAAAGCGAGATAATCGCTCCTCCGATAAACGGAGCAAAAATTCCCGGAAGAGCCACAATAAAATTAAGTTTTCCAACTTCCTTGCCAATTTTTTTTGTTTCAGAAACGCGCGAAAAGCTCGTATGATACGCGGGCCAAAATAAAACCATTCCCAAACTGTATAAAATTATTGACAAAGGAACAAACAATGCGGATTTGTCAAAAAAGAACAAGCATATATAAAATCCAAGAAAAAACGGATAAGAAAAAAGCATTGTTTTTTTTATTCCAAATTTCATCATTGCTTTGCCTCCAAAAGGAACTAAAATTCCATGCAAACCATAAATTCCGGCGAAAAATAAAAAACTGAGAGACAATGAATTAAAATATTCATAAATATATATAGGAATATAAATAGCTATCATTCCAAAAGCAAAAGCGCGTATCGCCACGCTTATAAAAAATCTGTCTGATTCTTTTTTCAAAAAAAAATATAAATATGAAGTTACGCTTAAATATGGAAAACTCATTATTTATTCAATATTTGTTTATAAAGTTTTAAATGGTCTCTTAATAAGCGAGGCATTAAAAAATTATTTTTAACGCTTTCTCTCCCTCGCGCGCTTATTTCCATAGCAAATTTCGGATTGTTTATAAGCTGTATTATTCTTTCGCCAGCTTGTTGATTGTTGTCAACCAAAAAACCGTTTTCCCCATCCTTAATCTGAATTTTAATTCCTCCCACATTCCCGGCTATCACAGGTTTTTGCTTCCACATCGCTTCCGCTACTGTGAGCCCAAATCCTTCTCTCACAGACTTTTGCAAAATTATATCGGAAACTGTCCACACAGCGTTGATAAAAACTCTTTGCTCCAAACTTCCAAGTTTGCGCGCATCGGCAAAAGCAAAAATATCTTTATCTTTTTTAGTTTGTTTTTTCACTGTTTTATAAATTTTCTCGGCTTCCGGGTCGTCTTGCGCCAACATAAATCCAGCTAAAACAAGTTGAAGCTCAGGAATCTTTTTTTTCGCTATTTTATGCGCTTTTATCACTCCAATAGGATCTTTCCAATGGTCAAAACGAGAAATCTGACTTATTAACGGCTTGTTAGTATTAATTCCAAAATTTTCTAAAATCTGTTTTGCTGTTTTTAAATCTAAAAATTGATCTTCCAAATCTAATATATCAATAGCTGGTTGAATAATAACTGATTTTTCCTTTATTTCGGGTTTTACAAATTCTTCTGAACTTAATATAATTTTATCATACATTTGCAAAAAATTGGAAAAAAAATCCCATACTTTTTTATTCGGAGCGGTTGTGTCAAGATGTATTCTGCATATACTTGGAGTTAAATTTGGAAGATAAGCAATAACCCCCGCTGGCTGAGGGTCGTTTATCACCCAAATATCGGCTTTCATATCTTTCATCATATTGGCTATTTTTTTAATATGATTTATATATATTCTTTGATGAGAACAAGGAAAATTATATTTTTTGCCTTGCAAGGCGTTATGTATTTCTTTTGTTATTTTAAAAAAATTATTTTTTGGCGGTATGGTGAACCAATTCGCTTCTATCCCAACATCATTCATTAAAGGAACCAAATTTTTTAACACTCGCGCCACTCCCCCGCCTCGCGGAGTTGAATTTACCAAATTCACTCTCAAATGTTTGAGTTCTTTTGCTAATTGCTTAATTTCCAAAAAAAGTTCTTCAGAAATTAAATCTTTATATCTATTTAATTTTTTAGGATAAACCTTTACTAATGGAAGCATGATAAATTATAAATAATTCATATTTTTAATGGCTATTTTTATTACGCCTGTTATGGGTTCTTTTTGGGGTATGATAAATTTTACTTTTGGAGCAAACTTTTTAATTTCTTTTTTAACTATTTCTAATACAATTTTTGACTTAAACAAACTGCCAATTAAAACTAATGGAAATTCTTGTTTTTGAAAATTCAATTTTTTGATAACCATATTTGCGGACAAAGCCAATTCTTTTCCTGCTTGCTCTAAAATAAAACAAGCTATTTTATCCTTTTTTTCTCCGGCTTTATTGACTAAAATCGAAAAATAAGGAATAATTTTTTTCGCGTTGCCTTTTATATAAATTTTTTCATACAATTGTTCTGGGGTTTTAACATTAAATTTTTTCAAAATCATATTTGTAATTTTTGTTTTTTCTCCTCTGTTGTCTAAATCTTTGAAAACTGATTTTAGCGCTTTTTGTCCTATGTAAAAAGATGAACCTTCATCGCATAACCATCCCCATCCATTAGCTCGCGCTTGTTTTTTATTTTTCCATCCATGAGCCACGCATCCAGTTCCCGCTATTAAAACAATTCCGTCTTTTATGTCAGTTCCCGAACAAAATCCCGCAAATTGATCGCTTTGAATCATAAATTTATGTTTAAAAATTTTAGATATTTTTGGACATAAAGCAAGTTTTTTTAATATAATATCTTTAACTTTCGCGCTTTCTTCTATGCCTGCCAAAGAAACGCAAGTTGAAACAACTTCAATATCTTTGTCATAGTTTAGCGCTTCTTCAATCGCTAAAACAATATTATTCACAGCTTTATCTATTCCAATTTTCGCAAAATTGGAACACCCATATCGCGCTTTTTTTATAATTTTGCCATTCAAATCGCATAAAACAGCCAATGTTTTTGAACCTCCTCCGTCCACTGCTACAATATATTGTTTTTTATTTTTCATAATTAGAATTATTATTTTAATAATT
>JAYELE010000087.1:0-4502 GCA_034717255.1 Patescibacteria group bacterium
GAGAATTAAAAAAAGCCTAACGGCTTTTTTTTTAATTCTCGCGAGTCCTATACATTAACGCTTCCGCTACATTGTCAAATTTTATTTTTTCTAAACAAGACAAATCCGCGATTGTCCGAGCCAATTTCAAAACTCTGTGATATCCTCTTGCGGAAAGCTTTCCCGAATCAACATATTTTTTCAAAAGCGCGCTGGATTTCGCATCCACTTCGCAATATTTTTTTATATCCTGGGGTTTAATTTCTGAATTAACAAATATATTTTGCTTTTCAAATCTTTGTTTTTGAATTTTACGCGCTGTTTCAACTTTTTTTCTAATGTCAGCGCTTGAATGTTTTTGCTCAACAGAATCTGTTAATTTTTCATAATTCAATGACGGAACATCTATAAAAACATCAATTCTGTCCATTAACGGACCTGTGAGCTTTCTTTTGTATTTCTGAATTTGAGAACCGTTGCAAGTACAAACTTTTTCCGGATTACCGTAATTTCCGCAAGGGCAAGGATTGGACGCGGCGACTAGAGTAAAACGCGCTGGCATAGATAAATGATATTTTGCTCTTAATATCGTAATATGACCTTCTTCTATGGGCTGTCTTAAAGATTCTAAAACATCTCTATGAAACTCTGGAAACTCGTCTAAAAACAAAATTCCCCTGTGAGCAAGAGTTATTTCCCCGGGTTTTGGCGGATTTCCGCCTCCAATTAAAGATATTTCAGAAGAACTGTGATGAGGAGAACGAAATGGTCTTTCATATATAAGAGAGCTATTTTCAGGCAAAAGTCCTGATATGCTGTAAATTTTAGTAACTTCTACGGCTTCTTCAAAGCTTAATTTAGGAAGAATGGAAACCAAAGCTTTTGCCAATAGTGTTTTGCCTGTTCCTGGAGGTCCCAACATTAAAAGATTATGCGCTCCAGCAGCGGTAATCTCCAAAGCTCTCTTGGCGCTATGTTGACCTTTAATATATTTTAAGTCAACATCGCTATTATGATCTTCTGATAAAATTTTTGCAATCGTTGCGCAAGGAGCAATTTGTTCTTTTTTTTCCAAATATCTAATTGCTTGATTCAAAGAATTTATTCCTATAACTCGCAATCCCTTGATTAAATTAGCTTCGTTAGCGTTTTGTTCAGGAAGTATTATTTCTTCAAATCCTTTTTCTTTTGCCATAATGGCAAAAGAAAGCGCTCCTTTTATCGGCTTTAATTCGCCAGTTAAAGACAATTCTCCGACAAAAATTTTTTCTTGCGGAGCAAATTTTACTTGTTTCGTATCTAAAAGATAACCAAGCGCGATGGGTAAATCATATAAAGACCCCTGCTTTTTTAAATCAGCAGGGGCAAGATTTACTAATACCTTTATAGAATGATTTAACGGAGCTTTAAATTTTAAACTTTTAATAGCTGTGGCAACTCTATGTTTTGATTCATCTACTGCTTTATCTGGCAAGCCAACGATATTAAAACAACGGAGACCATAACTCGTATCAACTTCCACTTCCACGACTTCCGCGTCAAATCCTGTTATTACAGCTGAAAAAACTTTTGATGACACAATTTTTTTAAAAAAATTTTTATTTTTTTACACACTTTCCGCACATTTTGGCATCAGGACATATATTTAATCGTTTTTGCGAAATCGCTTTTTCGCAATTTTCGCAAATTCCATATTTATTTTTTTTAATTTTTTCCAAAGCCAAATCAATTTTTTTAAGTTTTAATTCTAATCTTTTTTCCAATGAAAGACGAGTAACAAATTCTTCCACCGCGTTAGCTCTTTCTTCTACATCTCCTAAATCAAATTCTGGAAATTTAGTTTTCCAATCTCCTTTTACATCTAAATTTTTATCAGCAAAAACGACCAATTCTTTTTCAATCATTTTCTTTTCTTTTTGTAATTTTTCTTTTAATTTTTTAATTGTTTCTTTATCCATAAATTTATAAATTTAACAATGAACGAAAATAATCCCAATCAAAATTCCATGGGTCTGTCTTTCTTTGAGGCGCAATATCTTGATGCCCCACGATATTAGCAATAGGTATATTATATTCTTTTTGAATTTTTTTAACTAATTGAGATAAAGATTGATATTGAATTTCATTAGGAGACTCTTCATCTAAATAAATTAATTCTATGCCAATAGAAAAAACGTTTACATCAATCCGTTCATCGCTAGGCATTTTGCTGTTTCCAGCGTGATAAGCAATATCTTTATCTTCAACTAAACGATAAACATTGCCGTCTCTATCAATAAGATAATGAGACGCAACTTTATAAGATTGAAATATATCTATCATTCCGTCAACACTATAAGGATTTTGACCTATAGAATCATAGCATGAGTGAACAACAATAGTGTCTATAGATCTATCTAAAACTGTTTTATACCCTTTTTTTACAATTTTATCAATAATAACTAATTTTTTTAGCTCTGTTGTTTCCGTGGAAATATTTTCTGTTTGCGGTTCGTCTTGTTTTTTTATTTTTAAATACCAATACCAAAAAACTAAAACAGAAGCAATAACAGCTAAAAGCAAAAATATAATAATAAAACGGGTCCAAAGTTTTTCTTTGGAGGAAAGTTTTTTTGAAACAGGTCTAAATACCACCTTGTTTCCCGCGGTCTTGGAGGAAACAGGTTCGCGGGCGACAGTTTCAAGAAAAGAAGGTTTCTTGTCAGCGCGCTTTTCGTTATTTTTTTTAATATCATTGTCTTTCTCAATTTCCTCTAATTGCGTTTTTCTTGCTTCCTCTGTCGCTGTTTTAACAGAATCAAAATCATCTTCAACAGCTTCAATAACAACAGATTTTTTTACTCCCCCTGCTTCTATTCCTGTTTCCTCTGTTTGCTCCTCTTTTTCCAACGATTCAATATGCTCTTTTTCCATAGTTTCAGCGATATCTGATTGCTTTGTTTCTTTTGGTTTGCGTCCAGAAATTTTTTCTTCCAAAAATTCATCTATTTCTTGAATTTGCTCGTTCATTTTATTTTCTCTTCCTTGTTTTTTTTGAATTTCCCATTGTTTTTCTTTTAATTGAACTTGTAATTCTTTTATCTGTTTTTCCGCGTTTGCTCTTTTTTGTTCTATTTCTTTCCTGCGATCTCCTATTGCCCACCTTTGTTTTTCTATTTCTCTTTTCATCTGCGTGTTGGGAGCGGTTTTTTCTTTTTCTTCAACAATTTCTATTTTTCTTTCCACTTCTCTTTCTTGTTCTTCAAGATTTTGGAACTCTGTTTTCGCTTGCGAAATTTCTTGTTCAAGTTTGTCTTTTTCTTTTATTACAAAATTTAATTCTGATTTCAAAACAATAATATCTTTTTCAATTTGTTCTCTTTCTTTTTTTCTTTTCATTATTGTTTGTTCATTTTCTATATCTTCATTTTGTTTTTTCAATTCTTGTTCTCTATCTAAAATAAGCTGATAATCCATATCAATTCTTTCTGTTTCTTTATTGATTTTTTCTATTTTTTCCTCTATTTTCCATCTTTCAGCTTCTGCTTCTCTTCTTTTCTCCTCTAGTTTCCATCTTTTTTTCTCTATTTTTTGTTTTTCCTCAATATCCTCAATTGTTTTTTCTTTTTCTTCTATATTCTTTTTCTTTTCTTCTATTTTTGCTTCTTTCTCCAATATCGGATTTAATAAAATTTTAATTTCCTGTATTTTTTCCATATTTTGCTGTTTCTGTTGCTCCAACGGCTTTTTCTTATTTGCCAACATTGAAAATTCTTGTTTTATTTTCAATTTTTCCTCCACTAATAATTCTTCCGGGGTTTTTTTAAGAATTTTTTTTGTTTCTTGTATTTCTTTCTGCTCCTCTTGTTTTTTCTTTGCTTCCTCTTCTTGCATTTTTCTTTGTTTTTCTTTTTTCGCTTGTTCTATTTTTTCTAATCGCGCTTTTTCTATTTCTTCTATTTTTTGTCGCTTTTCTTGTATTTTTTTGGCTTCTTGTTCTGTTATTTGTTTTTTTGCTTGTTCTATTTTTTCTCTTTCCAAACTATTCTTTTCTTCCTGTTCTCTCTTTTTATATCCAACCTTAAAACCCCCAACATCTTGTCTATGCTTTTCAACCTGACCTCCTTTTGCATTAGCAAGGTCTTTTGCCATTGTTTTTATATCCCCTCGCTTAAAAAAAGATTCTTCACCAGAAGGCGATGTTGATTGAACCATAATAAATTAATTTTGAATTTTGAATTTCTAATTTTGAATGAATTTTGAATAACTGAATGTTTAATTTTGAAATAATTACAATGAATAAAGTCAATAATAATTATGTTTCAAAATTCAAAATTATTAAACATTCAATTATTAAAACATTAAGATTTCAATCAAAATTCGAAATTCAAAATTCGAAATTCATTATTCATTATTCATTTTGCTTAAATTTATTCTTCCTTGGTCGTCAATAGAAATTACTTTTACTGAAATAGAATCTCCTATTTTTACCACATCTTCCACTTTTTCAATTCTTTTGTCAGACAATTTAGAAATATGAACCA
>JAYELE010000087.1:4602-6970 GCA_034717255.1 Patescibacteria group bacterium
ATTTTGCTTAAATTTATTCTTCCTTGGTCGTCAATAGAAATTACTTTTACTGAAATAGAATCTCCTATTTTTACCACATCTTCCACTTTTTCAATTCTTTTGTCAGACAATTTAGAAATATGAACCAACCCTTCTTGTCCCGGCAAAACTTCCACAAACGCTCCAAAATTTAAAATCCTTTTTACCTTTCCTTCAAAAATTTCTCCTACTTTAATTTCTCTTGTAATGTTTTTAACCCATTCCACGGCTTTTTCCAATTTTCCGTCTTTTTCCGCTGTAATAAACACTGTTCCGTCATCTTCAATATCAATAAGAACGCCACACTCTTCAATAATGCTGTTTATCACTTTTCCTCCTGTCCCAATAACATCGCGAATTTTTTCAGGATTGATTTGTATAATTTTAATTTTAGGAGCCCATTCAGAAAGTTCTGAACGATGTTCAGGCAAAATTTGCTTTATCTTGCTTAAAATATCTTGTCTGCGTTTTTTCGCCTCAATCAACGCTTGCTTCATTATTTCTTCATTTATTCCAGATATTTTTACATCCATTTGAATAGCTGTTATCCCCTTTTCTGTCCCGGCTACTTTTAAATCCATATCTCCATAATGATCTTCCGGGCCTTGAATATCAGATAAAATTTTATAATCAGTCAATGACGCGTCGCGCGCAATCAATCCCATCGCAATTCCGGCAACAGGTCTCTTAATCGGAACTCCGGCATCCATTAAAGACAAAGACGAACTGCATAAAGAAGCCATTGAAGAAGACCCGTTGGAAGAAAGGGTTTCAGAAACAATTCTTATTGTGTATGGAAATTCTTTGAAATTAGGCACTAAAGATAAAAGCGCTTTTTCAACAAGCATTCCATGCCCAATATCTCTTCGCGAAGGACCTCTCATAAACCTTGTTTCTCCCACTGAAAAAGGAGGAAAATTATAATGATGCATAAATCTTTTTTTGCCTCTAATTTCCATCCCGTCTAATAATCTCTGGTCTCCCGGAGCTCCCAATGTTAAAAGAGAAAGAGTTTTTGTCTGTCCTCGTCTAAATAAACCAGAACCATGTGTTCTTGGCAATAATCCGACTTCAGCGCTTATATCTCTAATCTCGTCTAATTTTCTGTTATCTATTCTTTGTTCTTTTTCTAAAATATTTTTGCGAACTATGTTTTGAACCTGTTTGTCAAAATAATTTTTAGCAAATTTTACTTTGCTTGCGTCATTATATTTTTCTTCAATAAAATAACAAAGGTCTTGTTTTAATTCCTCTTGCTCTTTATTTTTTGAATATACGGCTTTTTCCAATTTATTTTTTAAAAATTCTTGTATTTCTTTTTCTAATTCATTGTCTGGCTTAATTGTTTCTATAACCTTTTTTTCTTTTCCAACTTCCTTAATAATTTGTTCTTGAAAATCAAATAATTTATTGAGAAAAGGATTAGCAAAAGCAAGAGCGTTTAATATAATTTCTTCATCTGTTTCTTTTGCTTCCGCCTCAATCATATTTATTAAAATCTTGTTATCTTCGCGTACAGCGCTTATTGTCAAATCAAGCGAACTGTTTTCTCTTTGTTCGTAATTTGGATTTATAACAAATTCATCTCCTATTTTTCCTATTCTTAATCCAACAACAGGACCTTGCCAAGGTATGTCAGATATGCTTAAAGCGATTGAAGCTCCCAATAATCCCAATATGTCTGGATCGTTTTCCGCGTCCCAAGAAAGACAAGTGGCTATAATTTGTATTTCATTTTTTAAATCTTTTGGAAATTTAGGTCTAATAGTTCTATCTATCAAACGAGCCGTTAAAATCGCTTCGTCAGTGGGTCTGCTTTCTCTTCTAATATATCTTGCTCCCAAAATTTTCCCTGCCGCATAAAATTTTTCTTCATAATCAACACTCAAAGGAAAAAAATCAATGTCTGGTCTTATGTTTTTTGACATCACAGAAGTAACTAAAACAACCGTGTCTCCGTATCTAACCAAAACATCGGCGTTTGCTTGTTCAGCCATTTTATTTGTTTCTACTATAAGCTCTTTGTTTCCAATATCTATTTTATAAGTTTTATTTTCCATTATTTTATTTTAGCTTTAACTTTTAGTCCTATTTTTTTAACAACGCTATTATATTTTTTCTCGTCTTTATTTTCTAAATATTTTAACATTTTTCTGCGTTTTGAAACCATTTTTAACAAACCTCTTTTAGAATGGAGGTCTTTTGGATGTTCTTTTAAGTGAGAAGCTAATTGATTTATTTCTTCGCTTAATAAAGCAATCTGAACTTCCGCAGAGCCAGTGTCTGCTTTATGAACTTTATATTTTGAAACTATATCTTGTTTTTGTTTTTGTTTTAACATAATAGAATA
>JAYELE010000087.1:7070-9405 GCA_034717255.1 Patescibacteria group bacterium
CTTGAAGTTAAGAGCTTCCTGCTCTACCAGTTGAGCTAACAGGGCAAATTTATTTTGAAAAGCGCGCAATACATCCATTCTTGAAGTTAAGAGCTTCCTGCTCTACCAGTTGAGCTAACAGGGCAAACCGAAAAAATTTTTAATTTTGAATTTCTAATTTTGATTGAAATCTTAATGTTTTAATTTAGAATTTTGAAACATAATTATTGTTCATTTTATTTATTGTAATTATTTCAAAATTAAATATTCAGTTATTCAAAATTGGTTCAAAATAATAACCATTCGCTTCGCTCATTGTAATTGCTTCGCAATTAACAAAATTCAAAATTCAAAATTTTAATACTATTGGCACATACAATCAACAGAACATTTGATATTCCACCATCCTTGCTCTAATCCTGTCCATTCCGATACTCCTATAAAAGAGAAAAAAGAATTTATAATAATCCACGAAGAAAAAATTATAATCAAACCAATAACAACTGACGATATTATTTTTTTCCCTGTTTCCATCATTGACGGATTTCCGCCAGCGCCGAAAAAATATATTCCGCCTACTACTAACATTAAAACAGAGATTATTGGAACCATTTCAAATAATACAAATTCAATAATTCTTTCAAATAATATAAAAAAATGACATAAAGTACAAGTACAAACACCGCCTTCATGATTACAAGCGCAATCCTCGTAAGCGGAAACGCAAACACAACCAGCGCTATCAGCTCCGCAACCGCAAGGAACTAAACCAGCGCTCGCTGTTTGAAAGGGCGCTAAAACGCTAAACAAAACAATAATTAAAAATATTTTTTTCATCACAATAAAGCAGTGCCGAGGGCGGGAGTTGAACCCGCACACCTTGCGGCGCAAGGTCCTAAACCTTGTGTGTCTGCCAATTTCACCACCTCGGCAAATTTTTTAAATACTCTTGTTTATAAAACGCTAATTCTATTCCACAATATAAACTATAATACATTTTTACATAGAAACAACAAAAAATCAACCTTAGTTGATTTTTTGTTGTTTCTAATTTAATAATTCATTCTTATTCCTACTCGTCTTTACACTCTCCATCATCCCAGACACAACCTGTTACTCCGCCACAGTCAAAAGCGGTGGTTTGTTCTGAACAGACTGCAGTAGTCGTATCAGACGACGGCGTTACTATTGTTGTCACAAAATTTACTAATCCATTTGCCAATAAAGCCACTCCAACACCTATTAAAGCATACATTATTTTTTGCCATGCCTCTTTTACTTTATCAGCGTCACCTCCAGCAGTAATATATGTTACTGCTCCCAACATTAAATATATCACAGAAATAACCATTATTATGGAAAAAACCCAATTCATAATATTATTTAAACTGTCCCATACATCTAATGTGGGAGCTGTGTTAGTTGGAGAATCTGCTATTCCTATCGCGGGCATTACTAATAAACTTGTTAACATTAAAATTGTAAATATCTTTTTCATCATATAATTAAACTATATAAATTAATTTTACTATTTTCCGACCTTTATATTTATATTCATCATATTTTTTGTTATGCCATCATATCTTCTATAAGCTTCTTTAATCCATTTGCCAATAAAACTATTCCTGTTCCAAATAAAGCAAATAAAATTTGTTTTTTAGCTTTTTCTAATTTAGTCGCATCTCCTTCAGATGTAATATACGCAACTCCTCCAAACATCAAATATATCACGGCAACAATCATCACAATAGTAAAAATCCAATTAACAATATTTTCCAATGTGTCCACCACATCATAAGTTTCTAAAGTATCAATAGCTAATCCCGCCACTGGCGTTGCCAATAATGTCGCTAAAATTAAAATTGTAAAAAATTTCTTTTTCATAATAATGTATACTGACGCTCCGCGTCAGTGAATATTTAATTTCGAATTTTGAATTTCGAATGAATTTTGAATGACTGAATGTTTAATGATTTAATTTAATTTTAATTAAAAATTGTTTCAAAATTCTAAATTAAAACATTAAGATTTCAATCAAAATTAGAAATTCAAAATTTATAATTCATCCCCTTATCCTAACACCTCTTTTATTACTACTATAATACCCTTTGAAAGCAAAACAATCAAGAGCCCTATTGCTGTCCAAAGCGCAATATCATACGCTTTCTTAATTTTCGCAGGTTCTCCTATTGATGTTATATAAGTAAATCCAGCCACAATAAACATTACTGGAGCAATGACTAACGCAATAGTATAAATAAAATTAATAATTGAATTTACCAAATCAGTAAAAGACGCGTGCGTTGTGGGAGGACAAATTACAACAGACCCCTTTGGCGCGCATAGTCCTTTTATA
>JAYELE010000088.1:0-1829 GCA_034717255.1 Patescibacteria group bacterium
TTTTTTCGTATTTTAGTTCATCAATTACAGAAAAAATATTTTCTTCAAATTTTTTGAATAAGTCAGGATTTTTATGTGTATTGGGTTTGGGATAAAACAACTTGAAATAACAACCGACATCTTTAAATCCGTTTCTTAAAATATTGATTGTACCTTTCCTTTCAATCTCTTTTACCAATCTTGCCAGGAATTTCTTTTCTGCATCTTCTTTATATATGTTTTGAAATTTTTTCCATTCTTTTGGCTGTGTATTTAAAATAAATTTTAAGGTAAGCTCCGGATCTAAACATATTTCCCTGACATAATTACTCGGCTCCCTTTTGACATAGCCAGTAGATAACAAGTGATTAACTATATGGTTTTGAAAATCTTTTTCCGAGGTATTTGTGATCATATTTCAGACCCCCTCACGTCTATTTTTCCGGTAACAGTATGATGAATTAATGACTTTTTACATTCTTCTAAAAGATTAATTTTCTGTTCAATTTTTTGGATGGTTTTATCAATTTTTGCGGTGGTTTTGTCGAGATAATTTAGTAAGTAATTTTGTTTACTTATACTAGGAATGATAATATTACAATTTTCAATGACGCTCATTCCTATATTCTGCTGTGTTCCAAAAGACCAGGATAATTCGATAGTCTTCTTAAAATAATCAGTTAGCAGAATATAATATAATAACTTTGGTAAAATCTTTTCCTTATTTGATCTGATTAAAGCAAGTGGAGACCAGATACTAAATTCATCGTTAGTTTCAACAATTGCAACATTTCCGGTAGTTGCTCCTGATTTAATTAAAAAAATATCATCTTTTCTAGGTTTGCATTTTGCGCAATAAATTTTATGGACTTGTTTGGTGATATAACCTCTCTTTTTAGAAAAATCAATTTTATCTTTTTTAATTGCTTCTGCTGAAATAAATGGTACCCCTTCATCTATAAACTCTGGAGTTTCATGTGGCCCATCCGTTATTTTTCTACTTACAATATGTTTCAATTTCATTGCTTTCCAGTTTTCCGGAATCTCGCCAATCCATTCAATCCCGGAATCTTTCATTTTTACATTCGGATCAAGTCCTGTCCGCGTGCGGCTCGCCCGCACAGGCAGGCCTTTTGTTACAGCATGATTTATCAAAGCGGCTCGCTTTTCTTCCAGAAGCCCGATTAATTTTTTATCTTTTTCAATCAAGGCATCAATCTTAGCGTTTTTTTTATTTATAAAATTGGCGATGACGGTTTGCTCGGAGAGTGGGGGTATTATCAAACTCATTTTTGGAATATCAACCATGCTAATATTTTTTTGTGTATTGCTTGTAGCAAAAATATCTATTTGGTCTTGAGAATAATCACTTTTTAATACATATTCAAGAACTTTAGGTATTATACTTGTTTGATTTGGTCTTAATAATGCTAAAGGAGACCAAATGCTAAATTCGAAATTAACATTAACTATTGCTATTTTCCCTATTGAAGCTGCCTTACCCATAAAAATATCATTTTTTTTAGGATTGCATTTTTTTTTAAATCTAATATGGTCTTTTTCAGAAATGTATCTACAATTCTCAAATACTAATTTCCCACCTTGGATTGAATCAACTGATAAAAAAGGAATGCCCTCACTAATAAATTCTGGCGTTTCATGAGGACCATCTGTAACAGGAGTTTCTATTAAAAACTTCAATCTATGAACTTTCCACCCTTCCGGAATCTCCCCAATCCATTGGATGCCAGAATCTTTGTATTTTGAATATGGTTTATATTTGGAGGTCATTATTTTATTACCTCCCAATGTCCGCCTTTGGCAGAGCCAATTCTTTTAATAATACCTAT
>JAYELE010000089.1:0-1735 GCA_034717255.1 Patescibacteria group bacterium
CTTTTGATTTTTCCCAATCTACATATTTTGTAGAATCGGAATCTGACCAAAATTTTCTCTCCATATCTTCGTTTTTGAATTTAGGTATTTTCTTTAATTTTCTCATTATATATTTTCCTTTCTTTTTCTTTCCCAAAATCAAATTTCAAAAATGTAAATTTATTAATTTAACTAACTGGTAGATTTAACTCTAAAACATTATCAAAAGAAATAAACTTTAAAGGTATCTTCGGATAAGTATTTTTAAATAAAGTATATTTGGATTTTTTTAAAGAACTATCTGAAAACTTTACTTCATAAGCTTTACTTTCTTCTATAACAAAATCAACTTCTTGTTTTTTTTGTGTTCGCCAATAGTAAATATTGTCTCGTTCATAATGAGAACAGAAAAATAAATATAAATAATTTTCAAGTAGATTACCACGATCGGCACGAATAAGCAACGGATTAAAATCATTTATAAAATAATTTCTTAATCCTAAATCATTAAAATATATCTTTTTCATTTTTCGCAATTCTGCATTATTATTTTTATAAAATGGTTTGACTAACGAAATATGAAATGATTTTTGCATCACGAACAAATATGATTCTACTGTTTTGATATTAATTTTCAGATTTTTACTTATTGTATTTAAATTAAATAAACTGCCAATCTGTGCTGAAGCGATTTTCATTAACTTAAAATAAATATCTTGATAGCGAACGGAAGCATCCAGCACATCTTTTTTAATGTAAGAAGTTGCCAATTCTTTTAAGACCTGTTTTTTCTCATCTACCAGATCTTGCAATACAACCAGAGGATAACCACCATAAATTATATATTCTGTTAACAAAAACTGTAATTCTTTTAAATATATTTTGGGTAAATGATCAGAATGAGCATAGTTCGAAAAATTTTCATATCCTTTAAAATAAAGAAATTCTTTAAATCTCATTGTTGATAATTCGAATATTCTTTTCCTTCCTGCTAAAGAATCAGTAAATTTTTTATCTATGTAAAACCCAGACGAACCGCTAACAATCAATTTAATTTGTTCTCCATATTCATCATAAAGTAATTTCAAAAAATTACTTGGGTCATCAAGATATTGAATTTCATCAATCAATATATAATTTTTCTTATTCTTAACAAGAGGCGGTATAAATTGTAATAAATTTTTGGGATGCTGATTAAATGCCTTCAAATAGGTTTTATCTTCAAGCGTTATAAATACATTATATTCGCTACTTAATCTTTTTTGCAATTGTTTTAATAAAGTTGTTTTCCCGGTTTGACGAGCACCAAGCAAAAGAGTAATTTCTTTTTTTTTGCTATGTTCTATTAATTCATTTAATAAAAATCGTGTTTTCATAATAAGTAATTTATAACACTATTCCCGTATTTCCAAACAATATTCCAATATTATTCCAATAATTACAAATATTATTACAATATTATCCCATTTTTTATGAATATTATTACAATATTATTCCGATTTGTATGATTTATATTGAATTCTTTATTTTATTTATTTTATCTTTCCTAACTTACTTAAAATGTAATAATAAATATTTGGAAATGCAAAAAGATTCTTTAATTAACTTTTTCTCACCTCTCTAAAAAAGCCATCCATCAATTCCCGAATCTCATCTTCCATCACGCCCGACAGTAATTCAAAATTATGATTAAGTCGGCCGTCTTCGCCAAGATGATAAAGCGAATCACAACCACCTGCTTTATTATCACCAACAC
>JAYELE010000090.1:0-15413 GCA_034717255.1 Patescibacteria group bacterium
TTCGAGTCCTACTCGCGGAGCTTTCAAAACAAAATACCCTGCAAGGGTATTTTGTTTTTAATAGAATCTATTTGGAACCTTTTTTATTTTATTCTTATTTTTTCTATTTTGTCATATTTTAGCTACTTTTTCAATCCTTACCCAAAATATCAGGTATAATTTTGCTTCCCTTTTTTATCAATTTATGTTATTCTTTAATTGTAAAATTTAATAGCCTAAGTCCTATTTTATAGGATATGGCATAAAAAATCCATCCCTGATATTAAGCTCTTCGTCGAGGCTCAGGGATGGGTCTATACCGAAAGGTGTAGAGTGACCGAAAGGTTGTCGCTGGCGGGGAGCTTTGTGTTTCCAGTTAGTAAATATAAGCATAGGAATTAAATCCCATCCCTACTATGCCTAATCAAAATAAACTTTTAATTTTTCTACTTTTAATAATTTTGATTATTGGTTCGGTATCAATTTATTTCTACTTACAAAAACAAGCCAAAGAAAAAGAAGCCGAGCAAACGAAAATATTTTTAGCAGAAATAAACGAGATTATTAACTTAATGGACATTGTTAAAAGTGAAATGCCAAAAGAGTTATTAGAGACGCATCAGTATTTAATGAGTGGGGCATTAGGGGGTAAGCTTTACAGAACCAATCCGAAATTAAAAGACCAAATAATGTATCACGGGGCAAAAACCCAGTCGGTTTATATTAACCCAAACATAAAATTAAAAAAGGAATTATGGATACCTATTTTTTATCACGAAGTAGCGCATAATTATTGGCACAACAAAAACCCAGTTAAAACTTTTGAGGAGTTTGAGGCGCAGCTTTTTAATTCCGAGAATTACGCTTATATTGTTAATGCCCAAGTGTGGGATTTAGTGATGAAACACTACCCAATTAAAAAAGAGGAATTGAAAGCCGAGATTGAGCAGAGATTATTTAAGATTTACAGCCAAGAAACTGAAATTTACAATGAGATGATCAAAGACAATCCAAAAGCTAAAGAGCTGTGGACTAAAATTATTAAAGCGAATATTAAAGAGCAAGAGAAACAACAGAAAGTATTATTTAAGGAATAGTGAGTTGCGGGGTATGGCAAAACTATGGAGATTTTAGGTTGGTGAGGTAAAAATAGTCTTTTAAGATCATAAAGTAGGTTTGAACATCGTCTATTCCGCGGAGCAATTTAGAACAGTTTTCCACAGCCAAGGTATTGACAAAAAATAATATAAAGTTAATGTATAATTACTATGATCACTACTTCTGCTTTCGGGCAAGGGTAGTTTTTTATTGCAAAATGATTTATAATTGAACTGCATTGATTTTTTATATAATTATAGAAGCTTAATTTCAAGGTTCTGTTTCAGGGCAGATTCTTATAATAAAACTATATGAATCAATTTAATAAAAAAGAAAGAGTTGCTATTTATATTGATGGTAGCAATCTTTATAAATACCTAAAAGATAAAAAAATTAATTTTCCAAAAGGCGTAAAATTTAATTTTAATAAATTTGTTGATTCCCTTGTTAAAGATAGGGAATGTATTTCTAAAAGGTATTATGTTGGTATTGTCAGAAATTTAGATAATACAAAAAAGAGTAAACAAATTGTAAAAGGTCAACAAAAGTTTTTAGCTAAGATTGAGAATGATGGTTTTATAATAAAAAGAGGCAGAGTTATTTATGATGGGGGAAAAATAAGAGAAAAGGGGACAGATGTAAAGATTGCAATAGATTTGGTAATAGGCGCTGCGGATGATGTTTATGATACAGCTGTATTAATCAGTTCTGATACAGATTTAATACCTGCGTTGAAATATATAAAATATAAAAATAAGAAGCTGGAATATGTTGGGTTTTCTCATGCCCCTTCCTTAGGGATGCAGAAATTTGCTAGTTTATCTATTCTTTTATTAGCAGAAAATATAGAGAGATTTAAAGAAAAAAAATTATTATAATTTATTAACTAAACAGATTCTAATATTGTCCACAATGCGGAGCAAAAAACCACAGAAAATAAAAAAACATAGGATTACTCTATGTTTTTTTCTTTTTGGCTCTCAATGAAAAATCGCAACAAACTTTTGAAATAATTTTGTTGAATTTAATTCATAAAAGCAAGAAAAGAAATTTAAAATAATGATTTACGACTTGCGTTTTCGGCGAAAACCAAAACAAAAAAATTTTCTCTACACTCCAGCGCCAAAAATTTTTTCGAAATTTTGATGCGGGTAAATTTTTTAATTTGCGCGTTCTTTATTATTGCGGAAATTTTTTGTTATTAATAAACTGCCATTGACAAAAGTTTATTATGGGTATATGCTTAAAATAGAAATTAATTAAATTTTAATGGTTCTGGCGCAAGACAAAGATTAGACTTGAAGAAGATTTTAAGGATATCAAAATTTGTTTAGCCTAAATTAAGGGTTAAAAATAATTTAACAAATATTATGAAAATCGCAATAAGTTCAATAGATAAAAACATTGAAAGTGATATTTCCGATGTTTTTGGCAGGTGTCCGTATTTTATTATTACTGAAATAAAAGACGGAAAAATAAAAAAAACAGAAGCTATAAAAAATGAAAGCGCTAATCAAAATAGTGGAGCTGGTGTTTCTGCTACTCAACTAATAGCGGAAAATAATGTTAACGCAATAATAACTGGAAATGTCGGACCAAAAGCTTTGGATGTTTTGAATCAATTTAATATTGAAATTTATTCTGGAGAAGGAATTGTAAAAGATGTTTTACAAGCGTTTATAGACAAAAAGCTTAAAAAGATAAATTAGTTTGTTAAAAGATATAATTTTATTCGCTTAGAAATAAAAATAAATTTTTATGAAAAAATATAAAATTGATAAATTAAAATGCGCTGGATGTGGAGCTTGTATTAATTTTTGTCCTTATGGAGCAATTAAAATTGGTGAAGATGGAAAAGCTCTTATTGACGAAAATAAATGTAAAAAGTGCGGTAAATGCATGGAAAGTTGCCCTTTTAACGCTATTAAATATGAATGAAGATATTAAAAAAATAACAATTTTTCCAGGGATAAATAAATTTGGAGAAAAAGAGAATTTTAAGAGGATTGATATAAAAAAAGGAGAAGTAATTGCTATTGTAGGGCATACTGGGGCTGGAAAAAGTCAGCTTCTTTATGATATTGAAAGATTAGCTCAAAAAGACACAAAAAGTAAAAGAAAAATATTGGTTAATGATAAAATTCCGAATAAAGAGTTGAGGTTTAATCCAAAAAGGAAATTGATTGCTTCTTTAGCTCAAAGTATGAATTTTTTTACGGATATGTCTGTTGAAGATTTTTTGCGCTTGCATCTGGAATCTCGTGGAAAAAAATCAAAGAGCAGTTTAATTAAAGAAGTAATAAATGAAGCTAATGAAGTTACAGGTGAAGCGATTTCTCCTAAAACGAACCTGTTGAATTTATCAGGCGGGCAAAGCAGAGCTTTAATGGTTTCTGATGTGGCGAATATCAGTATTTCTCCTATTATTTTAATTGACGAAATAGAAAACGCCGGCATTAAAAAAGAACAGGCAATAAAAATTTTAGTAGAGGAAGGAAAAATTATTTTAATGGTTACGCACGATCCTTCTTTAGCGCTAAGCGCCGATAAAAGGATTATTATCAAAGACGGGGGCGTTGTTAAAATTTTGAATACTTCCTTAAAAGAAAAAGGCATTGCTCATTATCTTAACTGGATAGAAGGTTACGGTTTAAATATAAGAGAAAAAATAAGGAAAGGCGAAGAGATCAAAAGTGTGGAAATACATTGCGAACCAGCTAAATCTAATAATAGACCTATTACTTAATAACACTTTCCGCCAAAAACTAAATATTTTGGTTGAAAATTATTCATAACTTGTCTGTTATATAATATATAACATCCTCGTTATTCACAATTTTCATCTCAAAATCTTTAATTTTTCATCAGAAAAATTATTAAGCAACAGGTCTAATAATAATATGAAATTTATAATTTTTGCCGGAACGCCTGGCTCAGGTAAAACGAGTATAATTAAATATGTAATTCAGGAATTAAAAAATGATTTTAAGTTATTTTTCGCTAAATTTGATTGTTTGCAAACATTAGATGATGAACGGATTGCTGAAAAATATAAGATTCCGACTGTAAAAAAATTAGCTGGAGAACTATGTCCCGACCATTATACTGCCCTTGAAATACCAAAGATAATTAAAGAAAATCAGGACAAAGATATTATTATTTTAGAAACCGCGGGCTTGTGTCTTCGTTGTTCTCCTTATGTTAAAGAAGGATTAGGGATTAATGTTTTGGATATTATTTCAGGTGATCCTTCTCGTTACGGACCTATTCTAACTGATGCGGATGTCGTGGCTATTAGTAAAGGCGATTTAATTTCTCAAGCAGAAAGAGAGATTTTTAGAGCGAAAATTTTAAAGGTTAATCCTAAAGCGAAAATAGCGGAAGTGAACGGACTCACAGGAGAAGGCGCTGTTGACATAGCGGAATTTATAAAGAAATCTCCTATTATTAAAAACGAAAAATTAACATTAAAACACTCTATGCCTTCGGCAATTTGTGGGTATTGCTACGGGAATAAGATAATTGATGAAAAAGAAACGCAAAAAAGATATTTAGCAGGAAAAGAATTAAAAAGTTTAGTTCCTAATTTAAATTGCGGAAAATGCGGATTTAAGTCTTGTAACGAATTTATCAGAGCGGTTTTGGACGGCAAAGCGAAAAAAAGTCAATGTCCTTTTATTAAATAATAAAATAAAATTATGCCTTGGATAAATCAAAATAAATGTATAGGATGCGGAGCGTGTGTCAATGTTTGCCCTGTTGGAGCCATTTCAATGAAAAATGGTAAAGCAATTATTGATCAAAATAAATGTATCAAATGTGGCAAATGTTTAGATGTTTGTCCGCAAAAAGCCATTCGGCCGAATTCTGAAAATCCAGATTTAAGGAAACATCAATTCGGCGGTCCGGGTTTAAACAGAAGCAAAGGCAAAGGTTTTAAATTTGGCAAAAGAAGAGGTTATTAATACTAATGATTTTTTAATATGTCCACAAAAAAAGAATTTGAACAATTACTTAAAGAATATAAAGATTACGCGAAAGATAATGGTTTTCGTTTAAACCCAGACCAAAAAGTAGTTAATTTTTTAATAAAATCGTTATTAGAAAAAGAAAAGAAGTATGGCAAAAGATATTGTCCTTGCCGTCGTATTAAAGAGAATCAAAAGGAAAACGACAAAATTGTTTGTCCTTGTATCTATCATAAAGAAGAAATTAAAAAAAACGGACATTGTTTATGTTTTTTGTTCGTAAAATAATTTTTTATTTCAACTTGGTAAAAAAAAGATTTATGTTGAAAAAAAATATTAAAATAGCCATTACCGGCGGTAAAGGTGGAACTGGAAAATCAACTGTGGCGACTGCTTTGGCTTCAATTTTATCTGAAGATAAAAATGTATTATTGATTGATGCTGATGTAGATTGTCCCGGAGACGATCTTTTGCTTGGCATTAAATTAAAAAAAGTAAAAGATGTCAAAAATATGATGCCGGTTTTTGATTTTAAAAAATGTATACATTGTGGAAAATGCGCTAAGGTTTGTCCTGAAAACGCCATCGTTTTTGTCAAAGGAAAAGATCCTATTTTTATTCCTGAACAGTGTATTGGTTGTCGAGCTTGTAAAATAGTTTGTCCTGTCGGAGCGATTACTGAATCAGAGCAAGCTATCGGTGAAATTTTTATCGGCCAAAAAGGAAAATTAACTTTGTTATCTGGAAAAATGAAAACCGGTATTGAAGAATCAAGTTTGGTAGTTAATGCGGTAAAAAAATTTTATGAAGAATGGAAAAAAAATTTTGATTATATTATTATTGATACGGCCGCTGGCACGCATTGTCCAGTGATCGCGGCTCTTTCTGGAAGCGATCGGGCATTGGCCATTACGGAACCGACCCCTTTAGGCGCTCATGATCTTGATTTAATTCTTTCTTTAACTGAAAAGTTAAAAGTAAAAACTCAAGTTGTTATTAATAGAATCGGCATCGGACCAGAAGATATTATTGAGAAAATCGTTAAAAAATATCATACGAAAATTATTGCCAAAATTCCTTATAGTCAAGATATTGAAAAAAAATATTGTTCTGGATTACCAATCAAAAATAGGGAAATTAAAAAAATAGCCAATCAATTAAAAAAATGAAAAATTTAAAAACTGTTACAATTTTATCGGGTAAAGGAGGCGTTGGGAAAAGCAGTATTTCCGCTTCTTTAGCTTTTTTAATGGCTCAAAAAAATAAGATTGTAGCAGTGGATTGCGATGTGGATGCGGCTAATTTAGCTTTGCTTTTTGGTTTAAATAAATTAATCAAAAATGAAAAAGTCTCTACAAATATAAAGGCTTTTGTGAATAAGAATGCTCAAGGATGTAAAAAAATAGTAAAAAATTGCGCCTTTTCCGCGATTTCATGGGATGAAAAAAAACAATTGCCGAAAATAAATAATTTTTTATGCGAGGGTTGTGGAGTTTGTAAATTGTTATGTCCAAATGGCATAGATATGAAAAAAGTTGAAAATGCGGTTATTGGAGAAGGCCAAACTAAATATGGGTTTACCGTTGTTTCTGGGCAATTGAAAATGGGAGAATCTGGAAGTGGCAAGGTGGTGACTGTAGTTAAAGAAAGAGCTCAAAAAATAGCCAAAAAACAACAAGCAGAATATCTAATCGTTGATTCGGCTCCGGGGATAGGATGTCCAGTGATTGCGTCTATTCGGAATAGTGATTATATTTTAGCGGTAACCGAACCTACTCCAACAGCATTTAAAGCGCTTCGCAGAGTTTTGGAAGTCGTGGAACATTTTGGGATTAATTATGGTATTATTATAAATAAGAGTGATTTGAATAAAAATTTTGTCAAAAAAATAGAGAAATTCGCTAAAGAAAAAAAAGTTTCAATTGTGGAAAAAATACCTTTTAGCAAAGATTTTGTTGAAGCAATGATAAAGATGAAGCCAGTAGTTGAAATTAATCCAAATTATCAAAAAATATTTCAAAAAATTATTAATCATATAAATTTAACGATAAAATGAAAAGAAAAATAGCATTAATTTCAATATTAGCCAATATAGTTTTAGCAGGAGGAAAGATTTCAGTCGGTTTAATTTCACATTCCTCGGCTGTTTTAGCTGATGGATTTCATTCTTTTACAGATATTTTTGCTTCTGTGGTAGGATATTTTGGCATTAAAGTATCTCAAAAATCAGTTGATAAAAAACATCCTTATGGTCATTATAAATTTGAAGTTTTAGGCGGATTAATTATTACTTTTATTCTTTTTATTTCTGGTATAGGGATTATTTACGAAGCCTATAATAAATTTTTAAATCCAGAAGAAATAAAAATAGATTATTTGATTTTTGGGGTTATGTCTTTATCTCTTTTGATAAATTTTTTTACTTCTAAGCTTAAAATTTATTATGGGAAAAAAGAAAATTCCTTGACGCTTCTTTCTGACGGAACACATGATAAAGCGGATGCGCTTGCCTCAATAGCTGTTTTGAGCGGAGTATTATTTTCTAAATATTGGATTTACGCTGATCCTATTTTGGCGGTATTGATAGGACTTTATATTATTAAAGAGTCGTTTCCATTAGGTAAAGAAGCTATTGATTCTTTACTTGATGTTACCGCTGGCGAAGAAATAGAAGAGGAAATAAAATCAATCGCTGAAAAAGAAAATATTAAGATAAATTCTTTAAAAACACAGAAAAAAGGTTCTGTTGTAACCGCTAATTTGGAAATAGATTTGCCGAGCAAATTAAGTGTAGAAGAAGCGACTAAAATTTCCAATATTTTAAGAGAGAAATTAATACAGGCAATAGAACCTTTAGAATATGTGGTTATTCAAATTGTCAGCCACGAGATAGAAACTGGATTTTATAAACCTGATTTTGGTAGAGGATTTGGTTGGCAGAGAAAAGGACGATTTAAGGATAAAATTCAAGAGGCGTCTGGAAAAGGTCCAGACGGTCATTGCGTTTGCGAAAAATGCGGTTATAAAACTTCGCACCAAAGAGGCGTTCCGTGTTCAAATTTAAAATGCCCTAATTGTAATGTTAATTTAATAAGAAATTAATATGCCAAGACCAAGACTTTACAGAAAAATAAGATTTAATCCAGACATAACTTATTTTAAACCTCAAGGCGCGCCAATGAGATTTTTAGATATGGTAGAATTAACCGCTGAAGAAGTGGAAGCTTTGAGGTTAAAAAATGATAAAAATTTAGATCAAAATGAAGCCGCTAAAATGATGAAAACTTCCCGAAGCACATTTCAAAGAATTTTAATTTCGGCATACAAAAAAGTGACCAATGCTATAATTGAAGGCAAAGCGATTAAAATAGTCAAATAATTTTAATATGTTTGGAGTATAGACATATAAAGTTTGATTTTTAAACATTATTTGTATATAATGAAAATATAAATTAAAATTAATTATGGTTAATCAATATTACAAATTAATAAAAAGTCTAAGAAAAAAAAAGGGTTTAAGGCAAGAAGAAATTGCTAGAAAAATCGGAATTTCTCGGTCTTCTTATATTTCTTTTGAACAAGGAAGGACAGAGCTTAATTTTTCTCAAATAGTAAAATTATCTGATATTTTTGGCATTTCTTTGGAAGAAGTTGAAAAAGGAGTAATGCCAAATAATGAAAAATACAAAGAAATGATATTAGCGTATGTTAGAAATGGTTCATCTTCAGATGGAAAAATATTAAAAACCAAACTTGCTAAAATGTTATATTTAGCAGATTTTGCTTGGTTCTATAATCATCTGAAAAGCATGAGCGGAATGCAATATCGTCGTATTAGATATGGACCAGTGCCAGATATATACTTTAGGGCAATAGACGAGTTAGAGGATACGGGCGCAATATCTATTGACCATAAAAATGAAATGCTTTTAATTTCAGAAAATGAAAGTTCGCAAAAAAGAATACTTAAAAAAATATCAAAAGAAGAAATGGATTTAATTGGCAAAATTGCAAAAAAATGGAAAAACAGAAAAACAAATGAAATTGTTCATTTTACCCATAATCAGTTGCCTTATAAAATTTGCTTTCCTGATGAAATAATTCCCTATGAATTAATAACTCAAGAAGATCCAGAATATGTTTATTAAGTATTCAGTAATGGTGGAACATTTCGCTGAACATCACTTTATTAAAAAATTTAAGAAGAAATATAAAAAAAATTGGGATGCAACATGGCAAGCAATAAACGAGGAGCTAAAAAGAATTGACTCTTTGTTTGCGACTTCAATTGTTGAAGAAATTATTAAGACCAAAAATATTAGGATAGTTAAAACTGAATTTCGTGTTGTCGGGACAAAACAATCAAGAAAGGATTCTGGCAATAGATGCATTATTGCCATTCAAGAAGACATAAAAACGGTTTATGTCCTCTTAGTTTATCATAAAAATGATTTGGGCAATGGCAAAGAAACAGCAAAATGGAAGCAGATAATTAAAGAAAATTATAATGAATATAAGGATTTATTGTGATTTAAGGTAATTTTAAGATAATTATACCAACGAAAACTAAACAATTAAAATTTCAAAAAATATTTACCCGCCAGCGAGCTCGCCAGCATGCGAAGTCAGGAAAGTCGAAACTGCGTTTTTCGGGGTTTTTTGGTGAGCCCTCCTTCGCTTGTCTCGTAGTTAAACTAAAAGTTTGTATTATTTGGGCGCGCGAGCAACGAGAAACTCTCTTTTATTTTTACATTTCTATAAAAATTTGCTATAATTATATTGGAATAGTGAGAGTTGGTATTTTTCAGTCTTTTGGCTGGAAACAGTGTTGTGTAATTAGCCCGACTTGTTCGGTAAAAAGCAATAGTGGCTTAAGGGCATATCAAGAGCCCATTAGGGGAGCGAGGAAGGGTTTAAATAAGCGACGAAATTTTATTTACCTTTTAGTAGCTTGCTATTCCAATAAAAAACTCCCGTTTCTGGGAGTTTTTTGTTTCCAATAAATAGTGAGTTGCGTGGGGGGGGTAAAATAAGGTAGAATAGATTTATGAAAGAAAAAAATAAAACAATTTTATATTATATTTTTTTTATTTTAGGTGTTTTTATTATCTTTAGCGCTATAATAGAACTATTATTATTTGCAGGTTCTTCGCAGGCAGTAAGTGGTTTTTTATGGGGTATTATTTTTTTAATTATCGCAGAGAAAGTTAAGAAACATCAAAAAATTAAAAAGAAAAGTTTTTGCGAAAAAAGAGGCGGGAGCAACGCCTAACCCCATTATTGATACTGTTAAAAAAATTGCAGATGCCCTTGGCGTTTCACTTGATGATTTAATAAAATAAAAATATGGAAATATGGAAGAAATTTTAAAATAAAATTACTAACCCTTTGAAAGGGTATAGTATTGACAAATACTAACCCTTTGTGATAGTATAGAGATATGAAAAATAAGGAATTACAAGAATATATACAGTCGCAAATTATTCAATCTCAAAAAAGATTAAAAGGATTGGCTAATGATTTACAGGATAAACCGCTTTTTAAGCGGAGCGTTTTTTTAGTTTTACAAAAATATGCCACTGATTTTTTGCAAAAAAGAACTGAACCGAGGGTGATTGTGATGCCGGGGCTCAGGGGAACAGGAAAAACAACTTTGCTAGCTCAGTTATTTTTATCCTTGTCCAATGAAAATATCACAAAAATTTATTTATCGGTAGATGAAGCCATAAAAAGATTTGATGTTAATTTGTGGGATATTGTGGAAAATTATGAAGAATTAGTTGGCAAGCGCATTGAAGAATTAGACGCGCCTCTCTTTCTTTTTTTAGATGAAATTCATTATGATGAAAAGTGGGCGTTGTTTTTGAAAACAATTTATGACAAATCAAAAAATGTGATGATATTTTGTACTGGTTCGGCCGCTTTGCTTTTACGAGAACAAATTAACGCCGATGTTGCTAGAAGAGTTTTTTTTGTGGATATTTATCCGGTTTGTTTCGCGGAGTATATGCTTTTCAAAAATAGAAAATTTCCTATTAAGGGATTGGAAAAAAATATACGAGATATAATTCTTTTTTCTGAAACAGCGAAGGATGTTTTTATCGGATTGCAAAAGGAAGAAGAAAAAATAAAAAAATATTGGTTGGGCATTGATACTTTGGAAATACAACGCTATATTAAATTTGGAACTTTTCCTTTTACTTTAAAATCAGAAAACGAAGTGATGGCGATGAGTTTCATTGCGCAAATTATCAATAAAGTTATTTATACTGATATACCACAGTTTTATAAATTTGGAATAGAAACACTCAACAGAATTGATAAAATTCTTTATTTAATTTCTGATACCTTGGGAGTTAGCGCGACAAAGCTTAGCGCAACATTGGAGATTAAGCCCGATACTCTTCGGTTGATTTTGAAATCGCTTGAAAATTCTGGATTAATTTCTCGCATAGAGCCTCATGGCGCGCATTTCAAACAAATTAAAAAGCCGTCAAAATATCTTTTTGCAACGCCATCGCTTCGCTTTTCTTATTTATCAGTTAGAGAAAGTATAGGTATATTTGATAATTATCAAGGAAGTTTATTAGAAGATACAGTAGGGATGTATTTGAATAGAATATTGCCTAAATTTGGAGGATTTGCTTTAACCTATGATGTGGCAGAAGGGGGAGCTGATTTTATTGTATCTTTAGAAAAACAAAAAATTGTTATGGAGGTTGGAGTTGGGAAAAAAGGTTATCGACAAATTATAAAAACAGCGGAAAAAGTAAAACCAAAATATAGTTTGATTATTTCAAATAATGAATTGGAATATTCAGAAGAATATAATGCGGTTAAAATTCCATTAAGATATTTTTTGTTAATTTAATTTATGAAAGAATCAGAAATAAAAGCTTAATATATTGATTCAAAGCTCAAAGCGAGTGATTAGGATGGAGCGTCAAAATTCAGCGTTCAGATTTTCGCGGGAAAAACGGGATTTAAAACAGAAGAGAATATTCTTATAGGGGATAAAATAAAAGCTGTTTATTATAGAGGAATAAAATAAAAAAAATAATACGATTATTGAAAAAAATATGGAAAATTTATTTTTGATAATAATTTTAATTTTTGTTGGGCAAACTTTAGGTTGTTTAGTTGGGCTAATAAAAAAACCAAAAAAAGTTATGCTATATGGTTTTTTAGCGTTTGCCGGTTCAATGATGATTGGTACCTCTTTTTTCCAATTAATACCGGAAGCTTTGGAAATTGCCTCTTTTTATTTGGTGGCAATATCTTTCTTTTTTGGAATCGCAATAATGCGGATTGTTGACAGAACTTTGCCACATATAAATCCAGAGTTGATGAAAAAAGAAAAACCATCCATTAAAAGAAGCGTTACTATGCTTGTTATTGGTATGGCTTTGCATAATTTTCCCGAAGGATTGGCAATCGGAGTTGGTTTTGCGTTAGAGCCTGTTTTAGGAATTGTAATAGCGCTTGGTATTGCGATTCACGATATTCCGGAAAATATTGCGACGATTGTTCCATTATACGCCTTGACTAAAAAGAAAATGAAATCTTTTATTATTGTCACAACGACGATTTTGTTTGAATTAGTCGGTTTTATTCTCGGTTATTATTTTTTAAGAGGAATGCCTTTAGAATTATTGGGAATATCTTTAGCTCTTGCGGCGGGATTTATGGTTTATATTTCTGTTGAAGAAATAATTCCAGCGGCGCAAATAAAACAGAATTTAAAGGTTGGTCTTATTGGTATAATTTTAGGATTAGTATGCGTTTCATTTCTTTGTATTTTTAGTTAAAATTAATAAATGGAACAAATTGGTCAAGGATAGTCCTCGGCCATTTTTGGCCGAGGCCCGGCCTCGGCCGTGGTCAATTGGAGTTTTGGTTGACAGATAAGGATTTTTATATATAATGATTTAAGGATGATAATGTATATAATATAGTATTTTCCTCGTTATGGGGAATTTTGTTTTTTTATGGAAATTAGAAATATAGCGATTATCGCTCATGTGGATCATGGCAAAACTCGTTTAACTGACGCTTTAATGGCGCAAACAGGAATGATTGTTGACGACAAGAATACAAGTATGGATTCAGACGATCTTGAAAAAGAACGGGGCATTACCATTTATTCTAAAAATACTTCGGTTTTTTACAAAGACACAAAAATCAATATAGTGGACACTCCGGGTCACGCTGATTTTGGTTCGGAAGTGGAACGGGTTTTGCGTTCCATTGATTCGGTTTTGCTTGTTGTGGACGCGCAAGAAGGTCCGATGCCTCAAACGAAATTTGTTTTGAAAAAATCTTTAGAACTTGGGTTAAAACCGATTGTTGTTTTAAATAAAATTGACAAGCCCGCGGCGCGACCTGAATGGGCTAATGAAAAAGTTTTGGAACTTTTTATGAATCTTGGAGCAAGCGATGAACAGCTTAATTTTACGACTGTTTACGCAAACGCCAAACAAGGAATAGCAAAATTAAATTTAGCCGATGAATCAAAAGATTTATCTCCTCTTCTTGATACAATTTTGGAAAAAGTTCCAGCAGCGCAAGTAGATATTTCGCTTGATTTCTCTTTTCAACCTTTTAACTTGGCTTATGATAATTATCTTGGACGAATGGGCATAGGCAGAGTTTATCAAGGAAAAATAAAAACAGGAGACAAAGTTTTTATAAAAAAGCATAGCAAGGAAATTGTTTCAGGCAATATAACAAAATTATTTTCTTTTGAAGGATTGAACAGAAAAGAAACGCAAGAAGTGTTTGCCGGCGATATTGTTATGATTGCGGGATTGCCTGACATTTATATTGGAGACACTGTTTGCGCAAATGAAAATCAAGAGATGTTGCCAGATATTAAAGTTGACGAGCCAACAATTTGTTTAAATTTTTTGGCGAATAGTTCTCCTTTTATGGGAAAAGAAGGAAAATTTTTAACCAGTCAGCAAATTAAAAGAAGATTAGAAAAAGAATTGGAAGTCAATGTTGGTTTGAAAATTGATTTTTCTTCAGCTGATTATTTCAAGGTTTACGGAAGAGGGGAATTGCAGATTGCGATTTTGCTTGAAAATATGCGTCGCGAAAATTATGAAATTCAAGTTTCTCAACCTCAAGTTATTATAAAAGAAAAAGATGGAGTAAAATATGAACCATTTGAACAAGTGACTCTTGATCTTCCCGAAGAAATGGTTGGAACTGCTATGGAAAAAATGTCTAAAAGAAAAGGCAATATGATGTCTATGGAACCTGAACAAAATTATACTCGTTTGATTTATGAAATTCCGACAAGAGGGTTGCTTGGTTATAGAAGCGAATTTATTGTTGACACTAAGGGTCAAGGAATTTTATGTAATGAAGTAATTGGTTTTAGACCTTATGTCGGCGAAATTGAAAAGCATTCCACAGGGTCAATGATTTCCGGAAACACAGGGAAAGTATTGTCTTACGCTTTGGCAAATCTTCAAGAACGCGGAGTTTTATTTGTGAGTCCTGGGGTTGATGTTTATGAAGGGCAAGTAATAGGAAATACCGCAAAAGGCAATGATATGACAGTTAACCCGATTAAAGGAAAACATTTAACAAATATGCGCGCGTCTGGATCTGATGACGCTATTCAACTTGTTCCAGCAATGGAATTAACTTTGGAAAAAGGATTGGAAATAACGGCGGAAGACGAGTATTTGGAAATTACTCCGAAAAGCATAAGATTAAGAAAACAAAATTTAACTGAAATAGACAGAGTGAGAACAACAAGAACAAAATAATAAAAATTTAATTAGAGCGTTTTTCGTTATAATAAAAATTTAATGAGAGCGCTTTTTGTTATATTTTGGCCTGTCCACATCAAATGCCGACAGGCCTTTATTTTAATTAGCGGGACAAGGACAGTCCTTGTCCAGCTATGTCCCGCTAATCAAAACTAATAAACTTAAATTTAAAGTAATTAGAGTGGGACAAGGACAGTCCTTGTCCAGCTTGTTAGTAATTAGAGTGGGACAAGGACTGTCCTTGTCCAGCTTGTTTTCGCGATTTATTTTTTTATTATAATGAGCATAATGTATCGAGAATATCTCTCGATACATTATTAATTATTTATTTTAATAAACAATAAATTTAATAAATTTAAGTGACAACAAACTTGGCCAACGCGACAAGTTTGTTGTCGTTTTATAGAAAGGGGCGAGAGATGCTTTTGTTCCTTTTTTTCGTTGTGTTTATTTTTGTTTTTATTTTTCAATGAAAAATCTATTGCGTTGGTCAGGTTTATTGTAAAAAAATTTGGAATGGGGTAGAATAAAATTATAAATAAAAATTTTTTGAAACTCGCTGGAATTTAAAGCGAGACGGCGCGCG
>JAYELE010000090.1:15513-37911 GCA_034717255.1 Patescibacteria group bacterium
TTATTTTTCAATGAAAAATCTATTGCGTTGGTCAGGTTTATTGTAAAAAAATTTGGAATGGGGTAGAATAAAATTATAAATAAAAATTTTTTGAAACTCGCTGGAATTTAAAGCGAGACGGCGCGCGCCGCCCAAGAATTTTATTTTTAGCGGATAGAAATATTATGGCGACTTATGACGAGGAATTGAAAAAAACGGTATTGAAGAAGGCGTTTAATGGAGATTTAAAAGTTTTTGGAAAGGAAAATATAAATTTTTATATTTTCCTTTTAGCTTGTAAAAGAAAATATAATATGTTATATTGTTGTTATGAAACATTATAAAGCAGGAAAATTAAAGAATACAGCTTGGGAATTAGGGGAGGGGGAGATAGGGTTATCCACAGGGCGGTTGTTGACTGTTTTGTTATTTTGCGCGAAAATGGAATAATAGAATAATAGAATAATAGAATAATAAAATTATAAAATTATTGTTTTTTAATGTTGTTCCTTTTTTGGTTATTTTGTTTATTTAAGGAATAATTTTTTTGCGATAATTTATTATTGTCAATATGTTTAATAGAATTATTAAGTTGTTTGTGTATTCTTTAGTTTTTTTAATGCCTTTGTTTTTTTTGCCGTTTACAGCTGAAGCGTTTGAGTTTAACAAACAATATATATTATTTTTTTTAACAATAATAGCTTTGTTTGCGTGGTTGGCGAATATGGCGTGGAAAAACAAGGAAGCGCGATTTTGTCGCGCTCCTTTGGATTTGCCTATTTTGGGCTTTTTGTTTATAGCGTCGTTGTCAGCTGTTTTTTCTGTTGACAAGGGTTTTTCTTTGTTTGGATTTTACGGAAGATTTTCCGATGGTCTTATTACTTTGTTAAGTTTTGGAGCGTTTTATTTTTTAATAACAAATCTTACAAAAAGGAACAATAATAAAGATAAAGAAGAAAACAAAGAAAAAAACAGCGACAATAATGATAAAAACGATAATTATCCTTTGACAATAAACGGTTTAATAAAATCATTTTTAGCGTCATTGTTTTTTGTGATTTTAGCGGGTTATTTTTCTATTTTTGGAATATGGCAAAAAATTGATGCCAGTTTGCGATTATGGAATAGTGATTTTCATTTGCCGAGTATGATGTTGGCAAAAACATTTAACACTGTGTCGGGCAGTATGCAGGGATTAGCCATATTTTTAGCGTTTTCTGTTGTGTTTTTAACAGGATTTATTCTTAGTCGTTCAAATTCAAACGCTGAAATAAAGAAAAAAGAAAAATTATATAAAATTTATTTATTGTTGTTTTCCGCGTTTATATTATTGTTGATTATTGATTTTACTCCAGCGTGGATAGCTTTGACAGTTTCGTTAGGTCTTTTCACGGGGTTTGCTTTGTATAAAAGAATGTTTAAGCAAGATGTTAATCGTCTTTTAATTCCTATATTTTTAATAATTATCGGAGCAATTTCAATTTTTGTGAATTATCAAACAATGTTCGCAAATAGCAATATATCGTTTGCGTCTGATTTGTTGACATTACAACAAAAGCAAACGCTTCCTCAAAAAACCTCTTTTCAAATTGCGTTTGGAACAGTGAGCGACAGCGTTAAATCCGCGTTGATAGGAACAGGAACAGGTTCGTTTTATCACGATTTTTCAAAATTTAAACCCGCAGAGTTTAATCAAACAGAGTTTTCTGGAATACGATTTGACAGACCCGGAAATCATATTGCGGAAATAATCGCCACAATGGGAATTTTAGGGATATTGAGTTATTCTTGCGTTATTGGATTTTTCTTGTTTATCAGTTATTTGGTCATAATCCATATTTCTAAAGTTTTATTTGAAAATAAAACAGAAAATAGCAAGTATCAAATTCCTTTGTTGTTGGGTTTTATTGTTTTATTGATTGCGCAATTTATTTATTATCAAAATCTTGTTTTGGGATTTATGTTTTGGTTTTGCTTGGCGTTGTCAACAGTGGTATGGGACAAACCAATAAAACAAAAAAATCTTTCCTTCAAAGATTATCCAGAATTTTCTTTGCTTTTTAACATTATTTTAACTGTTTTTTTAATAGCGATTTTTGTTTTTATATTTTTTGGAGCAAGATTTTATATAGCGGACGCTTCATATTTGAAAGCTTTAAATCCGAACAGCGAAATTTCCATAGAACATAGAATTGGATATTTAGAAAAAGCGATGATAATGAATCCTTGGCAATCGCAATATAAAGTTGCGCTTGCGAGAACTTATTTAAGTTTGGCGTTGGGACAGATAACTTTGTCTGATAAAGACAAACAAATAAGCGAGCAAGATATTGTGAAATATATTCGTTTGTCTGTTTCTTATATGAACGGAGGCAAAGTTTTTTATCCTGGATATTCAGACGATGTTGTGAACCAAAAAGAAATTTCAGTAAAAGGCGCGACGCAATTGTCTCCGAATTGGGAAATAACATGGGAAACGATTGGAGCAATATATAGAGATATTCAAGGTATTGCCCCGGATTCTCTTGAATGGGGAATCAAGTCGTTTGAAAAAGCTGTTGCATTAGAGCCGAATAATCCTTTTTTATATGTTGAGTTAGGCAAGTTATATATGAACAACGAGCAAAATGATAAAGCTTTGGAAAAATTTGACAGAGCTATTGAATTAAATCCAAATTTCGCGCAAGTTTTTATTCAAAAAGCGTTGGTTTTTGAAAAGCAAGAGAATATAACAGAAGCCATAAAGATAATGGAAAACGCAAGTAATGATAATTTGTCTAATACTGAAATTTTATTTCAATTAGGCAGACTTTATTTTAATAATAATCAAATTGAAGAATCTGTTTTAGAATTTAAAAAAGTATTGGAAATAACGCCTAATCATTCTAACGCGCGCTACGCTTTGGCAACAGCTTATGTCAAGCAAGGCAAGAAAACTTTAGCTGTGATGGAGTTTGAAAAAGTTTTGGAATTAAATCCAGATAATGAAGATGTTAAAGAAAAAATCAAAGAACTGTCAGATAAAACTTCGGAGGTTGTTGAAGAATAACTATTAAGCAACAGGCCTATTGACATAATTTTATATATTGGTAAGATAATCTTGAAATAGGAAATTTAATATTTTACTCTTTTTTAATTTGTTTTTTTTATTGTAAAATTTAATAGTTAATAACCCCTAAATTATATTAGGGAATTTTGTTTTTATGACAATAAAAGATTTTAGAAAATCTAAGGTTTTTTTATCTTTACCAAATTTGTTGGAAATGCAAAAGCAAAGATGGAATGAATTTTGGGATAAAGATTTAAAAGAACTTTTTGCCGAAGTGTCTCCAATTAGGGACCATACCGGCAAAGAGTTTGAATTTTGGTTTTTAGATTACAAGCTTGGAGTTCCAAAATATAAGGATGATTTAGAAGCAAAGAAAAATAATGATTCTTATGAAGCTCCGTTAAGAGTTAAAACAAAGTTGATTGATTTGAAAACCAAAAAAGAACAAGAACAAGAAATTTTCTTGACTGATTTTCCTTTAATGACTGAAAGGGGAACTTTTATTGTCAATGGAGTTGAAAGAGTTGTTATTTCACAGCTTATTCGTTCTCCGGGAATTTTTTTCACTGAAAAAATCGCAAAGGGTAAAAAATTATTTGGAGCTAAAATTATTCCTAATCGGGGAGCTTGGCTTGAATTTGAGACAGAATCGTCTGGAGCCATATTTGTAAAATTAGACAGAAAAAGGAAAGTTCCTGTCACAACATTGTTAAGAGCTTTTGGCATAGATAATGATGAACAAATTAAAAAGTTTTTTCAAGATGTGGACAAAGGAGAAATTAATTATATTGATGCGACAATTGAAAAAGACATTTCATTTAATCAAGTTGAAGCAATACATGAAATTTATCAGAGAATAAGACCTGGAGATTTGGCTGGTTATGACGCGGCAAAAGAATTGATTGATAATATATTTTTTAATTTTCAGAGATACGACCTTTCAAAAGTTGGAGTATGGAAAACTTTGCAAAGATTGCCAGAATTGAAAAAAACGCAAAAAGCGGAATTAAAACATAATAAAATATCCATTGAGGGCAGAGTTTTGAATGTGGATTATTTGATAGCGACTATTAGAGAAATAATTCGTTTGAATAATGACCCTAACGCAAAGCAAGACCAGATTGATCATTTGGGCAACAGAAGAGTGAGGTCAATTAATGAATTACTGCAAAATCGTTTAAGGGTTGGGTTGATGAGAATGGAAAGAATTATTAAAGACAGAATATCCACAATAGACCCAAGCGTTTTAAGCCCTAATTTATTGATAAATTCTAGACCGTTTGTCGGCGTTGTAAAAGAATTTTTTATGTCTTCTCAATTGTCTCAATTTATGGACAATGAAAATCCTTTGTCTGAATTAGAACATAAACGCAGATTGTCTGCTACTGGTCCGGGAGGTCTCACAAGAGAAAGAGCCGGATTTGAAGTAAGAGATGTTCAACCGTCTCATTATGGAAGAATTTGCCCCATTGAAACTCCAGAAGGGGGGAATGTTGGATTGGTTGGTCATTTGGCGGGATACGCAAGAGTTAATGATTATGGTTTTATTGAAACGCCGTATTATAAAGTTAAAAACGGGAAAGTAAGTTCAGAGCTTTGTTATCTTAACGCTTATGAAGAAGAAAAATACAATATTGCTCACGCAGGAGTGTCTATTAATGAAAAAAAAGAAATTATGGACGCGCGAGTGAGCGGACGAGTGAAAGGCGAGCCAAGCGAAGTTGAAAAAGAAAAGATTGATTTTATTGATGTGTCTTCTGAACAGCCAATTTCTGTGGCAACTTCTCTTATTCCTTTTTTACAAAATGACGACGCCAATAGAGCGTTGATGGGATCAAATATGCAAAGACAATCAGTTCCATTGATAAATCCTGATGTTCCGTTAGTTGGAACAGGGGTTGAGGAAATTGTGGCTAAAGATTCAAAGCAAGTAATTAAAGCAAAAGAATCAGGAACAGTGGCAGAATCAGACGCAGATCATATTGTTATAAAACAAGACAAAAATAAAAAAGAAAAAATATATAGTTTGAAAACATTTGTAAAAACTAATCAATACACATGTTTGCATCAAAAACCAATAGTTAAAAAAGGGCAAAAAGTTAAAAAAGGAGAAATTATCTCTGACGGCGGTTCAATTGTTGACGGAAGGTTGGCGTTAGGCAAAAATGCTTTAGTCGCTTTTATGCCTTTCCGCGGAGGAAATTATGAAGACGCTATTATAATATCCGAGCGAATAGTTAAAAAAGATTATTATACTTCTATACATTCTGAAAGTTTTTTTTGCGATATAAGAGACACTAAATTAGGACCTGAAGTGACAACTCCGGATATTCCTAATGTGTCTATTGAAAAGTTAAAATATTTAGACGAAGAGGGGATAATAAATCCAGGAACAGAAGTCGGGCCTAATGATATTTTAGTTGGGAAAATTTCTCCAAAAGGAGAGATAGATTTAACCCCGGAAGAACGATTGCTTTTGGCGATTTTTGGGGAAAAAGCCAAAGATGTGAAAGACACTTCTTTGAGAATGCCTCACGGAAAAAAAGGCAGAATCACGGGAATAAAAATATTTTCCAGAGAAAAAGGGCATAAATTGGAACCCGAAGTTATAAAAAAAATTAGAATAGACATAGCGGAAATTCGCGCGATACAAGCCGGAGACAAATTATCCGGAAGGCACGGGAACAAAGGAGTTATTTCCAGAGTTTTGCCAGAATGTGAAATGCCCTTTATGAAAGATGGAACTATTATAGACATAGTTTTAAATCCATTGGGTATTGCTTCAAGAATGAATTTAGGTCAAGTTTTAGAAATGCATTTGGGACTTGCCGCTAACAAATTGGGATATACAGCTGTTACTCCGTCTTTGTCAGGAGCGAAAGAAAATGATATAAAACAAGAGCTTAAAAAAGCCGGATTTGCGGAAGACGGAAAAGTCAGATTATATGATGGAAAAACAGGAATCGCTTTTTCGGAAAGGGTTGCTGTTGGCTATCCTTATATTTTGAAATTAATCCATATGGTGGAAGACAAAGTTTTTGCGAGATCCATTGGTCCTTATTCTTTAATTACTCAACAGCCGTTGGGAGGAAAAGCGCAATTTGGAGGACAGAGATTTGGAGAAATGGAAGTATGGGCTTTGGAAGGATACAACGCGGCTTACATTCTTCAAGAAATGCTCACGATAAAATCTGACGATGTGCAAGGGAGAGCAAACGCTTATGAAGCCATATTAAAAGGCGAAGAAATTAAAAATCCGAGTATTCCAGCTTCGTTTAATTTGCTCACAGCGGAATTAAAATCTTTGGGAATGAGTATTGAAGTTAAGGAGCAAGGGAGAGAAAATAAAGAGGAAGAAAACAAGGGAGAAAAACAACAAGATAATAAAGAATTTGTTTTTGCTGATATGGCGCGAGAAAAATCCGATATGACCAAAGTTGCGAAAAATAAAAATAAAAAAGAAGATAAGAAAGAAGATAAAAAAGAAAAAGATAATAAAAAAAGAAGATAAGAAAGAAGATAAAAAAGAAAAAGATAATAAAAAAGAATAATAAATTAAGAATTATAATATCGCAAAGGCGTCCATAATTTTTTATTTATTTGTTGTTATTATGCGCGTTCAAGACATTAAATCAATAAGAATAAAACTTGCTTCGCCCGAAGATATTTTATCTTGGTCTTATGGCGAGGTTGTTAGAGCGGAAACTATAAATTATAGGACGCAAAGACCTGAAAAAAATGGGCTTTTTTGCGAGAAAATTTTTGGTCCTATCAAGGATTATGAATGCGCTTGCGGTAAATATAAAAGAGTGAGATATAAAGGAATAATTTGCGATAAATGCGGAGTGGAAATAACAAAATCCTCGGTTCGTCGGGAAAGAATGGGACATATCGCATTGGCAACGCCTTGTTCTCATATTTGGTTTTTGAAAGGAGTTCCTTCAAGGGTGGGAATGATTTTAGATATTCCTTTACAACAATTAGAAAAAGTTATATATTTCGCAAGTTATATTATAATTGAAGTTAATGAAGAAGCCAAAGATAATATCTTGAAAGCCGTAGACAGCGAGTTTGAAACAAAATTAAAAACAATAAGCAAAGATTTAAAGCCAAAAACAAAACAGGAAAAACAAGTTGCGGATGATTTGAAAAAATCTTATGATAAAGCCAAACAAGAAGTAGCGAGTTTGAAACCCTTGAAAATTATTTCCGAACTTGAATATCATAATTTTTCTTTGAAATACGGAGAAGTTTTCAAAGCTGGTTCTGGAGCGGAAACATTGCGCAAAATTTTTGAAAATATTGATTTGAAAAAAACAGAAAAACAAATAAAAGTTCAAGTTGACAAAACTAAATCTCAAATAGAAAAAATAAAGATGTTAAGGCGGTTAAAGCTTGTTCGCGGAATGATTAAATCAAAAGTAAAACCTGAATATATGTTTTTAACAACGATTCCGGTTCTTCCTCCTGATTTAAGACCAATGGTTCAGTTGGACGGAGGCAGATACGCTTCTTCTGATTTGAATGATCTTTATCGCAGAGTTATTAATAGAAATAATCGTTTAAAATATCTTTTGGAAATATCCGCGCCAGAAGTTATTGTTAAAAATGAAAAAAGAATGTTGCAAGAAGCGGTTGACGCTTTAATAGACAACACAATGAGAAGGGGCGGGATTATGACACAAGCAAGTGTTGGAGGCCGTAGACTTTTGAAATCTTTGGCTGATATGTTAAAAGGAAAACAAGGACGATTCCGTCAAAATCTTTTAGGGAAAAGAGTTGATTATTCAGGGAGATCTGTGATAGTTGTGGGTCCTGAATTAAAATTTGGACAATGCGGTTTGCCAAAAAAAATGGCATTGGAATTATTCAAACCGTTTGTGATAAAAGAAATTTTATTTAAAGAAATGGCTTATAATGTCAAAGGAGCTTCGCGATTGATTGAAGATCAATCTGATGAAATTTGGGGCATATTGGAACAAGTTGTAAAAAATAAATTAGTTTTATTAAACAGAGCTCCAACGCTTCATCGTTTGGGTATTCAAGCATTTCAGCCCTTGTTAATTGAAGGAGAAGCCATTAGATTGCATCCTCTTGTTTGTAAAGCGTTTAACGCTGATTTTGACGGAGACCAAATGCCGGTTCATTTGCCTTTGTCCTCCGAAGCTCAAAAAGAAGCGCGAGAATTGATGCTTTCTAATGTTAATTTGCTTTCGCCGGCAACAGGGTCTCCGATTGTTGTTCCGTCATTAGATATGATTTTAGGATGTTATTGGATTACTGGAATTAAAAATAATGCTTTAGGCGAAGGTAAATCGTTTAGTTCTAAAAATGAAGCAGTGTTGGCTTATGATACGGGAACCGTGGATTTAAGGGCAAAAATTAAAGTAAGAATGAAAACAGGAGAATTTTTGGAAACTTCCGTAGGCAGAATTTTATTTAACATATCATTGCCAAGCGGTTTTCCTTTTGTGAATGAAAAAGTTGATTCAAAAAAAATGAAAATAATAGTGTCTGACATTGTGGAAAATTATGAAAATAAGATAGCCACTGAATCTTTGGACAAGATTAAAAATTTGGGATTTGAGTATTCAACTATTTCTGGCATTACTTGGGGCATTGGCGACCTTACAGTTCCAAAAGAAAAAGTAAAGTTGTTAAAAGACGCGGAAAAAAAGGTGGAACAAGTAGAAAATTATTTTAAAAAAGGATTGCTTTCGCAAGAAGAAAAAACAACGCAAATTATTGAAGTTTGGCAAAATATTAAAATAGAAATTGAGAAAATAATTCCAAAAACGCTTTTAGAAGAAAGTCCAGTGTCTATTATAGCGAAATCTGGAGCAAAAGGTTCAATAGGGCAAATGGTTCAAATGTGCGGAATGAAGGGATTAGTTATCAATCCGGCTGGAAAGATTATTGAGCTTCCAGTAAAAAATTCTTATAAAGAAGGGTTGGGCATTTTAGAATATTTTATTTCCACTCACGGAGCGAGAAAAGGAACTACTGACACGGCGTTAAGAACAGCTACTGCTGGTTATTTGACAAGGCGATTAGTTGATGTTTCTCACGAAGTGATTGTTACGGAACAAGATTGCAAAACAAAAAAAAGTTTTATTGTTCGCAGAAAAGACGCGGATAAAATTGGACAGGATTTTATTTATAAAATTCTTGGAAGAACAGTAACAGAAGATGTGAAAAAAGGAAATAAAATTTTAGTTAAAAAAGGAGAGATAATTGATTTAAGGATAGCGAGAGAAATAAAAGAAACAGGAATTGAAGAAGTAAAAGTTCGTTCTCCTTTGTTTTGCGAATCTAAAACAGGCATTTGTCAAAAATGTTACGGCGCGGATCTTGGATTAAGAAAAATAATTGGCATAGGAAGCGCTGTTGGAGTGGTTGCGGCTCAAGCGATTGGGGAACCGGGTACTCAATTAACAATGAGAACATTTCATACTGGCGGAGTTGCCAGCGGAGGAGATATTACCCATGGTTTGCCAAGAGTCGCGGAAATTTTTGAATGTCGCGTTCCAAAAGGCAAGGCCATAATTTCAATGATTAAAGGAATTGTTGAAGAAATAACGGAACAAGGAGTAATTAAAATAAGGGCGGAAATAGAAAAAGACGCTAAAGTTAAAATTAAAGACAAAGATGGAATAGTTGAATATAAAATTCCGTTTGCTCAATCTTTATTTGTTAAAAAAGGAGACAAGATTGAAGAAGGAAAACAGCTTTGCGAGGGAAGTTTAGATTTAAAAGAATTATTAAAATCCACAGATGCTGAAACAGTCAAGCGATATATTATTGGAGAGATTCAAAGAATTTATGTTTCTCAAGGGGCTGTTATTCACGATAAACATATTGAAGTTGTGATTGGGCAGATGTTTTCTCGCGTTAAAATTTTAGACGGAGGAGATTCCCTACTTTTAAATGGCGAGATTGCGAGCGGAAAAAATGTTAATAGAATAAATAATGAACTTAAAAAAGAGAAAAAAGAAATAATTAAAGCGGAGGAGATGCTATTGGGAATTTCAAAAGTGTCTTTAAGCACTGAAAGCTTTTTGTCAGCAGCGTCATTTCAGGAAACTTCAAGAGTTTTAATCAGAGCCGCGTTGGAAGCAAAAGAAGATAAATTAAGAGGATTAAAAGAAAATGTAATGATAGGAAAATTAATTCCAGTGGGCAAAGGATTTAAAAAATCCAATGATTAAAAATAAAAAACAGAAATAAAAAACAGAAAGAAAAAACAAAAAAACAAGGAAGTTCACTTCCTTGTTTTTTGTAAAAAAATTTGTTTTGTGGTAAAATAATAAAATGGCGAAGAAAAAGAAATTGAAAAAAATCAATAAAGTTGTCAATAAAAAAAACAAGAAAAAGTTTAAACTTAGATTGAATTTTGATTTGCCCGATGATATCAAAAAAAAGATTTACGGAATAATAATGTTTTTAACGGCTGTTATTATTTCTCTTTCTTTTTTCCATAAAGCGGGCAAGGGAGGGGAGTTTTTAATGAAGTCTGGCATTTTTTTAATTGGCAAAGCTGTTTTTATTATTCCTTTGCTTTTTATTATAGGAGGATTGGTATTTTTCTTTTATAAAAAAACAGACAAGAAATTTAGAAAAAATAATAGTTCCAAGCTCATAATAATTGGAATTTTTCTCGCTATTTTGGGAATAACAGGAATAATGGAAACTTTGTATTCCAATAATTATAACGCAAAAGAATTTGGAGGATTATTGGGATATTTAATTTCTTATCCTTTTATCGCGATATTTGGAATATGGGGAGCCGGAGCCGTGTTTACGGCTGTGATTATTATCAGCGCAATAATTTTTTATCAATTGGCTCCTGACGATTTTTGGAAAATTAAAATAAAAAAACAAGAAAAATCTTTGATTCAAATAAACGAGAGCGGAAAGCCGATTAAAATTCCTGAATTTAAAGTAAAAGAAATAAAATCAGATGCGGAAATAAAAGAACCTGATAATAAAAAAGAAAAACAGGGAATTTTCCAAAAAAAGAAAAAAAACGAACAAGCGGATATTATTTCTGCTTCGTCTAAATCTGTTTCTGTCCAAAGATATAAATTGCCTTCTTTGGATTTATTGGAAAAAGACAAGGGAACAGCGTATTCAGGAGACATAAGAAGAAATTCCGCTATTATTAAACAAACATTTGAGAATTTTAATATCGCGGTTCAGATGGAAGAAATTAATATTGGGCCAACTGTTACTCAATATACTTTAATACCTTCGCAAGGAGTTAAGTTGTCTAAAATTACCGCATTGAATAATGATTTGTCATTAGCTTTGGCGGCTCATCCTATTAGAATTGAAGCTCCAATTCCGGGCAGGTCTTTGGTCGGGATTGAATTGCCGAATAAAACAAGAACTGTTATTGGTATGAGAACCTTGCTGGAAGCGCCAAAATTTCAAGATTTTTCAGACGGGCTTTTACTCGCGCTTGGAAAAGATGTCGCAGGAAATCCGATATACGCGGATTTATGCAAAATGCCACATCTTTTAGTTGCTGGAAGCACCGGGTCTGGAAAAACAATATGCTTAAACAGTATTATATTGTCGCTTCTTTATAAAAATTCGCCTAAAACATTAAGAATGATTTTAGTTGACCCTAAAAGAGTTGAATTTCCTGTTTATAACAGTTTGCCTCATTTATTGTCTCCGGTTATTTATAACGCGCAAAAAACAGTTGAAGCATTGAAATGGCTCACAACAGAAATGGAAAGAAGATTTGATGTTTTATCAGGTGTTGGCGCGCGAGACATAAAAGGTTATAATAAAATTATAAATGAGAAAATAAAAAATAAAAACAAGAGTATAGAAGAAAAACAAGGAGATGAGTTAGAAATAATGCCTTACATTGTTTTGATTATTGACGAATTAGCGGATGTTATGGCGGCAAAAGGAAGAGAAGTGGAAGCTGAAATTGTGCGATTAAGTCAAATGTCAAGAGCTGTTGGAATACATATTATTTTAGCAACGCAAAGACCGTCAGTGGAAGTTTTAACTGGCTTAATTAAAGCGAACATTATTTCTCGCATTACATTCAAAGTGGCTTCGCAAGTGGATTCCAGAACAATTTTAGATATGGCTGGAGCTGAAAAATTATTGGGAGCAGGGGATATGCTTTTTATTTCTTCGGAACATAGCAAGCCAAAAAGAATACAAGGGATTTACACATCAGAAAAAGAAGTTAAAAAATCCATAGATTTTATAAAACAATTTCAATCTGGAGACAAGCAAGAATTAAAATTAAACGAGGGCGAGGATGAAGTAGTAGCGGATGAAACAGCGGATAGTTTCAAAAAAGCAATGGAATTTAGCGAACTTAACAAGAATTTTTCCGATGATGAAGATCCTTTATACGAGGAAGCCAAAGAAATAGCGATTCAAGCGAAAAAAGCGTCAGCGTCTTTATTTCAAAGGAGATTGAGAATTGGATACGCGCGCGCCGCGCGTTTGATTGATTCATTGGAAGAAAAAGGAGTAATAGGTCCGGGCGACGGAGCGCGACCAAGAGAAATTCTTGTTGCTGGAACCGCGAATGAAAATCCTTTTGGCTCTATTCCAATTCCTAACGAAAATAATGAAGACCGCGAGCGCGAAAATGCTCTTGCGTTAAAACACAAAAAGAGCGATAATGAAGAGGGCGAAGAAAATGACAATAATGAAGGATTTACAAAATTATAATTTTTAATTATTAGACCTATGGTATTCAAAACAAAAATAAAAAAACAAAAAAAAGACAATATGGATTTGGCAGAAGCTCTTGATGAAATCAAACAAAAATTTGGAGAGGGAGCTATAATGAAATTAAAAGATGTGAAAGCCGTTGACATAGATGCTATTCCAACTGGCTGTATTTCTTTGGATGTTGCTTTAGGAGTAATGGGAGTTCCGCGCGGAAGAGTGGTTGAAATTTATGGAGCGGAATCAACAGGGAAAACTACTTTGGCTTTGCATATTTTAGCGGAAGCTCAGAAAAAAGGAGGAATAGGAGCTTTTATTGACGCTGAACATGCTATGGATCCTGAATATGCGGAAAAAATAGGCGTTAACACAAATGATTTATTGATTTCTCAGCCAGATTCAGGAGAACAAGCGCTTCAGATTGTGGAAACATTGGTAAGGTCGCGCAAAGTAGATGTAATTGTTGTTGATTCTGTTGCCGCTCTAACTCCAAAAACAGAAATTGCCGGAGAAATTGGCGAATTTCAAATCGGGCTTCAAGCGCGTTTAATGTCCGCCGCGTTAAGAAAATTATCATCAATTATCGCTCAAAGCGGAACAACTGTTATATTTTTAAATCAAACAAGAATGAAAATTGGAATTATGTTTGGAAATCCAGAAACAACGCCGGGCGGATTGGCTCTTAAATTTTATTCTTCTGTAAGAATTAACTTAAAAAGAATAGCGCAAATAAAATATAAAGACGAGATTGTTGGTTCGCGCATTAAAGCGAAAATTGTTAAAAATAAAGTGGCGGCTCCGTTTAAGATTGCTGAATTTGATATTTATTATTCCGAAGGAATTTCTAAATACGCTGATTTGTTAAACATTGGACTAAAACAAGATATTATTAAAAGAAGCGGGAATTCTTATATATTTAGAGATAACAAACTTGGCGTTGGAGTGGAAGCGGTAAAAACATTTTTAAAAGATAATCCTCAAATAGCGAAAAAAATAGAAAAAGAAATCCTAAAAAATAATTGATTATTTTAATTATGTTTAAGCCAAAATATACAATTACTCATTTTATTTTGAATATTACACAAAGAAGCGCTAGAAGGTATTTAGTTGAATTAGTTAAATTAAAATTATTAATTAGAGAAGGGGATAGAAAGGATGTTTATTATAAATTAAATATTTAATGTCCGTTAAAATGTCCGTTATTTGTCCGTTAAAACGCGTATTATTTATAAATTTAAATTTATAAAAATTATGAAAAAAAATATTTTAATTGTTATTTTAATAATAGTCGGTATATCATTAGCGAGTTTTTATAATTATTTTTTTGTCGAAAAACAAGAAAACTTTAAGTTTGCCTTTGTTGAACAAGGGGATATTATTCAGGAAGTTTTAGGCATTGGAACAGTGTCTCCTTCCGAGGAAATTGAATTACAATTTAAAACAACGGAAAAAATTAAAAATATTTTTGTTAAAACAGGAGATAAAGTAAAGTCAAATCAGATGTTAGCAAAGCTGGATATTAGCTCTTTGAATATAAAAAAAGAGCAAGCAAGCGCTTCCACAGATTTGGCAAAAGCGAAATTAGATCAGTTATTGGCTGGAAAAAGCGCGCAAGAAATTGAAATTTATGAAACAGCGCGCGTGAACGCGGAAAAATCTGTTCAAGACACTGAAATAGCTTTAAATAACGCGGAACAAAATTTAGAAGATGTGGAGGAAATAGCGAGCATAAATTTAAATCAATCTTATGAAGACGCTGTCAATGTTTTAGACGATGCGCATTTAAAAAGTTATAATGTTTATAACACAATTGATTTAATCCAAAGAACTTATTTTACGGCATTTAATCAAGAAGCGTTAATTATAAAAGAAAATAAAAATATAATAAAACAGGCTGTTTCTCAAATAGAATTTTATGTTGCATTAGCTAAAACAAATAAGGAAATAGAAAAGGACACCGCGATTAAAGAAGTTAAAAATCAATTAAATCAGATTAGCAATAGTTTAATTATTGTGAGAGATATAATTGAAGAACCAATGTATAGAGATTCAGTTTCTTCTTCTTATAAAACATCGTTAGACACTCATAGAACAAATATTCTTTCTGCGATTGTCGCTGTCGCAAATTCTCAACAATCTATTTCTTTGTTGAAAATCACTAATCAATATAATATCAATAGCGCTCAAACGCAAATTGATACGGCAAAAAGCGGTTTAAACACCGCAGAAAGCGTTCTGCAATCCGCAATTAACGAATTGACATTGGCTAAATCCGAGCCAAGAGAAACAGACATTGCCTTATATAAAGCTCAAATAAAAGAAGCAGAAGCCAATTTGTCTTTAATAGAAAAACAAATTCAAGACGCGATTTTATCAGCTCCTGTTTCAGGAATAATTATTAGTGTTGAAAAAGAAGTTGGAGAAACAGCGATAATAGGTAGCCCTGTGATAAAAATGATAAGCGAAAATAAATATCAAGTTGAAGCTCAAATTTCAGAAACAGATATTGGAAAGATTGAATTGTTTCAAGCTGTTCAAATTAATTTAGACGCTTTTATGGAAAAAGATTTTTTTGGAAAAGTTGTGAAAATAGATCCAACGGAAACAATTTTGCAAGGAGTAGTGTATTACAAAATTTTTATTAATTTTGATAGACAAGCTATTAGTAGCGAGGATACTGAATGGCTTGATAAAATAAAACCCGGAATGACGGTAAACATTGTTATAATAACTAATTTTCGCGAAAACGCTTTGTTTATTCCACAAAGAGCAATAATGGAAAAAAATAACAAAAAATATGTTAGAATTCAAATTTCTGAAAATGATTTTGAAGAAAAAATAATAGAAACAGGAATTATGGGAAATAATGGGAGAATAGAAATTATTTCTGGATTAAAACAAGGAGATAAAATAATTATTTCTATTATTGAATAACAAAATAAATTTTGTTATTCATATCTTAACGCTTCTATTGGATTTAAGTCGGCCGCTTTGCGTGCCGGGAAAATTCCAAATATTACTCCAATAATAGTTGACACTCCAAAAGCCAAAGCAATCGCCTTGAAAGAAATTATAAAGATCCATTTGGTTCCAAGCATTTCTTCAATAACAATTCCTCCAATATAAGAAAAAATAATTCCTAAAATAATTCCAATAATTCCGCCTAAAAAAGTCAAGAGTAGAGCTTCTGCTAAAAATTGGTATAGAATGTCTTTTCGTTTTGCTCCCACAGCTTTTCTTAATCCAATTTCTTTGGTTCTCTCGCTCACAGACACAAGCATAATATTCATTATTCCAATACCTCCGACCAATAAAGCGATGCTCGCCACCGCAGATAAAAATACGGTAAAAATATCAGTAATAGTGCTTAACATATTAGCGGTTTCTTTTTGACTCATTATCTTAAAATCATCTTTGCCTAAATCGTTTTCAGGATTGTAAATATTATGTTTTTCTCTTAAAATTAAACGGATATCTTCAACAGCGTTGTCTATTTTGTTTTCATTTGTCGCGCGCGCTACTATCCAATTGATATAGTCTTGTCCGAGTAAAAGTTTTTGCGCTGTTGTTAACGGAACATAAACAATATCGTCTAAATTCATAAACATTTGAGAACCTTGTTCTTCTGTTACTCCGACTACCTTAAAATTTATATTTTTAATTCTAACTGTTTTTCCTATCGGATTTTCGTCTCCAAATAATTCTTTGCGCACGTTATATCCCAAATCAACCACGCGAGCCATACTTTTAACATCAGATTCTGTTATTCCTCTGCCTAAAATTGGATAAGCCGCGTCTATTTTTCTCGCATTTGGAGTGGCGCCCATAAAAGTTATTTTTTTATTTGTGTTTTTATAAACCATTCTAGCGACTCCATTGACAAAAGGAGCAGTCATATCAATATCAGGATGTTTTTCTATGGCTAAAGCGTCGTCATATTTCAGAGTTTTAATTGTCATTCCTTCCGTCATTGATTGCATCATGCTTGATTTTTGTTCTGTGTTAAAAGAACCGGGTTCAACAAAAATAGTGTTTGAACCCATAGACATTATTTGTCCAACAATTAAATTTTTCACTCCGCTTCCCAATGAAATTATTGTTACCACAGAAGCTATTCCAATAATAATTCCAAGCATTGTCAATACCGCGCGGATTTTATTCGCTTTTAAGCTGTTGATTGCTGTTTGTAAATAATCTATAAATTTCATAAATAAAATTATTTTATTAGTCCTTTTTTCGCGTATTTTCTGTTAGTTATTTTTTCGTCTCTGATTATTTTTCCGTCTTTCATCTCAATAATTCTTTTTGCCATTTCAGATGTGTATTTTTCATGCGTAACTAAAATTATAGTGTGTCCTTTGTCGTTTAATTTTTGTAAAATTTCCAAAATTTGTTGACCTGATTTTGAATCTAAATTTCCTGTTGGTTCGTCAGCAAAAATTACTGAAGGATTATTGACTATGGCGCGAGCTATAGCTGTTCTTTGTTGTTCTCCCCCTGAAAGTTGATTTGTGAAATAATTTGAACGATGAGAAAGCCCTGTTGATTCAATCGCTTGTTTTGTCATTTTATTTATTTTTTTTTGAGACAGCCCGGTATAAATTAAAGGCAGTTTAACATTTTCAAAAATAGTTGTTCTCGGCAAAAGCGCGAATGATTGAAATACAAAACCCATTTCTTTATTTCTGATTCTCGCCAGTTGATCATCAGATAAATCGTTTATGCTATTGTCTCTAAATTGATAAACGCCAGAACTCGGTCTGTCTAAAAATGCCATAATATGCGTTAAAGTTGATTTTCCGGAACCAGATGCTCCGATAATCGCCACAAATTCTCCTTCCGCGATATCAAAATTAACATCGTCAACAGCCATTGTAACAACTGTTTCATTGCGATATTCTTTTATTACATTTTTAAGTTTAATCATATTATAAAATTTTAGCACTGTTATGCGCTTTTGACAAGAGAGGTTTTAAGCGCTAAAATCTATTATAAAATGACCCTACGGGGAAATGCTACGCATTCATAATCATTCGCTTCGCTTATTGTGATTGCTTCGCAATTAAAAAAATAAAAAATATGATAAAAAAACAAAATTTATATTATCCGTCAAAAGAATTAAAACAAAAAGCTTGGGTTAAAGATAAAAAAATTTACAAACAAGCGTTGAAAAATCCAGTTAAATTTTGGGAGAATTTAGCAAGCGAACTTTTTTGGTTTAAAAAATGGAAAAAAGCGTTTGTCCATAAACCGCCGTATTTTCAATGGTTTGTTAACGGGAAAATAAATATAACTTCTAATATCTTTGAAAATAATTCTTTGGGATGGGAAAATATTAAAAATAAAGTCGCCATATTTTGGGAACCAGAACCAATAGATGAAACTCCAAAAGTTTATACTTATTATGAATTGTTTAGGCAAGTTAATTATTTCGCGAACGGGTTAAAAAAAATGGGAGTAAAAAAAGGGGATATAGTGGGAATTTATTTGCCAATGATACCAGAAGTTATTATAGCGATGTTGGCGTGCGCGAGAATTGGAGCTGTTCATTCAATAGTTTTTTCGGCTTTTAGTTCTAATGCTTTGAAAATACGGTTGCAAGACACAAAAGCAAAAGTTTTAATTACCGCGGACGGATATTATCGTCGCGGAAAAGTTGTTGATTTAAAGAAAAGCGCGGACCAAGCTATAAAAGACACGAAAGTCAAAAAAGTGATTGTGGCGCAAAGAGCCAATAATAAAATAAATATGGAAAGCAAAAGAGATTTTTGGTGGAATGATTTAATTAAAAATCAATCAGATTATAGCGCTTCGGAAATTATGGATTCTGAAGATCCTTTTTTTATTCTTTACACCAGCGGTTCCACAGGCAAACCAAAAGGAACAATACAAACTTGCGGAGGATACGCTGTTCAAGCGAAATTTACAGGGAAATGGATTTTTGATTGGCGCAAAGACGATATTTTTTGGAGTACAGCGGATGTTGGTTGGATAACAGGACACACATACAGCGTTTATTCTAATTTGTTAAATGGAGTTAGCTCAGTATTTTTTGAAGGAGCTGTCAATTTTCCGGAACCAGACAGATGGGCTAAAATTATTGAAAAATACGGAGTGACTATTTTTTACACAGCTCCAACAGCGATTAGAATGTTTAAAACATACGGAACAAAAATTCTTAAAAAATATAAATTTAACAATTTGCGTATTTTGGGTTCGGTTGGAGAGCCAATAGACCAATCTGCTTGGCAATGGTATTCTAAGGAAATAGGAAAAGAAAAATGTGTGATAGTTGACACTTGGTGGCAAACAGAGACAGGAGGAATTTTGCTTTCGTCATTGCCCGGAGTGGGAGCTTTCAAACCATGCTTTGCGGGCTTGCCTTTTCCGGGAATAAAATTTGATATTTTTAACGCCAAAGGCAAATCTTGTAAAAATAACGAGCAAGGCGATTTAGTTATTTTACCGCCTTTTTCTCCCGGACTTTTAAGAGGAATTTATAAAAATCCAGAAAAATATTTAAAAACATATTTCACGGAATACGGGAAAAATATATATTTTACTTCTGATTCAGCGTTTAGAGACGAAAATGGTTTAATAAGAATAGTTGGAAGAACCGATGATGTGATTAAAGTCGCAGGGCATCGTTTTACAACTGGCGAAATAGAATCAGCTGTTTCTCATCTTACAAATGTGTCGGAATGCGCGGTGATAGGAATTCCAGATAAGATAAAAGGGGAAGTTTTGATAATTTTTGCTGTTTTGAAAAATAAAGTTTTTGGTGATAAAAGCAAAAAAGAAATTGTTTCTTGTGTTAGAAATGACATTGGACCTATTGCTACTCCAAAAGAAATTTATTTAGTTGACGATTTGCCAAAAACAAGAAGCGGAAAAATTATGCGAAGAATTTTAAAACGATTGCTTGCTAAAGAAAAATTAGGCGATTTGTCAACAATAGCCAACCCAGAAAGCGTAAAAAATATTAAGAGCGTTTTAATGTTATAATGTATGGGTTTGACCCATACATTTTTAATAGAATTATGAAATATCTAATAGTCGCAAATTGGAAAATGAATCCGCAAAGTTGCGCTAAAACTGAGCGATTTTGCGATTTAATAAAAAAAAAATTAAAAAAATCAAGAAAAGCGGAAATAATAATATGTCCTCCGTTTTTATATTTGCCAATAGTTAAACAATTGCGAATAATAAAAACAGGAGCTCAAAATTGCTTTTGGGAAGAACAAGGAGCTTTCACAGGCGAAATTTCTTTGGCTATGCTAAAAGATTTAAAATGCCAATATGCGCTTATCGGACATTCTGAAAGAAGAAGATTTTTAAATGAAACAAATCAAATGGTGAATAAAAAAATACAAGCTGCGCTGTTTGCTAAAATTAAGCCGATTTTATGCGTTGGAGAAAAACAAGAAGAAAAACAAGGAAATAAAACAATAGCGGTGTTGAAATCTCAAATGCAGGGAGCGTTAAAAGGCATTTCTAAAAAACAAGTCGCAAATATAATTTTTGCTTATGAACCAGTATGGGCAATAGGAACAGGGAGCGCTTGTTCGCCTGACGAGGGACATGTTATAAGATTGCTTTTACAAAAAATTATCGCTCAAAAATATACGCGACAAATAGCGGAAAAAGCTCAAATTCTTTATGGCGGAAGCGTGAACAGTTCCAATGTGGAAGAAATTATAAAACAAGCGGGGTTTCAAGGCGTTTTAATTGGAAAAGCGAGTTTAATCCCAAACGAATTTATTAAAATAACGGAAAAAGTCGCAAAATTATAATTTATTTTCAATTATGAAATCAGACAAAGGGAAAAAAGCGGTTTGTTGTATGTCTGGCGGTGTTGATTCTAGCGTCGCTGTTTATTTGTTAAAAAAACAAGGGTTTGTTGTATCAGGGGTTTTTATTAAATTTTTTGATTTGCCAAGTTTGAAGCAATCTGAAAAACAAGCTAAAGAAATCGCTAAATTTTTTAAAATCCCTTTTTTTGTTTTTGATTTTAGAAAAGAGTTTAAGGAGAAAATTATTGACAATTTTATCAAAGAATTGAAAAAAGGCAGAACTCCCAATCCTTGCGTTTTGTGCAACAAAGAAATGAAATTTAAATTTTTATTCAAAGAATTAAAAAATAAAAAAATCGATTTTGATTTTGTGGCAACAGGGCATTATGCGCGAATTAAAAAAATAAAAAATGAATATAAAGTATTCCAAGCAAAGGACAAATTAAAAGATCAAACATATTTTTTGTGGGCATTAAAACAAAATCAATTAAAAAAAGTTTTATTTCCAATAGGGGATTATCCAAAACAAGAAATTAAAGAAATAGCGAAAAAAATAAAAATAAATAAACTTGCGAGCGCGGAATCTCAAGAAATTTGCTTTACTAACAATGACATAAATAATTTTTTAGAAAAAAACATCAAACAAAAGCAAGGATTGATAATAGAACAGGTTGACGATAAAATAAGAAAAACAGTCGGGAAGCACAACGGGTTATGGTTTTACACTATTGGACAAAGAAAAGCCATTAAACTTTCAGGAGGTCCGTATTTTGTTTTAGACAAAGATGTAAAAAATAATGTTTTATTGATTACGAAAAATGAAAAAAAATTGTATAGCAAAGAATTAATCGCGCAAAACATTAATTTTATCACCAAAGAAAAAATAAAATTGCCTATGAGAATAAAAGCGAAAATTCGCTATGGAAAAAAAGCTGTTGAAGCTGAAATTGAAAAATACTTGGATAAAAAACAAAATTTTGTTTTAATAAAATTTAAAAAATCGCAAAAAGCGGTTACTTCAGGGCAATCAATAGTTTTCTACAAAAACACGGAACTTTTAGGAGGCGGAATTATACAATAATTTTTTATTTGACATTTTTTTTGTAATAGTGTAGACTTTTAATTGTAAGTTTCTTAGTAGGTTTTTTCTTAATAATTTAATATTGTAAAGTTGAATCAAGTAAGAAGGTCGTCTTACAAATTGTTCATATAGGACAATTTATTAAAATTTATATTTATAGTAGAAACATGGCAAACAAATTATATGTTGGAAGTCTATCTTATGACACTACCGAAGATACTTTGAAAAGTACTTTTGAAGCTGCTGGAACAGTTCAGTCAGCGACTATTATCATTGACAAAATGTCTAATAGATCAAAAGGTTTTGGTTTCGTGGAAATGGGTTCAGACGAAGAAGCTCAAAAAGCTATTGAAATGTTCAATGGCAAAGAGTTGGACGGAAGAAGCATTATTGTTAACGAAGCTCGCCCAATGGAAAAAAGATCTTTTCAAAGAGGAGGTTATGGCGACAGAAACGACGGAGGTCGTTATTAATCGTTACATAACAATCAAAACAAAAACAGCGTTCTGCTGTTTTTGTTTTAACTAAAAAATAACAATAAACACAACGAGAAATGCTCTCTATACATTTTTAATTATCTATTTCAACGAATAACAAATCTGTCATGTTGGTCAGATTTGTTATTCATAATATTTTCCAATAACAAACTCGGCTGATCGGTCAGATTTGTTATTGGGTTTTTGTCGCGATTTTTTTATTGATTTTTCATTGACATTTTAGGGAGAATTTGTATTATATAGGTAATGAATAGAGAAGATGTTAAAATGTTGTTGAGCGAGAGAATAATT
>JAYELE010000091.1:0-1704 GCA_034717255.1 Patescibacteria group bacterium
CTAAAAGAAAATGGGGAAATAAAAGATTATCGTTCTGATTATTTCTAATTTGTTAAAAAAATACTTAGTATATAATAAAAAAACAGTGAAATTTTATTCACTGTTTTTTTTATTTTGTTTTTTATTTATATCTAATTAAATTAGTAATAATTTGTAAAAAAGAGGAAAAATGATAAAAAATATTTTTACTGAACAATTACAAAAGGCAAACGAAGAAAACAGAAGATTGGTTGCTCCATTGATCGGTGCTCCCGGTCTTAACATTACAGAATCTACAATCAAACTTGCCCAACAAAATTATGGAGAACATTTTAAAGCTCTAAATGCGATAGCAAAAACTTTCAACCCGGATATACTTTTCCCATTGATGGATCTTTCTGTCGAAGCGAATGCGCTCGGTAGTTATACACTTTTCCCAAAAAAAGAAAGTGCTACAGTTATGAAAGAGCATTTTGATGATGATAAAATTGCCAGATTAGAAAAAATAAATATTGCTTACGATACACGGCTTTTAGGATATGTTGAAACTGTAAAACTGATGAGTATTAACTTACCAAAAAACATAATGCGCGGAGCTTATGTAGCCGGTCCATATTCTTTATCTTCTCTGATGATCGGTGCACAAGAAGCTGCTATGGCAACAGTAACAAACGAAGATTATTTAAAACGAATTTGCGATATTGCAACAGAACAAATCCAAAAATATATACATTTATTAATTGCTGCCGGTGTGCAGATCATTTGCATTTTAGAACCTACTGCTGTTTTGCTTGGCCCGGATCAGTTTCAACAGTTTTCTGCAAATTACGTTCACTACATAAATGAAAGTCTAAAATATACCGGTGTTAAAACAATGTATCATGTGTGCGGAAATACTATGCATCTCATTGAAAGTATGAGTAAAACAGGTGTTGATATTTTAAGTCTGGATTCATCTCATGTAGGTGTAGATCTCCCTACTGTAGCAAAACAAGTATCAAAAGATACGACCATTTTAGGCAACATTAATCCTACAGGAAATATTCTTAACGGAAGCCCTGCCGATGTGAAATCCGAAGTCAATTCTTTACTTAAAAGTATGGATCCGTATCCGAATTTTATTTTAGGAACCGGTTGTGATCTTCCTCAAGACACACCAATTGAAAATATAAAAGCATTTATGAAAACGGGAAGAGAGTATAGAGTGAAATAAATATTTTATTATCACTTTACTTTTTTATCAATTTCTTTTTTAACCTTATCCTTTAATATTTTCTCTCCCTTATCTTTAATCACTTCAATTTTCTCCTTTCCATGCTTAATGATATCTTCTTTAGTTGTGGGAATATTTTGACCTGTATTATACAGATAACCGGCATATAAACCAACCAATATTATTAATGGAATTAAAAGTTTAAACAATCTTTTAACTATTGAAAAAATTATTATAATAACAAGAATAACAAAAATAATTAAAAAAACCGGGTTTGATGATAATGTATTAATGATTGATTCCATAAATACTCCTTATTTATATATTATGTTATTTTGGTTTTTTTATCGTAAAAAAATGATGTAAACTTTTAAATTATTTACTATTTTTTATTTCGAAATCCAAAATTTTAAAATCTTTGTGCTTATCCATCTCCCCAATGAAAAATATTCAATTTTTCCAATCACCTTACAACAACTGTCCACCCATGCGTATCTTTAATTTCCCCATAT
>JAYELE010000092.1:0-1661 GCA_034717255.1 Patescibacteria group bacterium
GCTGGCAATTTTGTCAATGCTTTCAACTTCGATCGGAACACTTGTATTATTAGCCCCGTTAATGCTATTTTTTAAAGACAAATTAATTAAAATTACATTAAAACAGAATAAAGTATAAATAAAAAAGGAGTGATTATGGAACGAACGAAATTTTTTATGTCAGCAATAATCGTAGGGTTATTGCTAATGTTTGGTTGCGGTTCAGAGAATCAGAATCTTCCTGTCCGAGGGAAATCGTTTACTATCAATTACAACCCTTCCCAAAGCGGAATTCTTGAAGATTTGAAATCAATAACCGTTGTGTATGCATTCGATTATTGGGGAACTAAAGGTAGTGCAAAATATGGGAAAGAATCACTTTTTCTAAATGTGAAAAACCCTGATTCCGGAAGAGCTTTTAAATCAGTTATGAAAAAATCAAAGCAAGAATGGACAACATCAATAGATATTCCTAAAGATGTAGAATTGTTATCATATTATTTCACTGATGGAGAAAAATTTGATTACAATAATAAAAAAACTTTCGTTTTGTATATTACAAATTCAAAAGGAGAAATTATAAAAAATTCAAGATTTCGTAATATTGCTTTTCTTGCGATGGCAGGGGAAGATATGCAAACTCAAATAAAAGAAGCCGAAGAAGAAATTAGCCACTATCCAAAAAGTTGGCTTGTATATATTGCTCTATGGGAGAAAAAATTTAATACTGCCGAAACTATGTCCGAAATTATTCAACTAAGAAAAGATGCCGACAAGCAGTATTTATCACTAATAAGTAAATACGGTGAAAGGGATTCAATAAAAACTATCAAGGCAGGTTGGTTATTTAATTATGAAAGAGGAGTCGGATCAGTAGTTAATAAACAACGCATATCAGCACGAAAAGAGTTTATGGAAGTAATGGAAAGTATTCCTGCAGAAAACAGATTTGGAACAACAGAAGCATATTTTAATAGATTAAAAAAGTATGAAAAAATGAGAAATGAAGGGGCAAAATTTAATAAAAATATAATAGGAAATCCTGCACCAGATTTCAGATTTGCTACACTCGATGGGAAAAGTAAAAAATTATCTGATTTTCAAGGTAATTTTGTTCTTCTTGATTTTTGGGGAACTTGGTGCGGTCCTTGTGTTGGTGAAATTCCTAATTTAAAAAAAGCATACAAAAAATATCACGATCAGGGATTTGAGATAATTAGTATAAGTAGTGATGCCAGAAGTGGAATGACAGAACAAGAGTTAAAAAAATGGGTGTCTGAAAAAGACATGAAATGGAAACAAGTTATGGACAAAAAAGATGCAAGAATTCAAAAGCTCTATAAGATTAATAAATATCCTACTTTGTTCTTAATTAACCCGGAAGGAAAAGTTATCAAAGTAGATACGGGATTACGCGGAGAAACATTAGATAAAATTCTTGATTCAATTTATAATAAAAATTAGAAAAATTGTAAAGGAGGCAAATATGAAAATAATGAAAATTGTGCTAATCATTTTTTTATTTTGGTCAACAGTTTTTTCAATGTCAGGATTGGAATTAGCAAAACAAATTGACGAAAAAAAATCACCAAAAGATTCAAAGTCAAATACTACAATGATTTTAACGAACAAAAATGGTAAAACACAATCAAAGACAATTCGTTCCATCCAAAAAGACGATA
>JAYELE010000093.1:0-8446 GCA_034717255.1 Patescibacteria group bacterium
TGCTGTTGAAAGCGTGTTTTTTTTCAAAAATTTAAAAACCGCTTTTACTGTTAGTCAAGCAAAGGGTGTAATATTATTTACCGCGGCAAAGAAAAAACTTCCGATTTATGAATATACGCCGTTACAAGTAAAAATGACTATTGTTGGATATGGCAGAGCTGACAAAAAGCAAGTTCAAAATGCTGTTCAAACTTTGTTTAATTTAAAAGAAATACCAAAGCCAGATGATGCCGCAGACGCGCTTGCTATAGCCGCGTGTTGCGCGCATAAAACGCTGTAATCGCGAAGCAATTAAGAAAATTGAAAATTAATATTATGACAATACCCAACGAGGTAAAATTTGTTTTGAAAAAATTGAACGAAAAAGGGTTTGAGGCGTATATTGTCGGCGGTTGCGTTCGTGATTTTTTGAGAGGACAAGAACCGCAAGATTGGGATATCGCGACTATTGCCAAGCCAGAACAAATAGGCAAGATTTTTTTGCGAAGTTTTACTGATAATAATTTTGGCACAATCAAGGTTCAAATCGCAAAATCAGACGCGACAAAAAGCAAAACAGAAAATTCTGATTATGTTGAAATAGAAATAACTCCTTATAGGACTGAGTCAAAATATACAAATAAAAGGCATCCTGATGAGATAAAATGGGCGGAAAATATTGAACAAGATTTAGGGAGAAGAGATTTTACCGTGAATGCGATTGCCGGGATAATACAAGAAAATAAAAAAGAAAAATTAAAAATTATTGATTTGTTTGGAGGAGAAAAAGATTTAAAAAATAAAATTATTCGCGCTGTTGGCAATCCTGACGCTCGTTTTAATGAAGACGCTTTGCGAATAATAAGGGCTGTGAGGTTTTGCGTTGTATTAGGAAAGGATTGGAAAATTGAAGCAAAAACAGCAGAAGTTATTAAAAACAAAGCTGGTTTATTAAGAATGATTTCCAAAGAACGGATAAGAGATGAATTTTTAAAAATAATTATGAGCGAGCAAGCAGATAAGGGAATAGATATTTTGCATGATTTTAATATCTTAAAATATGTTATTCCTGAATTAGAAGAGTGTCGTAGAGTAGGGCAAAACAAACATCATATTTATGATGTTTATACTCATCTTGTCTCGTCTTTAGAATATGCTGTTCGCAAAAATTTTAATAAATATGTGAGAATTGCGGCTTTGTTTCACGATATTGGAAAACCGAGAACAAAAAGAGGGACAGGGGAAAACGCCACTTTTTACAATCATGAAATTGTGAGCGCGAGAATGTGTTTTCAAATTTTAACTCGTTTAAGATTTCCGAGAAAAGATGTTGATAAAATAACAAAATTAGTTCGCTGGCATTTGTTTTATTATAATGTTGATGAAGTAGGAGAGGCATCTGTTAGACGGTTAGTAAGGCAAGTTGGGTCTGAAAATATTGAAGAACTTTTACAATTAAGATTTTGCGACAGAATAGGATCTGGAGTTCCAAAAGCCGAGCCGTATAAATTGCGACATATGAAATATATTATTGAAAAAATAAGTAAAGATCCTATTTCAGTAAAAACATTAAAAATATCAGGGAAAGACATAATGAAAATTTTGGATATTAAGCAAAGCCCAAAAGTAGGAGCTATTTTGAATATTTTGTTGGAAAAGATTTTACAAGATCCTAAAAAAAATAATAAAGAATTTTTAGAAAAAGAGGCAAAAAAGGCAAAAGAATTGTCAGATTTAGAATTATATAAATTATCAGAAAAAGCTCAAGAAAAATTAGCAAAAATAATTATAAAAGACGACGCAATGACGAAAAAAAAATATTGGGTGTCGTAAAATTGTTAATTATTATAATTGAAGAAAAATGAGAAGGAAAAATTCCAAAATTATTTGGGATTTTTTTTGTAAAAAATAGCATTTTGCGCTAAAATAAATTGTATTATGATATTAAAAATTGATTTTGAGGAAAAATATAACAGGGAAGAGAGCGAGAATAAATGGAAAGAGTATTGGAAAAAACAAAAGATTTTTGAGTTTTCGCTTGATAGCGCAAAGCCCTTGTTTGTGGTTGACACTCCTCCTCCTTATGTTTCAGCTGACCATTTGCATATTGGACATATTATGTCATACTCGCAAGCGGAATTTATTGTTCGCTATAAACGAATGAAGGGTTTTAATGTTTTTTATCCAATGGGGTTTGACGATAATGGTTTGCCAACAGAAAGATTTGTTGAAAAAAAATATAAAATAAACAAGTCAAAAATAACCAAGCCTGAATTTATAAAAATATGCTTAAAAGAAACCGAGCAAGGAATTAAAACATATAAAAAATTATGGAATGATTTTGGAATTTCAGTTGATTGGTCTAAAACTTACAGCACTATAAATTCATTGCCAGTTAAAATAGCTCAATGGTCTTTTATTGATTTATATAAAAAAGGAAAAATTTATCGCGCCAAAAAACCGATTTCATGGTGCGTTTCTTGCCAAACCGCTCTTTCCCAAGCAGATATTGAAGACGAGGAAAAAGAAACTGATTTTGTTTATATTAAAATTCAAACCAAAGACAAAGAAAAACTTGTATTTGCGACCACTCGTCCTGAATTGTTGCCCTCTTGCGTTGGTATTTCAGTACATCCAGATGATGAAAGATATAAAAAGTTTATTCATAAGATTGTTGTTATGCCGATAACAGGAGCTGAAATTGAAATTACCGCTGATAAAATGGTTGCTCCTGATTTTGGTTCTGGCGTTGTTTATTTTTGTAGTAGTGGAGACAAACAATTTCTTGAATGGGAAAATAATCATAAAATCAAAAATAAAATTTATCTTTTAGACACAAATGGGCGAATGAACGCAAAAGCCGGGATTTATCAAGGATTGACCATAAAACAGACGCGGAAAAAAATTATTGAAGACCTTGAAGAAATCAACGCCATAGAAAAAATAGAAAAAATAGTTCATAGCGTCGGGGTTCACGAACGATGCGGAACTGATATTGAATATGTTGATTCTGTCCAATGGTTTGTTGATATTTTGAGCGCAAAACAAGATTTATTGAAACAAGCCGATAAAATAAATTGGCGACCAGATTCAATGAAACAAAAATATATTGATTGGGTTAAGGCGCTTAAATGGGATTGGTGTATTTCTCGTCAGAGATATTATGGCGTTTCATTTCCTGTTTGGTATTGTAAGAAATGTGGCGAAGTCATATTGCCGAATATAGAGGATTTACCAGTTGACACTGCTTTGTCAAAACCAAAAATAAAGCAATGTCCAAAATGTGAGAGTTCTGAATTTGTGGCTGAAAAAGATGTAATGGACACTTGGATGACTTCTTCTTGTTCGCCGATTATTGTTTCTAAATTAGTAAAAGATGAAGAAATACAGAAAAAATTATATCCTTGCGATTTGCGTCCTCAAGCGTTTGAAATTATCAGGACTTGGCTTTTTTACACAATTGTAAAGTCGTTTTATCATTTTAACGATATACCTTTTAAAAATGTTATGATTTCAGGGCATGGTTTAGATGAAAATGGAAAAAAAATATCTAAAAGATTGGGAAATTATATTCCGGCAAATCAATTATTAAAAGATTACGGAGCTGATGCTATTCGTTATTGGGCAACAGGCGCGACTTTGGGTCAAAATTTGCGTTTTAATATTCAAGAAGTGAAAAAAGGGAAGCGAACAGTTGTTAAATTATGGAACGCTGGAAGATTTTTAGCCATAAATTTAGACGAGTTTGATTTTGATGACGAAAAAAAATATAAATTTGAGCATTCTGATATATGGATTATCAGCGAATTAAATAAGACAATTGAAAAAGCGACAAAAGATTTTGACAATTATTTTTACGCAAAAGTAAAAGAAGAAATTGACAATTTTTTTTGGTCAAAATTTGCTGATTATTATGTTGAATTTGTGAAATATCGTTTAGCAGGGGATAATAAAGAATCAAAAAGCGCGGCGCAATACACCTTAATAAAAGTATTTTTAGTTGTGTTAAAAATTTACGCGCCGATTTTGCCTTTTATAACAGAGGAATTATATCAGAAAATGTTTAAAAATATTGAAAATGAAAAAAGCGTTCATATTTCTAAATGGCCAAGTAAAATAAAGGCGAGCGTTGGAGATATTGATATTTCTGATTTTAATTCAGCTATAAAGGCGATAGACGAAATTAGAAAATACAAATCAGAGCAAGGAATTTCATTGGGAACTGAAATAGAATCTTGTCCAATAAAAACAAAAATAGATTTAGATAAATACAGCGATTTTATTCAAAAAGTTTGCCGAGTTAAAACATTGAAAATTATTTAATGGGCCTGTATTTTAGTGGTAGAATACTACTTTCGCATAGTAGAGACGGCAGTTCAATTCTGCTCAGGTCCACAAAGTATTAAATATAGATTAAAAAATTTTATGTCATCAAAACAAGTTGGAGAAATAGGGGAGGATGTTGCTTGTAAATATTTAAGGGGAAAAGGTTACAGGATATTAGAAAGAAATTATAAAGAAAAAATACGAAACGGTTTTTGTCTTGCGGAAATAGACATTATTGTTGAAAAAAAAGATATTATAAGTTTTGTGGAAGTAAAAGCGTCTGAAAAATATAAGAATAACAAAAATTTAGACGAGATTGCTCCTGAACAAAGAGTTGACATTAAAAAGCAAAGAAAAATAGCGAAACTTGCGGAAATATGGCTTAATAAAAATAAAATTCCATTGGATTCAATGTGGCAAATTGATGTTGTGAGCGTTATAGTTGATTTTGAAACAAGAAAAGCGAAAGTATCGTATTTTGAAAATGTTGCTGAATGGCTGTCTTGATTTTATTAATCGGGGTTGACAGAATCTAATTGTTTGATATTATAAATATAATAATCCGTTGACAAGCGGATATTATTTTTAATTTATTAAAAAATATTTTTATGGATATTAAATCTTTTTTTTCCACTCTTTCTCAAATTACAGAGGAAAAGGGGATTAGTCAAAATAAAATTATAGAAATTATTGAACAAGCCATATCTGCGGCTTATAAAAAGGATTATGGCGAAAAAGGTCAAATTATTAAAGCGAAGTTTGATTCTAAAACAGGCAACGCTGATTTTTGGCAAGTTAAATTAGTTGTTGACAAAGACGATATTTATTCTGATGAGGAATTGGAAGAAATGAAAAATAAACAAGCGGAAGTTGCTGAAGAAATTAAAACAGGCGAAGTTGTTTTAAACAAGGATGTCACAGACGAGGAAAATGATGTAAATGAAAAATACAGATTTAACCCAGAAAAGCATATTATGCTTAAAGACGCTAAAAAAATAAATTCAAAAATAAATAAAGGCGAAAATTTAGAAATAGAATTGGAATCTAAACAAGTTTTTGGAAGAATTGCGGCTCAAACAGCAAAGCAAGTGATATTGCAAAGAATAAAAGAAGCTGAAAGAAATATTATTTTTGACGAATATAAAGAAAAAGAAGGTGAAATAATTTCAGGGATAGTTCAAAGAATTGAAAACAGAAAAATATTTATTGATATAGGCAAAACCCTGGGTGTTCTTCCTATAGAAGAGCAAATTCCAAGAGAATACTATAAAGAAGGGCAAAGACTTCGCGTTTATGTTGTGAAAGTTGAAGAATCGTCAAAAGGTCCTTTAATTCTTTTATCTCGTTCTTATCCTAAAATTATTTCCAAGCTTTTTGAGTTGGAAGTTCCAGAAATTCAATCAGGAGATGTTGTGATTAAATCAATCGCCCGTGAAGTTGGTTCTCGTTCCAAAATTGCGGTAAAAGCGGAAGCAGAAGGAATGGATCCTATTGGAGCCATGGTTGGACAAAAAGGAACAAGAGTAATGGCGGTGATAAATGAATTAAACGGAGAAAAAATAGATATTATTGAATACTCTGACGATTTTGAAAAATTTATAGCTAACGCTTTATCTCCGGCAAAAGTTATAGAAGTTAAAATTTTAGAAAAAGGCGCGGTACAAGCCATAGTTCCAGAAGATCAACTTTCTTTGGCAATAGGAAAAGAAGGGCAAAATGTTAGATTAGCGGCGCAACTTACTGGGTGGAAAATAGATGTTAGAAGTCCTGAAAGCAAGGAAACGCAAGAAGAGCAAGTAGAAGAGAAAAAAGAAAATGCTGATACTAAAGTTGTCGCAGAAAAGGAAGAAAAGGAAGAAAAGGAAGAAAAGGAAGAACCGACTTCTGATGAGGATATGGTTGTTGAGCCAAAAGAAAATAAAAAAACAAAAAAAGAGAAAAAATTATGAATCTAATACCAACAGTTATTGAAAAATCAGCTTACGGAGAACGCGCTTATGATATTTATTCTCGTTTATTAAAAGAGAGAATAATTTTTTTGGCGGGTCCTATTAACGACGCAGTGGCAAATTCCATTATTGCTCAGCTTTTGTTTTTGTCTTTTGCCGACCCTAAAAAAGATATTCAACTTTATATAAACACGCCGGGAGGAGTTGTTACCTCTGGATTGGCGATTTATGATACTATGCAACATATTAAAGCTCCTGTTTCCACTGTTTGCGTTGGCGTTGCCGCTTCTATGGGAGCGACATTATTGGCTGCTGGAGCAAAAGGCAAAAGATTTGCTTTGCCAAATTCTGAAGTTTTACTTCATCAAGTGGCTGGAGGCGTTAGCGGACAAGCTGTTGAAATTGAAATTACCGCGCGACAGATAATGAGAATTAAAGAAAAATTAAACAAGATTTTGGCAAAAAGCACTGGTCAACCGTTGAAAAAAATAGAAAAAGATACTGACAGAGATTTTTATTTATCAGCGCAAGAAGCAAAAGAATATGGAGTTATTGACCAAGTAATAAAAACAAAATAATATTTAATTAAACTATACAAAAACCCCTATTATTTATAATAAGGGTTTTTTGTTAAAATTATATAAATTTATTTTTAAATTATTTAATCAATTTTTCTGATTCAAATAAATTTTTGTCGCTTAAAATATACGCTTTATTGTTATTTTCATTCCAAAACATTTTTGCGTTGTTTTGGTTTTCTGAAATTTGGTTAGAGAATAAAGCATAAGTGTTTATCTTATCTCTGTTGTCAATTTCCATAATTTTTGTTTCATATTCATTATTATTTTTTTGGATATTAAACATTAAATAATAGCTGTTTAGCCAAAATATGTTTTGTATTTTTTTTGAAAAACGGGTTAAAAATATTTCGTCTCCAGATTTTCTGATTGGTTGTTCATATTGGTCTTTTAAAAATAAAATCCAAATTTCGTATTCGTTAATATAGCATATTTTTTTTAAATCAGGCGACACAATAAAATTTTTTACAGAATTTGACAAGCGCTTAAAAGATTTTGTTCCAGAGTTAAATAAATACAAGGATTTGTCACGCGTTAGAAAAATGAAATTTTTTTTGTTTTCAAGTTTGTATTTTTTTTCTAAATCTAAATCAAAAGCGTTTTTTAACAATTTTTCCTTTGTCTTAAAAGAAAAATCAGTTTTATAAAATTCTCCATTTTTATTTAAATAATAAATAGTATTGTTTTGAGCCACGCAATAAGTTAAAATATTTTTTGCGACAGGCGCGATATTTTCTTTTTTTTCTGACAACCCTGTTATATACAATTCATTATTTTTTAAAAATAATATCTTTAATAAATCCTTATAATCAGATATTACATTGAATTTTTGAGGAAATGAATAAATAGAAATTTCTTTTGTCGCAGGATCTAAAAAATCAAGCGCAACAATGTCAATTGGCGTTTTTTTTATATTTAGCGCAAAATATTGTCGCGCGTCTTTTATTTCAGTTTCTAATAATATTATTTCAGGATTGGAAGAAAAAGATAAATTTAATAATTCTAATTTATTTTTATCAGAAATTTTTAGAATTTTAAGAATTTCTTTTTCTGTTATCAGCCGAGTTTTAACGATTTTTTTTGTGTCAAAAAGCTTTAATACCCATTGATTTATTTCTTTTTCTTGTAGAATAATTTTTTCTTGATTTGGAACCGCCCAAAAATTTTCAATTTCATTTATTTGATTTTTATTCAAATTTTTAAATTTAGGATTTTCAGGAAATAATATTATATTTTTTGCGTTATTTACTTGCATTGCCTTTACTTCTAATGTTTTTTCCCAAGAAACGAAATTATTTTTTTTTACGGCAATTTCATATTGTTTTGGCGCAAGATTTTCAATTAAAGTTGAGCCAAACAAGAAATCAGTTTTATTTTTTAAATTTTTGTTTAAATAAATTTCAGTATATTTAGGAATTGTTTTGAAAAATAAAGTTCCTGTTTGCGTGATTTTTTTATTTTCAAAATCAAAACAATATCCTTGAGAATAAAGAATAAGTATTGGACTAATTATTAAAAATAAAAAAATTAAAAAATAAATTAATATTTTCCTTGATTTTTGCGTCATTTTTTTAAAAAAAGGAGAGAAGCGCTTTTTATATATTTTAAGTTTTT
>JAYELE010000094.1:0-2392 GCA_034717255.1 Patescibacteria group bacterium
TGTTTATTTATTTCTTTCAGATCTTCTTCAAGGCGTTCTAAAAACGATTCTTCTCCGTCATCTCCAGATAACAACCAGTCTATTCGTTGTGCATAAACGTAAGCAGTTTTAATTATATTTACTCCATCAATAAATTTTGTAATAATTTCTGGTGGAAAATGATATCCAATCTCTTCTCCCCATTCATTTTTTTCTTTACTTCCGTTATTTTTAACAATATTTTCGATTTTTTCTGCAATTTCAGAAATATGAAATTGTCTATATTCAAAGTAACCGCCGCTCATTTTATTCTCCTTTACGTTTAAGCAAGTACAGCATCAACGTAACGTTCTAATTCAGAAGGCTCCATTGTCCTTATTTCAGCAAAAATAGTTGAATCAATACTTTTCCAGTTGTTACTAATGATATCATGTAAAGCACCACACTCTATACGCGCATCTTTATTTCTATTTACTTTATCAGCAAATTTTATAGTAGCATATTTCAACTTGTTTACTTTGTTAACAAGATCTTCTGTATAATGCATAATTATTTATCTCTTCTTTATTTAATCATTTTTAAACCAATCTGGATGTAATTCTTTGAACGCTTCTTGTACTATCGGTTTGTTCCAAAAATCACTTTCTCTTTGACAATCCCAATCCATTATTTCTAGCTCAATAATAATTTTTTTAATTATATCTTTTGTATTTTTATTTTTTGAATCAAAAATAGCTTCACATACAATATCAAAAATATCTGTTCCTGAACACCAGCCCATTTTATAAACCGATCCTTTTTTATTAACAATTATTCTTTTTTAATTTTATTTCTGTCAAATTTTAAATGTTATGACCATGATAGAAAGTATGCAAGGTCAATAAAGGCTTGGACATCTGATTCTACAGATAGTTATTGTTTTTCCTTCCTTGCATAATAATTTATTTTATTTCTTGTCTTTTGTATTCTGATTTCGGGCAATATTCATATTTTTTACTGTTTACCATTTTTTTGGCTTTTTCATTACCAACTCTTATAATTTTACCAGTTTTTATATTTTTTATACACTTTGCCATCATTTTATTCCTTAAATATTTTATATGACATTTTTTTTAAAATCGTACTTTTTTATCAATTATTCCTAGTCCTTTACAATGAGGACAGCTGATAACTGGTTCATTTATAAATTTAATAAGTTTTTTACAATAATAGTCTATATTATTTTTCAAATCTTCTTGAGTTTCGCCTTTAAAACCTTTTATAATTTCATAACTTTGATATTTTTTTGGTGCTATATTAAAACATTCAACCTCCATAGATTTATTGTATTTTGTTTTTAAAACTGCATATTTTTCCGGTACAAATAAAGGAATTTTCTTTTTAACAGCAAAGCAAAAATCATAATCAGATGTAATAGATGCTACATCATAATTAATATACTGTTTTACATATTGCCTAACAATATCAAAAGATTGTTTAGGTGTTAAGGAGCACGGTCTTACTGATAAAAGTATATTTGGAAAAACAATTTGGTCTATCAATTGATGATGTATGTCATTTTCTTTGAGTTGTTTTAATCCTTCATGGGCCCATCTAGTTTTTTGCACATCGTACACAAATTTTCTGTTTTTCTTGATTCCGCCCACCTCTATAATTGTTTCATATTTAAATTCTACATCTTCCAGAATATCAGGTTGTTTGTCTGAAACTTCTTTGTAAAGAGATCGATAAATTTTATATTCGTCTTTCCAACAATAATCACCATCTAAAACATCTTCTTCTTTCAATGTTGATTTAATTTTACTGGATTCTAATGTTAAATCAAGTAATTCATATCTATGATTAATATTGGGTTGTTTTACATATTTTTGTACTGTTGATACTTTTTTGCTTATAACACCCCAATCTTGATGGAATGTACTTTTGACATCTTTTCCATTAATTATTAATCCTTCTGGAAAAGAATATTTTTTATAACTATTAGGAGTAAATTTTGATATAAAAAATTTATTTTCACATTTTATTCCTATAATATTCAACATTTTAATTTCCTTAATGTCTATTTTTTTTACTTACTAAAATCATTCCAAAATTTATCTACGTTTATATTAAGTATTTTTTCAATAAACAAAGTTGCTCCTTGTATTTCCAATTCAGTTGGTTTTACCCTGAAAAGCATTTCTTCAAAATCTTTTGAATCACAATGCCATTTAATACATAATTCTTTAACTCTATTTATTTTAGCACCCAATGCGAGGCCTTCTAACACTATTTTCCAGATACTTGCTCTGTTGGTTGTATCACATTTCCATATTTTTTTTACGTAAGGACTATCGTTTTCAGGTTCAAATCTTTTATGAATTAAATCTTTTGTTTCAGTATGTAAATAATAAAAATGCATATATTTATCTCC
>JAYELE010000094.1:2492-13402 GCA_034717255.1 Patescibacteria group bacterium
CAAAACTTCAACTTTTAATCTTCTTTTTTGTTTCTTTTTTCAATACAATCTTTACATAATGTGCTTATCCAACCTTTTGTATGTATTATGTTATTTATTGACCCACAATTTTCACAAGTATTCCACGAATAGTGTTCAGACAGACAAATCATACCATTAATAAATTGGTTTGAATAACTTGTATAAAATCTTAAAGATCCAAATTTTTCTTTAACTTGAGTTATTTCTATTTGATCTTTTTCATTATTATCAATATAAGATTGTACACAATTACATAAATTGTCTATTATCCAATACCAACCATCTCCAGTACATATTCCCCAACACATACAAGTCTGAGTCATTGGTAAATCTTTTTGTTTAAATAATTTTGGATATTTTTTGTACAATTTATTTTGTAATTCTATGTTCATTTTTTTTTATTTCCTTTTAATCCATAATTATCCTTAGCCCAATTAGAACCTTTTAACACAAAATGTGTAGTTGATATAAGCTTAGTCATTAAATGTCCACATACGGGACAATTGGGTGTTTTCTCATCTTTCTTTATAAGAATTTCTATCTCTTCTCCACAAAATTCGCATTTAAAATCATGAAGTATCATATTTTGACTCCATTATCAATTTATCAATTATAGATGAATTTATTTTAATTTCTTTTTGCTTTTTCCTTTTTAATAATATTTTTGATGTTATTGATTGGTTATTTTCAATTATCATATCTTCTGGTTTAATTTCTTCCCCATCTTTTATAAAAATATAAGAGTTTTTATCTTTAATATTTCCACCAAATTGTAAATAATCAGTGCCTCCTTCGACAAATACATTTTTACATGTACATTCATTATAATTGCGTTTATATGTTGGTTCTATAGTGTCACCACATTTCAGACATTTTATTTTTATTTTTCCCATAAGTTTTAAACCTAAATTTAATTTTCAATTAATATATCTGTTATAGTGTACACGTCTATCCACATTTTATTACATGTACAACAATTTACTTTTTGATTTATGACGTCATCATCAATTATGATAGGATCACATTTAAGGTCTTTGCTTTTACAATAAGGGCATTTTACTCCGCCTTCATTTATATATTGTTGTTTATTCAATGTCATATTATAATCTCTTTTCAAGAAAATCAACTGTTTTAGTCGTGGAATGAATAGGAGTCATGTCATACGAATTGTTAATTTTATATATAGATCGAATTTGAAAATTGTTTTTAACCCATAATAATTCTTAATAATTTTCATCATCTATAGATATTTTTCCTTTGCACAAATTATCAATAAATTTGTCAAATGGCCTAGACTGTTTTTGTTTTTTATAAGAATGAACGGAAGTAAAGGTTATTGGGGCACTTACATTTTTTCTATTTATTTCTTTAAACCGTTCATTCGAAATAAAATCGCCAAAACCTAATGCAAGTCCTAATTTTGCTGTGTTATCTAGCATACTTCCAGATTCATCAATTTCTGGTAAGTTTTCATTTTCTACATTACAAAATTCTTTGATATATTTTTCATCAGATAAATCTGGATCAAATAAGTCTGGATCAAATTCCATAAATTTTATTCCTTTCTATTTATTTTTTTTAAATTTTAAAAAGTTTTTTAACGGGCACGGCTAACACCCGCTTTCATGTTGTTAGCGAAAGTACCAATCTCTTCACCTTTTTGTAAATAAGTTATTATTTATTTTTGCCGTAAACTTTTTATTTATGAGTATGTTTATTAACAATAATTTGGACTTTAACACCATTGTTAAAGTCCGTTAAACATCACATATAAAGGGGGTAATATTAATGATGCTTGTGTTATTTACAGAAGCTCTAATAAGAATCACGTATGATTGTATTCTGTTCTGTAAATAACTTCCCAACCCACCAACCCACACGAACTACGATCTTTCTCTATTATGTTATTTAACAAAAAATGTAAACTACTTTCAGACGAACTTAAGGGTTGTTCCATGAACCTAAGGTTTGTTCCATATGGAATATGCTTAAGTGATTTCGTGTTACTTTGCCATTCACAATAATTTTGTAATTAACATAGATTATAAAAGATCAATTATCTAAATCATAATTTAATTCAACGTGCGGAATTAAATTAAGCTATTTCAAATTGCGGAAATAGAAAAATTTAGATTTTTAAAATTGAGTGTGTGAAGTTCAATTTTGTAGGGAAAAGAGAACGAATTTCCTTTAACAACAATATTAAAAGGTACATCCTTTTTTTACTTAATCAGATTAGTAAGTTACTTTTTAAGATTAGGTTATCTTAAAAAGTTCTAATAATTCTGATTTCTCTTTTCCCTGGCGGCACATGAGTATATGCATTAACGGAATTATTTTCTACTAAGTGGGATTCGAACTACACTTTTCCTTATTTAAATATTTATCAAAATAATTATAACTAGCTCTTAGAGGATTATATTCAAAGACGTTGACCTCTAAGAACGCCTTGATTCTTTAACTAGTTTATATAACATTTTTTTTATTTTGACTACTTAAATAGGCACATCATATCCTTGGTAAATGTTTTTAGTAGGTTACCGTATTAGCAATGTAATACCTTTGCATTTTACAATGGTCTGGTTATTACGTGAAATAATGATTATGTTTTTCAAAATAATTACTTATATAAATCTTCATTTTTTTCAGTAATATATTTTGTACATAATTGTCAAATTTCTATGCCTATATATTAAAAAGGTCAGATGATACTGATACTTTCTAATTTTTCTTATTTACCTATATAATTATTTTTTTTGTCCTAAATATTAGTTATTAATTTTTTTTGCTGCCAATTCTAAGAGTTTTTTTCTAGTATTTAAAGTTTGATTTTTAAGAACATTATTAAGAAGATACGTAAGTATTTCTCCTATTTGTTTATTTTCTGGAATGTGAAAGGTTTTTTTCAAATCATTACCATTAATAGATAAGTCTTTTATATTTAATACTGTAGTATTTCTTAAAATTGTTTCAAGACGTTTTTGAAAATCACGTTGACGATTAGTTATAGCATTTTTCTTTAATCCATTTCCAAGTCTTTCGGCTGCTCTTAATATAAATAGTGGAAATTTATCTAATTTTCCTATATATTTTGGTTCTAGCTTAGTATTTTTAATGAACCTTCTAATTGTAGCATCAGTCCATTCTTCTGTATAATGATACATATGCATTCTAACAAGAGCTAAAACTTTTTCTTTTACGTCTGTTTCATATTTTAGTCTTGTCATAAATATTTTAGCTTTTCTTTCACCTTCAATTTCATGTTTATAAAAAGTTACCCTATTATTTTTTTCATTTTGAACACGTACTTCTGGTTTACCTACATCATGTAGCAAAGCAGCGAGTCTTAATATAAGATTTTTTGGAGCATTATCACATGTATATACAAGATGATTGAATACATCATATTTATGATATCTTTTATCTTGTGAAACATTTACACATTTTTCTATTTCACTACTTATAATAGATAATAATCCTAATCTCTGCATTAATTTTAAATATTTTGATGGTTTATCCAACATTATAATTTTATTAAATTCTATTCTAATTGTTTCAACAGGTATATTTCTTAATAAACTTGCACAATCAGAGATAGCATTTAAAAGATTTATATCAATAGAAAAATTTAGTTTTCCTGCTAACGAGATAGCTCTTAACATTCTTATTGGCGATTCTTTTATTCTTTCATATGGATTGCCATTAGCTACTATAATAGATTTCTTAATATCTTTTAGCCCACCAACTAAGTCTATTACATTTTTAGAGTTAGGGAATGTATAAATAATTGGCAAATATAAACAATTTATTCTAAAATCTCGATATTTACAATCTTGTTTTAAAGTATTATTGTATTTAGGAATTTGTTTTTTGCTTCTACAAGGAAGAGTAATTTGAGCTTTACAAGTGTCCTTAAAAGCATTAAATAGTAATATAGTTATTGGAAATATATTACTAGTTTGTGATAGTGTAACTTGTTTTATTTTTCCATATTTTTTAAGAAATTTTATTATATTACTTTTAGACATTCCTTTTACTATAATGTCTAAGTCTTTACTGTTCAAATTTAAAAGTCTATCCCTAACAAAACCTCCTACAAAATAAACTTCTGCCCCATTTTGCCAATTATCCCAATATAGTTTTTTTAGTGCCTCCAAAGTTTTCATTTTAAATTCCTTTTTTATACATCTTCTTTTTTCAGCTTTGTTAAGAGCTTTTTTCTTAGATTTTTTATCTGTTTAGCAACCCAGGCATCTGATTTACAAAATTTTGTTCCAATTTCTTTATAAGTCAAACCAAACATTATGTAATCACAAATTATAATTTCATTTTTATTCATATATCTTTTTAAATTTTTAACTAATATAGCAGCATTAAGTTTCTCATTTTCAACATTTTGAAAATTTGATTCTGTTTGGTTATCAATAATAAAATCAATCGGAAGACATTCTATTCGTTTAATAAATTTTTCATAATCTACTTTTGCTCTTATAGTTGCTGCTTTAAGCTTTTTTAACATTTCTTTACAAATTATTTTTTGTTTATTTGGAATATTTATATTTTTAACATTGTTGGTTGTAATAACTTTATATATATCATCTGAACTGACTTCAAACTTTTTAAGTAATATTTTTATTTTATTTAATAAGATGCTACCTTTCTTTACATATGATGGAATAATTACTATTTGAGCATTACGCCTTATATACTCATTTAAAGTATCTTTTACTCTAAACACTACATATGTTTTAAAATTACTGTTATATTTTATATTCCAATCACGATTTGCTCTAGCTAGCCCTAGTAAAGCTTCTCCAAATAAGTCACTTTTGGGTATACCACTTAAAACAAAATAAATATATGATATGTTATTTAATAAATTACTAAATTTAGCATAAAGTTTTTCTGCTTCAATCGGATCATCTGCCAAAAAATATTTAGGTAATTTTTCATAAGTATCAATTGAGGTATTGTGAATTATATCATATTTAAACTTGTTATTATTCATACGTCATATAATTTCCAATTGATATTATTTATGAAAAACTTCATCAAGAAAACTTACGATTTTAGCCGTGGAATGAATTGATGTTCAATTTAAATAATTTTGATTTAGTACTTGACAAATTAAAATTAATGCTTATATTATAATTATGAGAAAGCTGGTTAAATCATATACCTGTAAAATTGACGGTAATTCTGATAAAGTTGATTATCTGTATACAACTCTTAATCAAATTGATCAATTATCGTGGTATGCTTTCGAACTAGGAAATCAATTTGAAAAACGAAATTGGTGGTATAATTTGTCAAAATTATATCGACAGTGTCGTAGAATGTTTCCTGAAATCAATTCAAAAATTTTACAAAACTTTTTAAGATTCCATTTTACAATTGTTAGTGGCAAAATGAAACCAAGAAAACCGCCTAAACCATCTGTTTTAGTAGATTACCAGAGTTTTAATATTCAAAATAATTTGGATACAAAAATTACTAATCTTTGGTTACGGTTTTCTAAAAGAAACTTTCCGCTATTTGGAAAATATCTTTTTACAAGAATTACTGATTTCAATAAAGTCAAACTGGTACAAATATTTAATCGGAAAGACAAATTATACTGTAAACTGTCTTATGTCCAGGAAATATCTGAACCAATTGGTAATCATAATCCAGTAGGTCTTGATTTTAATACAAAAAATATTACTTTAAGTGATAATCAATTTTACAAATTTAATAAATTGTATCACCGTAAAATTGAGCACTACAAAAATAAACGGAATATTAATAATTATACAAAAGACACAGTTCACAAGTTAACTTCTAAGTTGGTAAAAGATCTCCAACATAAAGGACAAGAGGTTCTTGTTCTTGAAGATCTTTCTAAAATTAGAAGGTCAGCTTCTAGAAAACGCGGAACATCTAAAGGACGGAAACTTAATTTTATAATAAATTCAATGCCGTTCTATATGTTCAAGCAATTTCTGGAATATAAATGTTTAGAAAACGGTATTCAATTGAAATTAATTAACCCAAAAAATACTTCTAAAATTTGTTCTAAATGTGGATCATTAAATACTAAACGATCTACACAGGATAAATTCAAATGTTTGGATTGTAATTTTAATTTGCATGCTGATCTAAACGGGTCGAGAAACATTTGGAGTCGCTATACGCACCCCAAATGGGTTACTAATGACTATAATCCTTCCGTAGACCTTTAAATTGCGGAGAAGAAGTCTACGGTTTTAGTTGTAGGAATCATGTCATTTCCTTATATAATCCATAGTTATTTCCGATTTTTCTTTTTCTACTGAATTATCTATATGTTTAATATAATTAGATCCAATTTTGGTTATAGACCTACCTTTATTGTTTCTTGTTATAAATCCTTTTTGCATTAAAAAAGGTTCAATGGCTCCTACTAGATTTTTTGGACTTTCATTTAAAATCATGGCAAGATTATCAATACCTATGGGGGTTTTGGCATCATATAAAACTTTTAACAGTTTTCTTTCTGTTACTGTTAATCCTTCTTCATCAATTTTTAATTTTTTAAACAATACCTCTGTTAGTGTACTGTTTGCTAATTTTTTATCAGTCGCTAATAAAAAATCTCTCATTCTTTCTACATAACCAACTGCTATTCTAGGAATTCCTTTTGATCTTTTAGCAATGGCTATGGCACTATTATTAGTTATAACCATGTTCAATTTTTTACTATACATTTCAACAATCTTCAATATTTCATTAAGTGAATACTGTTCAAAAATAAATCTTAGTTTAAATCTTTCCCTAAAAGGTTTATTTAATTTTCCATCATCTGTTGTAGCACCTATAACTGTGAAATATGGTGCCCAGTAAAATTTATTAGGTTGTCCAGTATCTAATATAAATCTTTCCATAACAAGTCCTAATATTTCTTGCCCTAATGATGGCATTTGGTGGACTTCATCCAAAAACAAAATTGTGGGATATATAGTACCAATTCTATCACCTTGTTCATTGTAATTACAGTGATTCATTTTTTCAATTAAATGTATAATATCTTCATGTGTACGTATATTTGTAGAAATTACAGATAAAAAGTTACATTTTGATATAAGTGCTATTTCTTGTGCCATTGAAGTTTTTCCACAACCAGCTAATCCAGAAAATAACATATGAGGCATTGCCATATTTCTTTTTTTAGCAGCTTTCATAGCTATGGCAATTTGCCCTTTAGTATCTGTATGCCCTACTAAATTCATGTTGTCCTTTCGTTTTCTAATATTTTAGGTAATTTAGGTACAAGAATACCCTTTTTTATATTTGTAATTTTGGTAATCATATCAAAAAGCATCTTTTTTGTAGGCTTTTTTGTTGCCATACGTTTAATAATACTTGGTTCTGGATATTTTTTTACATATGACGTATTAACATCGTTTTGTATTGTATTGTTACTATATGTTCTAGAAACTATTTTTTGTGATTTTTTAATGTTATCTGGTATATTTTTAAATGTTGATATGTCAATAATATCAGGATCATTTTCTAACATACGATTTTCGGTACACATTTTAGCAACAATAGTTTCTAGTGCTTTTAAAGCTATTTTTTGATCTTCTGCATTAAGAGTAAAATATGTTATAGTTTTGGTATCTTTGCCAAGAACTATTAAAGTCATAATATTGTAATATTTAAAATTATAAATATCAGTAGTATCATTTGATTCAGCTGTCAAAGCAAATAGTTGTTTAATACCATTATTTTCAATAGTTGCTAAACCTTTGAATAATCTTGTAATAATTTTATAATTTTTTGGTGAATCTTTTTTATCAATAATTTCAATGGCAACATATTCAATATTTTCAGGAATTGTAACAACTTGTTCCATGTTTAATTTCCTTTCCTACAACCATAAGATAATAATCTTTTGACAGCTCTTGTTTTATTATGGTAAATCCTAATTTATTAGCCATACAAAGACTTGCAATATTATTTTCTCTTATTATCATATAAACATATCTGGTTTTACAATTTTGTATGGCTAAATTTATTAATTTGCTGGCTATCCCTTTTCTTCTAAATTTTGGCTCAACGCACACATGTTTAATAATTGACCAATTAACATTTTCCTTTATAATCCCAGTACAACCAACTACTTGGTTTCCAAAAATTTCTACAAAATAACTAATTATATGAGTAATTATGGTAAATCTATTATGTCTAACATAAAGATAGTTATATTTATTTATAAGGTTTGCAATTTGTCTGGCTATCTCCTCATTTGTTAGAGACACAAAGAAATTTGCTATAGTATTCTCCATTTTAACATTCTCAATAAATTTAAAGGGTTCACGTTTTTTTAATTAAACATTTTGCTAAATACACTTTTAAGAGTATCAAGTTGATCATTATTGGCCTTTTCAATCATTTCTGACATAAAAATTGCTTTATTTACCATACTTGTTCGTAAATCTGTAATCTTTTCAGATTTTTTATTTTCTACAGAAAACATTGTTTCTATGGTTTTATCAACATATTTTGAATTTAATATATTATCAATTATTTTAGCAAATTTATTAACATAAGCATAAAATGAAGATGCCTCTAGCCCTGGCCCAGTGTTTACTTCAATAATCCAAATATTATTATTAGTATCTATACAACAATCAACAGCTCCAAATTCTAGATTAAGTGTTTTAACTGCCATAATAGATTTATCAGCAAGTTTTTTATCATATTTTGTAACATGAGCAAATTTCCATCCTCTTGTGTTTGATCTGATCAAGTGATCAACTACCATTTTTGATGCTTGACGCTCCAAAACTTTTTTGACCTGTTCTTCATTAAATGGATCATGGTTTTTTTTAGCAAGAGTTTTTTGGCGTTCAAATTCTTTACAGACAAATGCTTTTCTCATTTCTTCTTTGGAACGTTGTATTTTTCTTGTAACATATATAATTTCATTACCGATAACATGTACCCTGTATTCCTTATCAATGTCAATCATGTTTTGAAAATACGTAGCACCTTCATTTATTGCTGAATGTACCTGTCCAATAGTTGGACATACCCACATTCCTTCTCCACCTTGATGAAAACTTGTCCGACCTATAACAGGAAGTTTTACAATTTTATCTTCATCTTTTTCAAGTTGATCTAATATCATGTTTGCTGGTACAAAATTTGGAATCGGTATGCTTACTTTTTTCATTGTTTGAAGAGCATGAAGTTTATTTCTATTTTCACGAATTTTATTTGGATGGTTAATAACGGGTATTTTTTTAAGGTCAATTTCATGTTTTGTTTTTGTACCCCAACCTATTATCAAAGAAGTATTTTTTAAATCTGGTTTCTTAGTGCCCCAATTGATTTTAAGTTTTTCTGCTAAAAGCGAACCTGTTTGATCTGTTGGTCCACTACACCAAAGGTAAACATTTTGTTTTGTCATTTTAGTTTTTCTCCTTAATTTAAAGATAATTATTTTTTTTTATTTTGTCAAATTTTTTTTTAAATTTCTATAATAAATTTTTTATTTTCTAACCAATTTATTTTAATATTTTTGTTAAATTCTTTAAAATGTTTATTTTTTGTAGATAAAATTTCATATAGTCCATCTATATACTTTTTGTAGAATTTAGAAGAATGAAATGTTAATAAATGATTATACCATTTTTTTAAAAAATTTTTATCTATAATTTTATCTTGGGAATTATTTAATATTTTTTCCATTGTTTCAGAAGATTTAGTACATCCCATATCTGCAGCCAATGGAATTTTATCCCAATTATTGAAATCGGTAAGAAATAAATTTATATTATAAAAAACTGATGGTAACATGTATGAAAAATCAAATTTTTTATTGGCTACATTTCTAAATATTTCATCAATTATAGTTTTAGCTGTGCCAAAAACACATTCCGCTAATATAGGGTGGGCCAACCATAACCCACTTAAAGTTCTATGTTCCAAACGTCCATTACAAATACGCCATTCTCCATAATAGCCATATTTCCCCACCGAACATTTAGATCTCCTTGACAGTCCAAGTTGCATTCCATCAAGTTTAATCATTGGAATTGCCAATAATTCATCCATTATTTTATTAAACACTTTAAAAAAATGTTCTCGTTTTATAGGTTCCATTTTTGCAATTTGTATAGGATTCCCTATATGAATATGCCCACCTATTGGATAATCCCTATCTGGATCTTTAAAGTAACACCCAGCTACCCAATCTAAATTTTTAATTGGCTCAATTAAATCTTTTGTTGTAAAAATTTTGTAAATATTTTTAATCAGCCCTGCTGGAGTAATTGCTGGATCTGGTCGAATTTCTGCCATAGCCCCATCACAACCAAGTTTGCCTTGTCTTCCCATAATTCTATTTGCTTTTATGATTTTACCATCATGATCAAAAAGCAAAAATTCTGGATCTGCACCGATAACAGTATCGTGAATATCATCTGCAATCCAAACATTATTTGCTATATGTACATTTACTTTTGATCCTGTAATTTTCTGAAAAGTATTTGTTGTTACAAAACCTACACGTTTTAATTCATTTTCTGTAATATTATAAGATTGTAATTTTTTAATATCTGAAGAAAATACTTTGAATATTTTTAGATATACAGCACAATCCATACGTTTAGCAGTATCAGTATTTTGTGGCCATATCTCTACAAAATCTTTATTAAAAGCCATAAAGTTTCTTGTTAAAGCAGATATACGAATAAGTCCATTTTCATTCCTACCTGTTTTTTTATTGGCATCCATACATTTAGATGGTATTAATATAAGTTTATGTCTGGACATGTGATGTTATTCTCCATTTTTTTCTTTATTTTGTTTAAATTCTTTATTAGAAAATATTTTTCGTATAGTTTTTATATTGAATTTTTCAT
>JAYELE010000094.1:13502-30344 GCA_034717255.1 Patescibacteria group bacterium
TTTACTATTCTGTTTGCTAACGAATAAATAGGAAGATTTTTCATATTATTAAAGTTATAAAAATCAAGTGCCTGGCAAACATCATTATCTGTAGAAAAACGTTCAGCTGATTCTGTTACTTCTTTAGCCAATTCAATTGCTATTGTTGGTAATGTACTCATATTTATTTGTGTTTTAGAGATAAGTTTTTTTTTAATTTCTTCTTTTTCATTTTCAGTTTCTTGAGCTTTATTAGACAAATTTACGGGTACAACTTTAATTTTAGCTGGATTTTTGTTTTCTTTAATCAAATTTGGCAGTGTTTCTTTAATCGAAAAATCAGAACTTTTATTATCTTTCTTTGTTTTATGAATAATTTTTTCATTATTTGCCTTACGAATAATTTTTCTATCAATTGTGGCAACTTCATCTGTTTCTATATCTATAATTATATTAGATAAAGTATTTATTTCCTCTTTTTTTATTGGTAGTAAAACATCTATCTTTTTGAAATTTTTTGAAAATTTATTCCAAACTAAAACATTTTTAAAATTTTTTTTGTCAGTATCCAATAATTCATCTGTTTTAGGCTCTTCATTTTTATTATTATTTAAAAATTTATTCCGATTGGTTGGAATAGCGTCTATTTCTCTTCTTTTTTGATTATTAGCAAATTCTTGATTATTCCTATAAATATCTGCTTGATTATAATAGTCATTATAAACACTTTTTTTCTTTTTCCACATTTTTTCAAGACGATTAACATGTCTATTTTCATACACAGAGGCTACGGAACTATCCATATTTATTTCTTTTGTTAAATCAAATAAAAATACTGAATCATCTGTAAGTGAACTCATATCAACATCATTTTTATGTATAATTGGAAAATTTACTCCATAGTTATAAATATTTGCCATTATATTTAATCTAAATAATGCTGTTTTAATAAAATTATTATCACTGGCTATTATAGCAAGTTTTAATGGTTTAACTAATGCTACCTCTATTGGTCTGGTATCTCTAAAAGCTACTATTTGAAATGGATTATTCCCATTAAAAGCTAAACATGCATATGATCCTTGTAAACGTTTGCATGTTTCATTGAGTATATCTAATGTAAAAGGATCAGTACCATTATTTGTCAAATAATGTAGTAATTGAAAAATTGCCTCACTGTCCACATTTCCAATAGGTGTTCGTTTTAAATTTTTAAAAATTATTTCATTATTATCTATTGTACCATTATGAATACCAATTATATCGCCAACTTTAATAGGATGGTTATTGGCATTATCAATGGTTGACATTCCTGTTGATGGCTTTCTACAATGTCCTAAAAATGCTTTTGCCGGAATTCCTTTTTTTCTCCAAAGTTTTATAAAACCTTCGAAATCAGTTTCTTTTTTACCAAATCGTGATATAAATTCTATAGCTGAAATTCCCATTTTTAATCCTACATATTCACCATTTTCAAACATTACAGAAGCTCCAGTTGCATCTTTTCCTCTAGTTTGCGTAAGTTGAAGAAGTTCTGTACCAAGATATATCATAGCTTCTTGTCGTATTTTTTCTTGTTCAGTATTAAGTTTTCCAAATGGAAGTAGTCCTATAATTCCGCACATAAATTAATTTTCCTTTTTTTTATGAATATTCCACAAAGAAAACCCACGGTTTTAGTCGTGGGAGTATATCATTAGAACTTTTAAACATATCCAATGAGTTTGTTATTAAAATTGCTCATGGCTTTAAAACGAAACATTGTACTATCTAATAAATCTATTCCTAGTCCCTCTTCTATTTGTATGGGAATTTTATTAACAGGGCCTAAAGATATTCCTTTTGTAGCATTTACTATATATTTTTCATCAGATGCAAATATTATTATTCCTATTTTTTTGTAATGTAATATAGATACTGGATTATTATCTTTAAATAACCATAATAAATATGGATTTTTTGTTGATATGAAAGCATAAGTTTTCGAACCAGATAATTCTAAATTTGCAGATTGTACTGCTTTAGGCATATTTTTATACTTGATATAATATTTTTCAACCAATTTAAAAATAATTTCACTATCTACTTCTCCATTTCTTTTAAAATCGTTTTTATGATCGTTGAAAAGTTTATTGTCATTAGAAATTACTCCATTGTGAACACCTACAAAAGATTTGGTAACGATTGGATGATTATTTTCATTGTTTAATGGACTTCCTTTTGTTGGCATTCTGCAATGTCCTATAATTTGAATAGGAGAAATGTAATTTTCTTTTTTATTAAAATATATATATTGTTTTAAAATTTTTTTAAATTCTGAAGTTTTAATAAATTTATCTGCTGGAAGATTATTTTTAATTACTGTGATGCATTTATTATCAGCAATAGCTATACCAGTTGCACTTTTTCCACGAGCTTGGCCATTGATTAATAATTTTTGAAGAATTTTATATATTATTTTTGAATTAGAAATTTTATTTCCTTTTTGAAAACCAATTCCACAAATTGAACACATTTCATATCCTTTTTTTTAAATTTTTATTGGTGCTCCAATTGAATTTGACCATATAATTTCTCCATCTTCTAAACGTTTTTTAAGATATTGAGTAATTTCATTTATAAGATTTTTATCCTTTTTAAATTCTACATCTTCTTTAAATGCTCGTTCAATTTCTTCAGACCATTCATTTGGATTTTTGCAATCATCTATTAATCTTAAATCAATAAATTCATTCATCTTAATTTCAAATGAATCTTCTTTGCTAGTAACAACAGCAAGATTTTTCTCAATATCTGTCCAACTCTCCCCACCACATCGCCTTAACGCTATTGGACGTTCCGCTAATTTTTCAAGAACTTCATAAGCTGGACCAATTTTTATAAGAAGATGTTTTAATTGATGAATAAGTTCAAGACTATTAAAAATTAATTCATTTTGGTATTTCAATAAATTTTCAGTATTACTAAATCTATCTCCACTATCATAAGGTTTTGTATTATTTAGTAATGTGTCCTTAATTTTAATTTCATGTTTTAACCATTTATTATCTCCAACTTCAAGCACACCATAACGGCTTATTTCTACTGCTTTAATAACTAATGTATAATATAAACATGCTAATGCAGCAGTTGCACTTGGACATATTAAACAATCAGCAACTCTAAATTCAATATGAAAAGTTTTTATGTTTTCAAAAGTATCGAATCCTATATTACTGTAGTTAATCCACCCATATTTATTTCCGCCAGCAAATTCCGAAACTTTATCCCTGACTTTAATCATTGAGTTATATATTGCACTTATTGGTAACACACTGACTCTAAACTTTTCCCATCTAGTCATACTATTTGGATTATCTAATCCCATAGTCATCCAAGTTATTGCATTTTGGTATTTTCGAATAAGTTGATGCAAATTTGATACAATAATTTCTGGCAAAGATTTTTCCATTTCATTAATTCTTGTTGGAATGCCAAATTTTTCCCCAGCAGCAATTTTTCCATAATAAGCTGCTAAAACATGCATATGAAGACTACATCTTTCATTGACAAAAGCACCTCTGGAAGTTGCTGTATCTATAACTTTCTTAGACATATTGTAAAATTCCCAATAATCAATTCTTCGACCTACAGTAATAATTTCAATTCCTTTTTTACCAGTAAGACTACCATCTGTAGTAATACTATGTACACCAAATTCACTTACAATACCATAACTATTATTTGGTTTAAGTACAGCTGCAATATTTTTTCTAATCATGTCTGGATCTTTTGCTATATCATATTTAAATGGGCATTTATCACAATTTAGTGTAAAGTCTTTACATATGAAACATGCAGTAGTAAAATTGGGACAAAATATATTTTTACACTCACATTTAAAATGTTCACAAGTAATACAATCTTTGGAATTACAAGTGCCTGTACGATTATCACATCTGTCTGGAGATCTTATAATAGGGCATGTATCAGCATTAATGCATGACATCCAACAGTCATTGTTTGTCATTGAAATACATGGGCACGAATTACTATCACCTTTACAAATACCATTTTTATTGTTAGGAAGGTTAAATTCAAATTCTGTTCCTATTTTTAATATTTTAGCAAGTTGAGCTTTCCAATATCTAACTTCCCCATCATTGAGAACTGGTTTTGTTGGGTGATTAATGAACGACCATCTGTCTATATTGCTTCGCATTATAGAAATTCCTCCAATTATATTCAATATCATCAGTAAAAATTATGTTATTTTTTATACAACCTATAAATTGTTTTATATATATTTCTCTTTTTTTCCATCCAAGCATTTTTTCAAAATCAGCTTCTATTATACTTAAATGTTTATTAGCATTTTTTGTGCTTGTAGAACATATTGTTGATAAAAGTTCTTTTATGTCTGGAAGATGTGGATAAAGTTCTATTATATCTGTATGCGTTGCAACTTTTTCCATTTCCATAAAATTATCTGTACAAACTTTTATTCTACTTATGATATCTTCAACTACTAAAGCACCAATAGAAATAAGTCCTAAAGTTAAAATTGGATGTCTTAAAAGATAGCCTCCTGGAACTCTATATTCAAGAGTACGATTATTAAGTCGATAATTTCCCGGTTTACCGTAATCAAGATAAGGTACTGTTCGTCTAAAACTATCAACAGTACCCTCTGGAATTATTGATGGTATACCTACATAATAATCAAGAGCACTGACCATTTGAATTATTAAAGAACGAGTTCCTGGCTGTCTTTTAAGAAGTATTGGCGGAAGTCCAAAGTGAAGATGAAATCCAGCTGTAAAAGTTCCATAGTGAGAAACACCAAGTATTTTACATTGTTTACCTATATTATGGTGATTTAATATTTTTCTTGCTGATAAAATTAAATGGTAAATATTATTTAGAAGCACAATTTCATTTGTAGAAGGAAAAGGCCTTAATTCCATCATATGGCCATCAAACCCTACTTGTGTCCACTTTTGAAAAAACCTACTTGCGGAAATAATAGCTTTTGTAGATTTATCAATAAGAAATGCTTCTGGATCACAACCAAGTGTGATATCGCCTACTGTTTCTATAGAAACATTATTTGTATATTGTTTAATACCTATTTTATTAAATGTTTTTGAAGTCACATAAATTACTGATGGATCATCAATTACATCTTCTGAAAATGCATTAGCAACTTGAAGTGTTAAAATGTCACCTTTTTTTCCTTTTAAAAATATAAATGTTCCTAAATTTATTCCAAGAGTTGTCCTTTTTTCTAAAGATATTCTAGTTATACGATTTTCTAAATATGGATAAGCTCTGTCTACATTGTCCATAGTTTCAGAAATTTTTAACTCAATTGTCACCATATACTCCTTTTATTATTGTCACCATATACTCCTTTTATTGTTGATATGGTTCTATTAATAAACCTAAACTTTCATATGTTTTATATCTTGAATCGTTTTCCGATTTAGAAAAAAACTGATTTTTAAATACACCTATGTTTATATCCACATAATCAAATACTACTGCATCTTTTTTGCCAGGATAACTTCTTTGTACTCTTCCTATTAGTTGTATTGTCCTTACTTTATTTCTAAAAGGGGTGGTAATAAATGCCCTATTAAGAAACGGAATGTCAAATCCCTCACCTAGTAATGAATAAGTAGTAATTAATACAGTTATTTCTTTATTATTAAATTTTTCTACTTGTTCTTGAACATGTTTATCCTTATAATTACCTGTGGCTATACCAGTTTTCTCCCATCCAATTGAAATAAGATTATAAAGAATTTCACAATGAATTTTTCTATCACTTGCAACAAGGCAAAAATTATTTTTAACCGCTTCTGCTATTACATCTCCAACAATTATATGATTTCGTTTTTTATTATCAATAATATGATGCTTCATCAGTCTTTGAACATTATTATCATGTACATGTTTTGAAACAATTGTTCTATATTTTATTTTAGGCTTTATTATGTTTTTGGAAGATTCAACAGAATCTGTTGGTATTAAAATATTTGCTGGTCCTATTATTTGAAACATTATGTTTTCCATTTTATCTTTACGATATGGTGTTGCTGTTAAACCAAATAAATAATAAGGATTAAGTTCTATTAATATATTAGTAAATGTTGTAGATGGACTATGATGGCATTCATCCACTATTACTAGACCAAAATTATTTTTAATTGCTTTAAGTTTTTCTATATTTCTTACAAGTGTTTGAACAAGTGCTATTGTTAATATTTTTCCTTCTTTCCATTTACCTCCCATAATAAATCTTACATCGTCGTTTTTTAAAGTGGGTAAAAAAGTTTGAACTCTTTCAAATACTTGTTTAGCTAAAGGTTTAGTATGTGTTAACCAAAGAGTTGGTTGGCCAAAAAGTGGTATCAAGCTTAAACCAATTATAGTTTTTCCACTTCCAGCAGGTGCCACAAGTATACCTTCTTCTTCATTTAAAAATAAGGAAAATACAGCATCATATTGGTATTTTCTATATTTTATTGAAGATGAATCTATTTCTATTTTATCAAATTTTGATCTTTTATCAATTATTTTAAGGTTTTTTTCATTTTTTACTAACTCTAAATTTAATAATTGTTTGCGATAACCTCTTGGTATTAAAATTGTAGTATCATCTATTATACTAAAATTGTAAATAAACTTATTTATTCCAAAAATACTTCTTCCTGCTTTTTTTGCTTCATAAAATTTAGAATTTGGTACTTTAAATAAACTTATTAAAAATATTTTTAATTCTTCTGAAATATCTTCTATTAATATTTTATTTGATATTGTTATTCTCATTTATTTTCCAGAAAATTCTATTTTAATAAATATTAATTTTACCCAACATTCTTTGTTATTAACTATTTCTATCATTAGTAAAAAATGTTGGGTATGGTTTTACTATATATTTATTTTTTTTCCTTATTTTATAATTATTAGATAATACTTTAGTTGTAGACTTAATTCCATACAATTGTAATCTAAATATTGTCATGCATTTAAAAATGTAAGGACAATTTTCAATATTTTTTTTATGAATATTTGTATTACAAAATGTTTGTTTAAACATTAATTTAAAATCTTCAAGATCATAATTACAAATCAATATTCCGGATAATAATTCTTTATTTTTAAGCATTAATAAATTAGAGAATATTTTCTCTGTAAACCTTCTTTTATAATTTTCATGAGCTATATTATAACAAAATGAATTTTTATAAATTACATCATAACAAAATGTAGGATTTCCAATATTTCTACATAAATTACATTTTTTACAAAGAATATTTATAAATTCATCTTTATTATATTTACATTTTTTATTTTTTTTATCCATTATTAAATGCTTCTTTAGCGGTTTTTCCATCCGCAGTTTTCCAAAAAGTCCAACCGCTTCTCCTAGTTCCACTAACAATTTTTGCAGCAGCACTTAAAGAATTATATTTTGTTTGTCCTATAAAGAATCCAGACTCTGTTACAACAAGAATAGCTTCTCTCTTTTCTGATTTACCAAATAATAATGTTCCTGGAGGAATGTTTATTGGAGTATGATCCTTTTTTATTACAGAACCATGCATGGCATTAAAAGATTTTGTTAACTCATCTACTCTATTTGTTAATATTTCTAAATGTTCTTTTAAAGTTACAGGTTGAGCAGTTATACCAATAGCATGTTTTTCTTCAGACTCTATTCCTAGTGCTACTTCCTTTCTTTCCATAGTTTTTAGTCCTTTAATTAGTTATGAATATTCCGCCAAAAAATCTAGTGAATATGTCATTCTGGAAGACCAGTTGTATTATTTTGCGGTATATAAGGTTTACTTCCAAGTTGTAACCTATTAATAGCAAATTTATGTTCAATTCCTGCTTGACTTTTCCAGCTTTTATATTGACATGAAACGAGAAGTTTTCTACCTGCCATTACAAAATCCTTTGCTGCTCTATATGCAGAACTTTCAGGTTCAACCATTAAAGGTATGTCTTGATTACTTTCAATAACTTGTCCATTTGGAGAACGGTTTATTACCAATGTACGTAAAGTCATAAAAATAAAATCACCGACATCACTTTGAACTACTTGTGGATCTTCAATTACTTTTCCTTGAAAAACGCAATTATTTTGACGAATACCTAACCACTCTTTTTTTTGGGACATATTTCATTCTCCTTTCTTTTATATCTAATTTTATCTTTATTCAATATTACACAATGACCTGCTTTTCCTATACCATCACCTGAACATCCTCCTACATTATCTAATAATTCTACCATAATATATTTAGTATCGAAAATATGTTTAAGAATACGGCCCTCTTTATTACCTATATTTTTTTCTTTTAATTTTATATCTGGATTAAGAATAATATTTTCTGGTAGAAATCTAAAAGATGAATTACTTAATAACTGCATTAAAGTTAACCAATAACCATGTCCGTGTTCTACCAAATCATTTAAACTATGATATGCTGGATTACAAGGTTTTTCAAAATACATTCCAACAATAAGTTTACCAAAAGTATCTATTTTTATAGCTTTAATTATTGCTTTGGATCCTTCTGGTCCCCAACCATATTTTTGTTCACCTTCTTTTGTAATAATAAATGTCATTCCTATTTGTAAATCTTCCAATGTAATCATAATATTTATTTTTATTTCCTTATTTTTATCTGTTTTCAAACTCTTGCTTAGTATACTTTAGCATACGAATTTTATTGCTAGATAACGATTTTTCTATATATTCGCACATAGTAATACAAGCGTCTTTATACTTTTGATTACGTATAATAGATATTTTTGTTTTGTCTGATAATTTTTCAAGCTGTGTTTTAATGTTTTTGTTTTCGCCAGATATTATCCATTTAAAAAGTTTACTTGGAGTATCTACAACAGGAGATTTGAGATGTTCCAAAAATTCTATACATTCGAGACTTGCTCTACTTGCATAGTATATACGATTTTCGGATCTTACTATTCTGCTAATAATATTACTGCCGCCATATTCCTTTATTTTTTCATGGTACTCTATTAAATTAAAAATTCCAAGTACTTTAGCTTTTTTAGATATTATATCACAGATAATTGTTGTAACTCCTCGATTAAAGCCTTTTTTTACCAAAGCATTGACATCTCCTGTACAAGTTGCATCAGTAACAATTTCATGAAGAGATTTTTTTCCATGTTTTTGTGCAAAAACTGAATTAGCAATTTTGTTTAAGAACAATTCTATACCAACATCAAGTTTTCTATTTTTTTTTAAGCCACTATTTTCTATAATTCTCATTATATTATATGCCAGTGCTACAACAGGCCCAGTTTGTGCCTTAACACCTGTAAGACTCCCAACATAGTTTGCATGTGTTTCTTTGGTTAAAGGTTTAAATGGTTCTATTTTGTAATCATACAAATTCATACCCTGTAAATGAGGTTTTCCAGAATTTTGATTAAGTATTTGTATGGCATTATAACATGTTTTATTAGGATTAGTATGCTCATTATTCAATAAAGTTTTGGATTTCGGGTCATGAAAAGACGCTATAAATAAATCGTCACCATCAAAATCTAAATCTAATGATATTAGACTATTTTTGCTCACACGAATTACATATTTGCATTGTGGATCATTTGTAACTTTTACTTTTTGTGGTCGAATTGTCATAAACCCTAAACATGGGAATCTTTCAATAAGAACAACATCTCCTGATTTTATGTAAAGTTCATTGGCCATTTCTTTATAAATCTCAACGGTATTTTTTGGTAAATTATTACTAAGTGTTGCTTTTGCCCTTGATGAAAGTGGGTATCTAATAGACATACCATAAGTACTCAAATCTCCACGTTTCGTGCTCATTATGGCAGTTATTCTATTTATATATTTATAAATCATCTGATATAAAAATGTTAAATTGATGGTTTTTGATGAATCAGCTATATATTTATGAGAAAAAACTACTAAATTATTAACTAGTATTCCTATTTCACTTAATCCATATTTTCCTGTTGAATGACACCAACACTTTCTTAAAATAGTACTAGGAATATATATTTTGTTGAAATGAATAATTTCATTAAATAATGAGTTATCTTCTATTATTTGAGGAATACCCTCGTGAGTTACTTTACCACTTTTATCTATTAAAACTTGATAAGTTATTGGAAGTTGAAGAATAAATCCATCTTTAAAATAATTTTCATCAACTACAGTATTAGAAATTGCTTTTTTATCCATAATGGTACTTTTTGATTGATCGGCCGGTTTTACATTTTTTACATCTATAATTGGCTTATTATTCGGTAATATTCCTTTTTTAGATTTCATTACACTTAATTGTTCATGAAGATTTTCTGTACCCTGACCATACGATAAAATTTCTTCTATGATAGGATTATTTGGACCAAATCTTGTTTCTAGGGCACGAATCTCAACAGTAGAAAATTTTAACCCGGAAGTTCTTAATCCTTTGTTATTCTTTTTTATTGTTATATCTTTATTCCAAAGTGAATTTTCTACTGTTTTTATAACTCCCCAAAAGACTAAACCACAAATACTTTTAAACTTTCCAGCATATGTGTTGCAATCCCAAGTACCATCTCTACGAAACCCATGTTTTTCTAGACCAACATATATTTCTGACATAGACTGATTAAAATTATCTGGTAAGACAACTTCAATACCATCATTAATATTATTTAGAAGTGCTTCAAAAATTTGTCCATAATTTTTACGTTTCTTAATAGATTTTGCAGAAACAATTACATCTATTTTTTGTTTATTCCCAGTTTTTGGATTTATAGCATAACCAAGTTTTGTAAATCTTATAACTCCCTTATTACCATGTGTATTTGTTATTTTAAAACCTTCTTTTAATTTTCTTGTATATTTGATTATTATATTAAAAACTTTTGTAGGATTATTACCTATATTTGTAACAGTTTCTGTAATTTTTTTTACAATAGCTTTATCTGCTATTGTTTTAAAATAACTTGCTTCTTTATCATGTAATATACCTATTTTTTGGCCATATTTTAATGATTCTCCTTCTTTAATTAAAAGTTTTCCAAAACACTGTATTCTTTTTTTATATTCTAATGGAATTCCAATATGAGATTCATCTACCATAATTTGATCTTCAAAATTATCAGGAATGTCTGCAAATACTGTAAACCAATTCCAACCTGTTCTGTTAATTCCTTGATTCATTAATTTTTGCATACTTTCAGAACGAACTAATGGTAATTCTTCTCCACACATTTGAAGTGTTGAATATAGATTTCTGCCTGGATTATGATATTTTAATCCAAAAGGTGTTAAATAACGAATATCTGTTGTAAGAATATAATTTTTATTTGCAAGGCTACCGTCAGAAAGTCCTAATGATGTCCAATTTAAGTCAAAATATTTAGTAGCTTTATCTATTTGGTATTGAAGAAGATCTTTTGGATTTCGTAAAAAATCAAATTGAGGGTCAATAATTAATAATCTATGATTCATTACCCAACTATTTAAAGATGTTTCATGTAATGGCATTCTATTTGCAACTTCATTTATTGCTCGTTGTAAATTATAAATGATAATTGATGAATTACCATTTCCAAATGAATAAATTATCTGTTGTATAAAAGGACTTTTTCTAATTAATCTGTTTGACACAAGTCCCCTAGGATTATCGCATATAATATGATATATTGCAGACAAATAATCAACTTTTCTTTGTGTTTCTTCAAAAAAATATGTACACAAAGCACGTTCAACTTCATTTTGAGAAATAAGTAATATGCCTTTTTCTATAAATGGCATCGGAATAGTTACTGTGTACGCTTCATTTTTATTTAAAAAGGTTAACCATAATGTATGCTTTTCAAGTTTTGTATTTAATGTAATATTGTGCTGTTCTCCACTTCTTTTGGTTTCAATGGTTGTTCTACTTGTAAACTGAGCTTGAATAAAATTTTCTAAATTTTGAATTCGTAGTTTTAACCTTTGATCCATAATTTTATCCTTTTAATGTGTTTATCTGACATCGGTTACCGTTTTAAGTTTAGTAGGAGATTTTCCGATTTGGCTTTTACAGTATCCATATTGCCCATAAACTCAATTACCTCCTTTCTTTTTGTACTTTCTGAATAAATACAAAGCATACGAAATAATGGAGTAAACATAAATCTACTAATTATTTTTACAGCATGTTCTTTGTTAAATTTTGTACCATTTTTAGGAATAAGTACATTTTTAAGTTTTTCCATTTCTATATTAACATTATGTTGAATGTTTATTGTATTTGCCCATCTAATAATTTGCATTGTATCTTTTTTGCATGTCTTTAAAAGTATACTAATCTCTTTATTAACTTTTTTAATATTATTAAAAGATGGTATTCTCAATAGTAATTCTATGATTGGAATGTTAAGTTTAAATTTTTTTTTGAGAATATTATATTCCTTAAATAATATATTAGATAGCATATCACGTATTTGATTTGATTTTAAAACTGCTTCTAACCACGCTATAAACATTGTATCATTTTTATTAATAATTTGTTTTGAATTTGCATTTGGCACAACAAAACAAATAGGTTTACATTTCCAATTATATACATTTTTAACTATTTTTTTCCATTTCTCATGTTGTAAATAATTGTTGGAAATTTTAATAAAAAGTTTATTTACTTCGTCATTATAATTTTTATTAACTATAGGTATTGGTAATATTCCCACAACTATTTTTTCTTCTACACGTAATTTTGTTTCAAAACCAAAGTTTGTAAAAATTATCCTTTGTGGAAAAAGTAACATTTTATTTGTATATACTGGAGGAGGCAATTTTCTAACCCCAGATGTAAAACCTACACTCCCAATTCTTGGACCAGATTTATTTTTAGTTAGAGAAGAGGCTAAAACAATAACATTTGTTCCAAAATTAAACATAATATTCCTATTTTATAAAAAAATAACATCAATTTAAATTAAATAATTTCGATTTAACAAGTGTCTAAATTGTAATTTTAATTTATATATTTGTTTCTAATTTAGCTATTTTATTTTTTATAGATTGATTAATCTTTTCAAATTGTTTTTTTTCTAATTTAAAAATATCTGGATTTTTAAATGAATATATAAGAGCTTTTTGCTCTATACACGTTATTTCGTATAAATATTTTATAGCACATCTAGATAATACAGATTCAAAACGTCTAATTTCCATAATGATTTTTGTTCTAAATTGTTTGGTAGTAAAAGTTTTTAAAGTATGTTCTGGAGTTTCTATAAATTTATTTGGAAGTCTTGTAATTATGTTTAAAATATGATTCTTGTTATGTGGCCAAGCTTCAATTCCTTTAACTTTGGTATATAATTTATTAAGAAAATGTCCCCATGATGTTGCCCAACCAAGAAATGAATAATTATCAAAATTAAGTATATTTTTTGGCATTAAATTTAAGCTAGTATTAATAAATAAAAAATGTTTGTGGTTTACTTTTGAAAAAATGTTTTCTATATTTTCATGTTTTGGTAGAAATATTGGTACTGAAATTTCATTTGATTCAAGGCGAAATTTACCACTTTTTCCACGACGTATTATAATAACTTTATAAAATACTATATTTGGAAAATTTTGATCTTGTCCTTCTACATATTTAATAAATCCAATTGTACCTACTCTAAAAATATTATCTTTTGTAGGCTTTATTACCTGAAACATAATTCCTGGACGTACTATATTATTATACATTTTTAGTATATATTCCAATTTTATTTGGTTCAAGGCGAAATTTACCACTTTTTCCACGACGTATTATAGTAACTTTTGCTTCTATTTTTTTTCTAAAAAAATAAGAGAATCATTTTGGCCAGTTATTGTTACTTGTTCTGAATTTGGCAATTCTTCTGCGAAATCTAATTTATCAGATACAAATAAAATTCGTTGAGGAATAATATTATTTGAAAATTTTTTAACAACAGCTATTAATCTTACATTAATACTTCTATCTCTTTCGTTGATAGCTTTTGCTATTTTTGAAATTGATAAGGTTGCTTTACTAAAAATTTTTCTTTGGAATGTTTTATTATTTAATAATGGAAATAAATCTTCCTCTTTAATAAGGCCTAGTAAACGGCCAGTTAAAAGTATACCGTTTTGATTGTTAAAAATCTCAAATCTTGTCATTATATAGTATCCTTTGTTTCTAAATTTTCTTTTGTTAAGAGGTAGTTGACTTGTTTGACTTCTTTAATAATGACTTTGCTTCTTTCAATAAACTCCTCGTCTAGTTCGTCCTCACAAATTGGTGGTGTTAGAACTATTTCAGTACCATAAAGTATAAACACGTCCTCTATTTCTATATTAAAATTATGATTAATTACTGTTTGAATGGTAACAGCTAATTCATTTGAATTATAAAAAGTATTTTCACTAAATAATTCATAATTAATATTTGGTAAATCAATAAATATAAATGCACTGACATTATTAAAATTACTTGGCAATATTATTGCTGGAAGAAGATAACCATGTACAACTTTTATACTTTGATTATGATTAATGATTTTATGATTTAATAATTCCATTACATCAAAAAAATCGGTATAAATTTCAATCCTTTGACATTTATCTAAATCAGTACTTATAATAAATACTTCTTTATAAAGATATTCTATAAAGAATCCTTTTCGATACATTCAATTATACCCCCATAAGAATTAATTCTTTGTAATACACACTCAGCTACACTTGTATATTCTGGATGTGTATTTGATTTGTTATGATAACCAGTTGTTAAAGAATTTAGTATTTCATTAGAAGCTTTTTCAGGGGATAATGAACGCATTTCGTAATTTTTTTTAACTTCAAATGTAATTGTATGTATTATTTTTAAGAAATAAATGGTAATATTTGATTTTCCATATGGACCAGAAAATGTCCCAAATTTTGATATTTGAATTTTATCTGAAAATGGGGGACAATTTATGTTTATTCCAATAGTTTTATAGATTTCATTTATCAAATGTGACAATTTATCTTCATTATCATTTATAGCACATTGAAATGTAACTTCATAGTCATCTAAAAATGTAACTTCTTGTGTTAAAATATTTCTAGTTGCCAAAATTTGAAATCCAGGTAAAACAACTACACCATTTACATAATTAATTGGAATTTGCATTTAACTTTAATTCCTTTTTATTAGTATAATTTATTGTAAATTTATTTATATCTGTTTTAAGGAAATTTTTAATAAATTCATAAAAGAATTTGTAACCATAAGTTTGTTTACCCATTATTTCAGGATGGTATTGAACCCCACAAGCATTTTGTTTTGGAGTTATAATAATTTCAGCTTCTAAACCATTAAAATTTGTTTGTTCGTCTTTGTCACTATAGTAAATTTTTGAAATACTTGGTTTTGCCCACCCAACAAGAACAGTATTATGATGATTTAATATACACATTTGATGATGTAAACTATTGACTTCTAATATTTTTCCGTTTGCTACTTGAATATTATGAACAGAACCTGCATGATTCGATACATGGTGAAACATACGTCCTCCTGCCATTACATTAATAAGTTGCATACCACGGCATATTCCTGCAATTTTAATATTATTATGAACAGCATGTTTAAAAATTCTCATTTCTATATGATCACGATTTAAATTAGACCCACACATTCTTTTTGGGCTTGTTTCACCATACCACGTAGGAGAAACATCTTCTCCGCCTGTAAATAAAACAAGTTTAAAATCTTTTGGTTTTTTAAAAAAAGATACAATATTATCCGTAATTTCTCCAAGACCAGTAATAGCATTTCCGTAATTTATGTCTAAAGGAACTAAAATTTTATTATTCAAAATTATTTCCTCCGTTCGTTTCTTCTTTCAAATGTAGAGGCTGAGTAACTTTTGCTTTAACAGTGTTTGGTTGATCAATGATAGCAGTTTTAGCGTTAATTTTACCTCCAACTTTTTCAGGCAAATCCGGTACTTCTTGTTTATCTTCAATATTTTGAATTTCAACAGTGACGACTGATATTTCAGTCTCTCTAATTATATGTCTTATATTGGAATCTACAAGAAAAACAACATAAGCAGAAAACCGCCCTTGGTGGCCCTTATTATAATAACGTTCTTCATACACAATTTTTTCTACTAAAATTCCTTCTGGTACAAAAGCTTTTCCTACACTTACATATTTCATTTTTGAATTTTTAAATTTTAAACTTTTAATAACAACTTTTTTTTTCATATTTTCCATTCTCCATTTTTAATGTATTTCATTTTTTTTATGCTACGAGTAAAAAAGTAAACATATGCTAAGCACTCATTACTATATTTAGGCAAAATTTTTACTTTTTCTCTAATATAAAGATTCATTTTTGATTCTTTACTAATAAAACCTTCTATATGATCTATTGCAGGTAAAATAATTTCTGGTTTTTTATATTTATGGACTTCACCATAAATAATATTATTTCCTTTTTTTATTAATGCTGGAAACCTTCCAGCGTTAAATAGAGTCCCATATAAAATAGCAGGTTCTGATGAACAACGATATTTATCAAATTGTTTTGAATAATGCCCTCCAAGCTTTAAAGTACCATATACAAAAATTTTTACAAAATTCATGCTATTTTACCGATCATAAAAGTTAACAAATATTAATAGTTAGTTTTATATTGGCACTATCAACAACAAACGTGACCGTTTGTCTTCGTTGCCCGTTTTTGGTGCAGTTTAATATAATTGTCACCATAGTTTAAAAGATTTTGTATAACAATTTACATGAATTATACACTATACATTAGCTTTTTTATAATGTATTTTAAAACCATCAGCTTTTTTCTTATTACCTTT
>JAYELE010000094.1:30444-36291 GCA_034717255.1 Patescibacteria group bacterium
GTGCAGTTTAATATAATTGTCACCATAGTTTAAAAGATTTTGTATAACAATTTACATGAATTATACACTATACATTAGCTTTTTTATAATGTATTTTAAAACCATCAGCTTTTTTCTTATTACCTTTTACAAAAATTTTATTTGATGCTTCTTCTAAAATTTTATATTTTATTTTTGATTTTATTGGTTGTTCTTTATGACTCATTTTTGGTAATGGCGGAATTTCATATTTTATTTCTGCTTTTGGCCATAAAGTTAAAAAGGAAGAAGTAATATTTATAGAATTGGAAAAAGAATCAGTTTCAAAAAACATACTTGGTGAAGAAATATTCTTTATCCAATAATTCTTTTTTAAGCCTAAGTATTACATATTCATTTTTACTTGTTACAGTTATTATATTATGATCATTAGCACCACAAAAAGAATTAATTTTGCAATTATACATTTCTTTGCTTAGATTACTGTTTCTAAATATACCATAAAACAAATTGATTACACCAGTATATATATCATCAGATTTATTGTAATGTTTAAGAATCTGCATTTTTTATGTATTAATACTAATTTGTGTTAAACCATTATTTAGCTTATATTCACATATACAATTTTTTGAATCATTAACAATTTTTCTTTTTTTTTGTTATTTTATTTAAATTAATTTGTTTATATTTAATTTTTGCTAGATTTATTTCTGATTTCCAGCCACGATTAGTAAGTTTTTTTATCCTTTTATTAAGATCAAAAAATTCAATATTGGCATTTTTATTTATATGAAGTACCCTTTTTAGGCAATCGTTTCTGGCACCCTCAATAATTTCATAAACATTACCTTCTATGTCCATTATTATACCACAACATATAAAATCTACAGTTTTAACGATTGATATTGGTGATTGGTTTTCTATATCAAATAAATTAGGTTTTTCTGTAACTACTTGTAATTTTTGCCCTGAAGAGTTTATAAATGTTCTTACATTATTTTGATTGTAAAATTTAAATTTTTTATTATAAAAAAAATTTTTATTTATATCTAACATACCGTTTATTATGCTATGTGGAGATACTATATTTGTAATCTTATTTTTCATAATTTTAGCTTGTTCTTTATATTGGGTAACAACACATTCTTCTATCCATTTAGAAGACGTTTCTAAATAATGTATAAATTGTTTTCCTTCTGAAAATGATGCTACTATATCAAGATCATGATGTAAACCAAATCCTGCAATAATATCTCGTAATGCACCACCAAAAATTAACATATTTGGAAGCATATAATTCAAAATACCATCAAATTTTTCTGAAATTAATTCTGTAATATTTGGAATATTTATTTTTATTTTACAATCTAAATTTTTTTCTGGCAAAATAATCATAAAATTCCTCATTTTTTTGACATTTTAGCGTATTTTATATCATGTTCTAATAAATTAGTATCACAATTTTGACATTTTAGCGTATTTTATATCATGTTCTAATAAATTAGTATCACAATATTGAAGTAAAGCATATACTAAATATAATTCTAGCATGTTTTTTTTCTCTTTTAAAATAGAATTTTGTTTTTTAAATTTTTTGGCCTCGTCTCGTATATTATTTAAAGTCATGTTTTTTGATATAGAAATGGAATTAAAGCCATACTTAGTGCCAGTAATTGAAAGATGAAACATTATTTCATTTCCTTATTATTTTTAATCATGGAAGTTTTTTCAAAAATATTATGTAAAAGTCTATAATCATTAAGTTCTTCTGGGTGCCATTGAACAGCTATAATTTTTGGTCCCCAGTTATCAATAGTAAAAGCCTCAACAATAGTTCCCTTTTCATCATTTTTCATACCATGTCTTGTCCATGCTATTTTTGTAAAATCTTTGTAGTTTACTTTAATTTTAACACCACTGTTTTTATCCCTTTGTTCCAAACTAAATTTTTCGATAAGACATTGGTGATGCATACTATTTACTCCTAGATTTTCAATATTGAGTCCATTTTTTCCATAAAGATGTTTTGAAACATATTCAACAAAATGGGTAGGAGTATTTCTTGGTGTATCTGTAATATTAGCTTGGGAATGATTCCCAATATGAAATTCAAAATTAAGGATTTTTCTATACTTGGGAAATTCATATAGAAATTCCATAATTATAAGTTGAAAACCACGGCATATTCCAAATATTGGTTTGTTTACATATCTAAATGAATGAAAAGCTGCTCGTTCAAAGGCATCTTTTTCCTGATTTACAGCAAATGATTGAATATTGGAGTAACCATAATATATTGGGTTGAGATCTGTACCGCCAGGTAAAATTAATCCATCACATATTTTTAATGCTTGATGAATTTCATCCTCTGTACAAATAATATATGGAAAATATCCTGCTTTTAAAATATAATCAATATAAACAGAGTTTATGTAATATTGTGTTTTACTTTTTGAAGCTGTTATTGCGATGTACATAATGATACAATCCCTTCAATATTTTCATTCCATTCTTTTATAAAATTATAATCATTAACTTTTTCAAGACACATTTCTAAAAATGTAATTGATTCTTTACTTAATAATGGCATAATATGTAACTTTATTGCTATTTTAGCATCTTTTACTATACCATTGTTAATTATATTTTGAATTTGATTTTTACCAATTTTATTAATTAATTCTTTGTTCTTATCATTACGAACAAGTTTGACAGTATCTTTAGTTAAATTATAAATAAGCATGACTAGTTCAGGGCTTTTTAACCAAAAATTACTAAGTACTCTGTATTCCACACCATATTCTTTTGGACGATGAGCTCCAGCTTTTCCATATAATTGGCGACGATCAATTGCACTTTTAGAATTATCAAGTACTGTTGCTATTACTCCATGAATGGCATCCATTGTTCTTACCATTTGTATTTTTCCATCAAAATTCAAAAGAAATTCATTCTTGTCTCCTTTTTGGTGCCCAACGTGTATGTGTGCACCACAAGATCTAAACGTTGAGTCTTCTAAATAAGGAGTTTTATTTTCAGCTATAGCCCAAGCATCAAAATCTGGGCTACATCCAAATATTTTAGCTTCAGGATGTTCAAGTTGATCTTGCGAAAAATATGCAGATGGTTCTGCCACAAGTTCACAATCTTTAGGAATTTTATTTTTTACATCAATTAAAGTTGATTGAATTTTTTTAACAAAATCTTTTGGACCAATAGCTGGATTGGTTGCAAATTCTACTGCAACATTATCACGTTGAACATTACCTGCACCAGATGGTAAATTTTCTGGTTCATATTTTGTGCCTTTAATAAATGGAATTGCACAAATCATTTTTCCACTTTTACGTTGTCTTAAAAAAAATTCTGGATCACAACCTATAGTAAATAACTTTTTTTCTGACATTAGATATCTCCAATTTTTTGTCCCTCTTAATCTATTCAATTTTTCAACTATTATTGTTAAGTTTCTATTCGTGGTAAATATTTTTCACAGAGTTTTGCAAATTTTTCGTCAATATCTCCAGATAGTTTTGATGTTTTTTTTGCTAAATTTCGAATACCACAATTTTTGCCAAAAGTATTATGAGATAAATAAATTTTTTTTAATGGATCTTTATCATCAATTAATGATACTTTATAATTTTCTTCGTAATTATTTGAAAATAATTCATTTTGAAATTTAACTAAAACCCATATTTTATCCCAGAAACATCTTAAACTTTGATCAATATCAATTCCATATATACTATAGTTAATTCTATTTTTATTGTCAAGTAATTTTTTAAAACTTGTTTCAACAGTTTTAAGGCTTGACGTGTCAATTGGTCCATTGAAGGTTGCTAATCTTAATAAAAAAGTCATAGCAGAAATTAATTGTCCACTTTTCATCCATTCTTTTGGTCCAGTAATTAACCATTGTTTTCCATAATTTTCATGATTAATTGTTGATATTTTACTAAGATTACTAAAATTACCAATTTTTTCATAGACATTAAGCAATGCTTTCCCATTAAATAAATTTTCTTTAAATTGTTGTTTTTTTAATCTGTCTGTACCATCGTTTAAAATTAACAAACGTGTTCTGTTCATATCAATTGGTAAATCTTTATCATTAAGAAGGTAACTATAATAACTATCTCCATAAATACTGGCACGAACATAGGTACATAATTCTTCTCGACAAAATGTAACACCAGTTGCTTGGCGTCTTTCTAAAACAGGATCGGAAACCCAAGCCATGTTAAAATTTCTAAATTTATAGTTAGTTTTATTTTCAATTCTATTTTTTCGACATTTTACAGTTGGTAATTGTTTCATGTTATTTTTTTAATCCTTTAATAATTTCGTTTATTTCTTTTATTGGGGTTGTAGCTTGTGCTAGACTTTTAATTCCAGTCATATTATGAAATGAATCATTGTTTATTGATGAATCCGTAAATATAGAATTAGTTGTATTATTATAGGTTAGTATTTCTTTATTTTTTAAAATAAGATGGAGTATGTTCCACATTGACTTTAAATATCCTATATCATTATCATAAATTTTGCCAAACTCATACTCTTTAATTAAAATTGCATATTTATCCATTAAATCTTTATTATTTTTAAAAACAATTTCTTTATCTCCTAATCGTATTAAAAATGTATATAATGATATTAAAAACGGAGATTTCATCCATTCCCCATTTCCTATAAACAAATAAACAGGTTTACTATTATAATCTTCTTTTGTTCTATATAAGATAGAAGGATTAATTTTCATTATTTCTTCATAATGGTTTAATAAATTAATACCAAAAAACATTTTATTTTCAAATCTATTAACATCTTTTGATTTAAGATTAGATTTATATACTAACATATGCATAAAATTTAAATCTAATGCTGGATTAGTAATTGGATCAAAACTAAATCCATATATTGAAAAAGATTTATTGGTAATGGTTGCTCTTACTGCATCTGGCAAAAAATCTCGGCATTTAACCCATGGATGACATTGTTTAAAAATTTTATTTTTGTTTGGTGAACTAGCAAAAGAAAATTTAAATTCCGTTTGTTGATATGCTTCAATTAATAAATCTGTAGATGTAAACCATTTTACAGTGATTGTTTTTTCTAACATTTTATTTACCTATTCTGAATCATTTTCATATAATGGTTCTAAGTATTAAGTTTCAGGGGTTGTTGTTTTTGTTAGTTAATAAAGTAATGCCTAAATTATGTTCTATTTCATGTTGAATTGTAAATCCACTATTATTTCCTAAGAATTCTTCTGTTTTTTTATTACCATTTAAATCATAGTATGTAACTGTTATAATTTCACTGCGTGGTATTGTAATATTTTCGGATAATAAAAGAGAACCACAATTAGATGTTATTTTAATACTCTTTCCAGCTCTTTTTATAATTATTGGATTAAGCATTTGTTTTATGGAATTTTCAATTTTTATTATTATAATATTAAAAGGAATTCCTATATTTGCTCCAGAAATCCCTTTAAGTGTCGGGTAATCTATAAAATCCATATATAAAATTTGAGACATTAAGTTTATTATAGATTTAATAATTTTATTATATTTTTTATTATTATTGTATAATCTAATATTAACATCATAAAGTTTTCCTTTTAACATATCATTTTGTTTTTCTTTTATTTGTACTAAGTAGTCTTTGATTGAGTTGCGAATCATTTGTTAATTCCCCTTTATTTTTAACAATATAAATCTATTGATCTCTTTTATTTTCCTTATTTTACTAGCTCATTAATTTTAATTCCTTTTTTTCTTTCCTCTAAAGAAATTTTACATGAATCAAAACTACCTCTGAGTTCTGAGCAGTCGCCTCTGAGCCCTGAGCAGTCAC
>JAYELE010000095.1:0-1605 GCA_034717255.1 Patescibacteria group bacterium
GATGAAGCTGATAATAAAGCATTTTCAATAGGGCTATTAGTTGTAATTGAGTTTACAAGTTTATCTTTTTGCAGCAACTCTTCTTTTAATTTTTTAAGTCTAATTTCTAGAGTATTTACATCTATTTTTTTATTTTCAATTTGTACTTTTAGTTCTTTATTTAATTCATTTACTTTTTTAAAATCTTCTTTATTTAAGCCTTGTCCTGATAGGTCTTTTCTTAATGTTTTAATCTCTGATTGTAAGTCTTTTGTAGTTGCTTTTAGTTCTTTTGTAGTTACTTTCAGTTCTTCTTTTTTTGCAGTTTGTTTATTTAATTTTTTATTTAAAAAAAGTTGTTTAATCTGACTTCTTCTGTTTAAATCGTGTTGATCTTTTATATGATTAATTGCTTTACCGCTATTAATCTTTTCTTTTGGTTTATATGCTAAACCTAATTCTTTTGATACAACTTTTAATCTTTCTGAAACCTGACCTTTTGTCATTCTTCCTGTTATTCCTGTACCTAAATCAAACATACTGAATTTTACGTGAGCGTGATAATTTTTTATTTTTTGAAAATCATCAATTTTTACTTTTTCAGAAAAATCATTTTTAGTTGGTTTAAAATCATCATCAAGAAATTTATCAAGTGGAACTATATACCAATCGCCATCTTTTTGCAAAATATGTTTTGTAGGATAATATGCAATTCCATCTTTTTCAAAATGTCCCTCGTCTCTGTGAATTGAAAGTTCAGTTATTTTATGCCCACCATATTTTTCATTTAACTTTTTAAATAATTTTTCAACATCTTTTTCAGTATGATGATCTTTCAAATTTAATACAGTTTCTTTTATCAAAGCAACTTTTTGTCTTTCTTGCATTTTTTGATTATTCTTAGATAGATATTTTAATTCAGATAATTTAAGATATTCTTCATCTGAATATTTTAAATCATAATAATTATCATTATATCCAATGTCTTCAATTAGATATTTTGGTGGATTAGTTCTGCTATTATGAGCAGTGGAATTTGAACCTGCATTTGTAACTTTGAAACTTGCTTTTCTCATAATAAAATCCTTGATTTTTCTATATCAACAAAGTTGATATGCTCTTCTTTTTTAAGTAGCTTGCGTATTAAAAAACTACCGTATCCCTTTAGGGTGCGAAGTAGCTACTTCGCACCCTAAGGTGCTGTAGATTTATTATAGCACATATTTACGTAAACTGCAATAAGTGCTATAATAAATATTTGATTGATAAATCAATCTTTTTTACATAAAAAAAGGCAAGTAATACTACTTGCCATATATGTAAAAAATACCAAGATTAGAGATTATATTTACTCTCTAAATCTTTCTTATATTGCAATAATCTCTCTAATTTTGCATTAGCAGAAAGTGCTGTTTTTTTTGCTAAAGATATACTTTTAGTTAATCTTTCTAGCTTCTGTATATCTCTTTTCATTTCAGTAATTTTGTCAATTTTTGCTGGTACAATTACTTCTGTTTTAATTTCTTCATTTTCAACTTCATTTTCTTCTGTTTGAATTTCTTCATTTTTATTTTTTTTACCCATTTTTCTTCCTTTTATTTTTTTAAATTATAGCTTATTAAAAAT
>JAYELE010000096.1:0-1605 GCA_034717255.1 Patescibacteria group bacterium
GCCTGTGCGCTCGGGTTTTTTTATGTAGTATACTACCAGATGTAATCCCTCTTAAAGATAATAAAAAATTAGTTTGTCCTATTTTCGAAATTTACCCTAATGCCCCGCATAAAATATATTTGGATATATTTGAAAGCTTGACAATATAATATATTAATAACTATAATAAATATGGATACAATAGAAAATTTGGTAATAAAAAATACGAGTAATAAATAAGCTTTATTATCGTTTTAAAAAAGGAGTAAAAGACAATGAGTAAAGTAATGGTTAGGATTGATCTTGAAGAAATAAAAAAAACCATTAATAAGCTTTCAGATAGTGAAAAAGAATCTCTTTTCTTTGAATTTAGCCCTGGTTTGGGCAAAGCTTTACAGAAAATGGAACAGAAGGCTTTAAAGAACCTTCGGGAAAGGAAAACTATCCCTCTGGAGAAAGTAGAAAATGAGTTACAGGATAGAATTTGAAAGGCGGGCTTTCCAGCAGATAAAAAAGCTTCCTCCTCAAATTTGCAGAAAAATAATGAGGAAAATACGGACTTTACAAGAGAATCCTTGTAGGTATCCTCTGCTTTCAACAGCTTTTTCAAAACTTAGAAAAGTAGTCGTTGGAGCTTCAGGGAGCCAATACAGGATAGTTTATGTCTTAGATAGCAAGCTAAAACTAATTAGTATTGTCTTCGTAGGATCTCGGGAAAATTTTTATAAAGAACTCCGAAGGTATTTGGGTTAGAAGATGTAGAGAAAAAGAATTGTTTTTAACTTTCTCCCATTCGCCAGGCAGGATGATTAATTTCTTAAATATCAAAAAAATGCAAAATATTTTAGAACTAGAAATACCTTTCCATTCAGCTAATTTATTCGGAATCATGGGTTTAATGGCAAGCGTCCTATTCCATTATTTTTCATAGCATTTTTCCACCATAAAAAAAGGCAGCCATATAAGCTGCCTAACCGGCTTACTGCCGGGGAGTCGTCTATTAAAATCTATAATCAATATAATACATAACGGCATAATTGGTCAAATTTATTTAATTAATATTTTTTCCACTCCAGCTAAACCCTTCTTTTTCTAATCTCTTTTTGGCTTGGTATATTTTCCGAAAATAGCCTTCTTTGACCGCTTTAATGCTTTTTGTATCAACAGAGATATATTTAAAATATATATCCTCGAGTAATGTTAACTCTTTAATTTCATCTCTCTTTAAGTTATCCCAATAAACTTCAAGTATGGAATCATTTTCATTTTTAGAATATTTATTAAATAATTTTATATTAAAACACCCCTTAAATCCTGTAATATATTTTTATTATTTTTGATATTATCTTTTATTTATTATTTATATCTTCAATCCTTCTGGGATTAATCCACTCTTTTATTATTTCTCTTCTCTTTTCTTCCAAGACCACCCAAAAGTTACCGGACTATTGACTTGGTACGCCTTCCCTATTTATTATCATGTAATTCCATGTAATCCCTAATTTTGACAATATCTTTAACTTTAATTATAATTAAGGCAGAAACCTACAGGGTTTAATAATATAAAATATGAAGGGATTTGGAGGTTTAAAATGTCTATTTCACAAATGACAAGTTATAAAATAT
>JAYELE010000097.1:0-1590 GCA_034717255.1 Patescibacteria group bacterium
TAAATTTCTTTTTTTGTAACTTGTGAAGGATCAAAATAAACCTGTAAAACCGGTTTATCTGTAAAAACAGTTTTTACTCTTACGGTACCATCAAAAAATGAAATATGACTCGTCAAATATTGTAATTTACTTTTCAATCTTTCGGCCATTGGGAATCCAATTTCAAATATTTGTAAATCTCCTTCAGTATAGGATTCATATTTATTAAATTTCATATCAAATCCGGAGAAATATTCTCGTACAAAAGTATTATAATTAATCTCACGAATAATTTTCCCATCACCTTCACACTCAAATTCTACTTCAACTTCCTGTTCTCCGTCTTTAGTTTTTTTAATATAACTATCTTTTTCAATAATTTCTATTATCTCGCTTGAAGTCATCTTTTCAGGAATAAAAACAATCTGTGCAATTACAGGTTCACCAAAGTTTGTTGATAATCCATAAATTGCTTTATTTTTTCTCAACATTCTAATTAAATCATAATTATCATAAGTATCAAATAATCCATCAATACCAATTTTTAAAACGGAGAATTTTTCAGGAATATTATCTTTTTTTGCTAATCTTAATTTGAATTTTTCAGGATTAAAAATTGCTTCTTTCACACCTTTTTCAGTTATAACATCAGTGTTATAATGAATTTTAATTTTATGTGCACTTGCCCAAGCATCTAATCCAACAATTCCCTTTTTTCTCATCAACTTGTTGGCCAATGAATTTGCAGTCCCCCAGCATTTTACAGATTTCATATCTTCCATTTTTAGCTGTGAAACAGTTGTTAACGAATCATATCCACCCCATCTTTCTGAAAGAGTTGAAAATTCAAAATTCTTTGAAAAAATAAATGCTAAGATTACTAAAGCAACAATAACTATTGGCGTGATATATGCAGATTTAAAATTTCCTAATTTGATACTTTTATCAACTCTACAACTATTAACACATTCCATACACAAATTACAATCCGGATGGTCAACTGTTTCATATTTATGAACTTCAATTCCTTGTGGACAATTGTTATCGCAAATTTTACAACTTGTGCAATAATTTTTATCTAACTTAATTTTGAACGGCGAAATAGAGAAAAATTTAAATCTAAATATTTCTGTAATTGCTCCCGATGCAGTAAGTGCTAATATTAGCCATAAAATATTTAAATCAATTCCAATCCATCTTATTATTAGATAAATAATAATAATTGGGATTGTAATAATAAAATTTGCAAAAATGTTTGAAAGAGCCGAAAGCGGACAAACATATTTACACCAGAAAAATTTAATTATTACTGATACTATTAATACAATAAAAAGTGATAACAACACCATCCAGAGAACAGTATCATGGTCAAATCTACTAACTAACCCAAAATACGGATCGAATTTTTTACACCATAATTCGCTTGAAGTAATAGTGAAATAGGCAGTAAAAAATAATAACACATATTTCCCAAGCCGTAAAACTCTATCTAAAATTCCCTTTAATGTAAAAGATATTTTTAGTTTGTCTCCAATTTTATTTAACCACTCTATAACCGTTCCAATCGGACAAATATAACTGCAAAATAACTTTCCAAAAAACATAACTCCA
>JAYELE010000098.1:0-1567 GCA_034717255.1 Patescibacteria group bacterium
AATAATTAGTGAAAAAAATCGCGATAAATTAATGAGATCAGTATTTGATTTTTTTAATTCAGAATCTAAAATACTAAATGAAGATAAATTTGATGGACGAAAGAAAAGTTTGAATAATTGATTTGAAATTTGATATTTAAAATTAATAAAATTTTGGAATACATCAACCATGTTGATGTGAAAAAAAAGATTTTTTCATTAATTTGGGATTAGAAATTGCCCGCCCGCAGCAGGCGGGGGAATTTGAAAATAGAAAAATTAAATGTGAAATATTTTACAAATTTTCGAAGTTTACATTTTATTTATTATTGATAATTCCATTTTTTTAAATTATTCTTATTAAAACTTCGGATTTTTTCAAATTTTAATATTATAAATTCACTCTATTATAACTTATTTGTGATCCTAATTTAGAAAATACTATTTGCCATAGTTGGTTATAACATGCTCTGAATCCCCCAGCACAACTTAATAAATAATAATTCCACATTCTACGAAACCGTTCATCATAATTTCTCTTAATTTTATCCCAGTTTTTATTAAAATTTTTATGCCATGACATTAGGGTTTTATCATAATATTTTCCGAAGTTATGCCAATCCTCAAGCTTGAATATTCCTTCATACGCCTTGGTGATTTGTTTTGCTGAAGGTAGCATAGAATTAGGGAAAATATATTTGCTTATCCACAGTTCTCCTGATTTTACAGAAACATTGTCTGCAATAGTCTGTAGTAGAAACAAACCATCATCTTTTAAACAACGATTAGCAATTTCCATTAAGTTTTTGTAATTCTTATAACCGACATGCTCTATCATTCCGACAGAAACAATTCTGTCAAATTTTTCATTGATTTTCCTATAGTCTTGTAATCGTATTTCGACATCATAATCTTTACAATAATCTTTAGCAAATTTTGTCTGTTCTTTGGAAACCGTAATACCAACTACTTTTGTGTCATATTTTTCTGCAGCAAATTTTGCAAATCCTCCCCATCCGCAACCTATATCTAAAACTTTCATACCTTTTTCTAATTTTAACTTTTTACAGATCAGGTCTAATTTTGCTTCTTGTGCTTCATCGAGAGTTTCTGCATCTTTCCAATAACCACAACTATAATTCATTCTTTTATCAAGCATATTTAGGAAGAGATCGTTGCCGGTATCATAATGTTTTTTGCCAATAATGAATGCTCTTGATTTCTTTTGCTGATTAATCAATTTTGCTTTTAAGAAATTCCATATTTGGTGTACACTTTTAACTTTTTTGTCCAGCCTCGCTGATAAAATATGATAAATAAATTCATCAATTGCTTCTGAATTCCACCAATTATCCATATAAGATTCACCTAATGCAAGCGAACCTCCTGCTAGAACTCGTGAGTATAGTTTCTCATTCTTTACTTGAATATCCCAAGGTCTATTACCATTAATTTTAACATCTGCATTAGCAAGAAGATCTTTTACTGTTTGTTTCATAATTTTAATCTCCTTTTTTCCATAATTTACATTATTTTTTATTATAAGAAAAAAATAATTAAAAGTCAAGGATAGAATAATTTTTCAATT
>JAYELE010000099.1:0-1561 GCA_034717255.1 Patescibacteria group bacterium
AGAAATATTTTGATCAAGCAGTAAAAAAAGGTAGACCAAAACAACTAGGGTTTAAAGTAGTTCTAGTTAATAATACAAAACGACAGCAAGTAATGTTTTAATAAAAAATAAAAGGAATAAAAATGGGTAAAAAAAATAAAAATGAAGAAATTCAAACAGAAGAAAATGAAGTTGAAAATGAAGAAATTAAAACAGAAGTAATTGTACAAAAGAAAACAGATAAAATAACTGAAATGAAAAGAGATATACAAAAACTAGAAAGACTAACTAAAAGTATAGCTGCTGCAAAAAAAACAGCACTTTCTGCTAATGCAAAATTAGAGAAATTATTACAAAATAAGAAAGATTTAGAGAGTAAATATAATCTCTAACTACAAGCACTATTCTATGATAGTGCGATTTAATATTATCATTAAACATTAACTAAGCTTTTGCTTAGTATACTATCTGCTAAATAAAATGTGTAGTAAATAGTATCACGATTATTACTTACTACATCACTCCGTTAAATGTAGTAAGTAAAAATAGTGTTCTGCGAAGCTAAGAGCAAATACTTTTATAAAAAAAGGAAATTAAAATATGAACACATCTTTTAAAGTTAACGGAAAAAAATCAGGTTCAAGTGCAATTGCACATATCGAAAGAAATCACTCTTTGCTGAAAAATCCGACTCAATCAATTTCAGAAAGTTCGAATATTGAAAGACCTCATATTATCATATTTAAAAAAGCTATTAAAAAAAAAATAGAGAAACCAATAATCTCAAGAAGTCAAATTTCGAGAAAAATTGAAACCTATAAAAGTAGAATTAGAAAAGCAAAATTAGAATTAGAAAAGTTAGAAGATGAAAAAAAAATACTATCTAAGAAAGCAACAATTTTAAGAAATGAGAAAAAAGTAAAGCTACTAACAATACAGAAAAATCTAACAGAAAAACAGAAAACAGGATTTGCAGTTGAGTTCGTAGATATTCCATTTTCCATAACAAAATGTCCACCTGGAAATTTATCTAAAAAAGATTTTAAAAAGCTAAGTGATATTGCAATTGAAACTACTTTAAAATTATTTGATATTGATAAAAATGAACTTGCTTCAACTGCTCATCTAGATCAAGCTTCAGCTCATGTTCATATTACTTTCAATGTTCCGAACAATATAAATCTGAAAGATATTACAAATATGAATTACAGAGAAGCTCAAATAATTTTCAACAAGAAAATCAGAGAAGCATTTCCGCATCTTAAGATAGATAAGATTTGCAGCAAATTAAATGAACCGAATAAATACTTACCACTCAGCAAATACAAAAGAAAATGTGTAGAAAAAAAGCAACAAAAAGAATTTCAGAAAGTTTCAGATAAAAAACAATCTTTTCAAGAAGCATTGAAACAAATCAAACCAGATGCTAAAAATAATCTTGAAGTCGTAAAATATGTAGATAAGCTAAAAATTGATTTAAAAGCCACACAAGGGCTAAATAGAGTTTTAACTAGTAAAGTTACAGATTTAGAGGTTAAAGGTGCTTCACGTACAACTATGAAGCAATTAGAAGATGATTTCA
>JAYELE010000100.1:0-7949 GCA_034717255.1 Patescibacteria group bacterium
GGCAATAAAGTTAACATTATTGCAGCAGTTATAAAATATATTAAATTACTAAATTCCATAATGTTTTAAAGTTAACACTAAAATAATTTTTATTGAAAAAATATAACTAAAAACTAATTGAGTTATTCGGACAACTTTTTAACCTTTTAATCGTTTTTATTATTTCCAATTTTATCTTTGTTGTGTCAGTTATATTTTCATTAATCCTTTCCAATTCACTTATAATATTTTCACTATTTTCTGAAAAACTATACCAACCCAATGCTTCGATAATTGCTAATCTTACTTTTTCTTTTTCTTCTGAGTCCTTGACAATTTCGAGCAATTTAGGAATAAATTGAAAATATTTATAACTTCTAAATGTTCTTATTGAACTTATCCTTTTTTTGTCAGATAAGTTTTTATCTTGAATGGTTACAATCAAATCATTAGCTCGACCCCTTGAATTTTTATACAGATGATTGATATATTTACTTCCTTTACTTTGAATACTTTTAGGTAGTTTTTCTACATAAGCCATACATTGTTCGTGAACAATAGAATCTGTACACATAAAAGCAAGCGAATTTTTGGCAGAGAAAGTAACTCTTTTCGAATGATCGTTAAATATTGTTTCTATTAATGGTTGCAGATATTTTTCTTTCCCAATTTGCCCCATCCAAGTCGCTGAAACTCTTCTAATATATTCAGAAGGATCGTTAATTGAAGTGAAAAGAATATTCTCAAATTTTTCAGAATGAATATTCGCTAAACATTTCAATGCTTCCATTCTAACATTATAAGAAATATCAGTATTATAAATATCAATCAATTTAGATTCAAATTTTTCTTTTTTTAAATCAAACAGTTTTTTTATTGCTAAAGTTCTAATTACCGGATCATCACTTTTTATCAATTGATTTAATTGTTTCTTATTATTGCCTGATAATATTTTTAATAAATTAATTTCATAATAATTAGAAAAGTGAAATGTTGGATCGCCTATTATATTCGATTCAAGGTAATTATTGAATTTATGCCATTCTCCTGCTCTCACTCCGTAATTCAATATTCCCAATAATTCATTACACCAAATATTTTGTTTAACATTTACAGAATTTGCAATTCCAACAATCGTCTCGCCGCCATCACTAAAAACATAATTCCCAGCAATATAAGGTGATTTAATGAACGCACCATTGTAACATTGATCAAAGATTATTAATTCTGCCTGAGAAGTTATATTTTTAACATCATCAGAATAAATATCAAGTTTTGCAGAATATAACGAATCCATTATTATAACTGAATCAACAAATGCCCCTTCAAACCATTTTTCCGGAATATTGTAAGTTTTCATATAATGGTTTTTATATTCAGCAACAGATTTCTTTCGTCTTTTTGCATATCTCATTTTGCTTCGAAGAAAAAATTTAATCGCATCTACATTTTGATTTATTGATCTTGAAAGTGGATATCCTAACAGATATTGAGTGTCTGTTCCACCATGTGCATGAAAAATTGCCATATCTAATTCTTCTTTCTGTAATTCATTAAGAATAATTTCCTTCATATTATTATCCATAGAATGAAAGTAATTTTTGATTCTTCCTGATGAATAAAAAAGTTGAGGGAATTGCTCTCTCAAGAAAAACGATAAATTTTCTTTTGCTGCTAATGATTCTGACACATAACCATGTCCTAAATAAGTTAAAACATTATCTAACTTTTCTTTTTTTAATTTTTGTTCAGAGACACGCAATAAATATTTTTTTATTATTTGATATTTTGATGAATCATTTGTGGGAGATTTTATTCTACCGCTATAAATATCTTTTTTCACATATTGTGGAGATTTGTAGCTTAAAGAATAATAAAAAAGTAATGTATTAGTCGTATCTTGTTTAATGAAATCAAATTTCAAATCAAGATCATCATAAAATCTATCTGAAGGAACAGAGGTTCTTTCTAATGTAAATCGTTGTTGATTAATTTTAAAAGCCGATGTCAAATGTTGAGCATCTTGAATCATCACAATTGGAATATCTCCAATAAAAACAACTCCTTGCAGAGATGTCTTATTAGACAAATCAATGATTATTTTTTTAATTTCCTCTGGCGATTCCCAATTTTGTACAAATAATTTTGTTTGTAACCCATCTTTATTTACAGCATCACAATATTTATCTATTGCTTTATCTGTATTTTCGTAAGTTAATGAATCTACAAAAACACCAAATACTTGTCTGTCATTAAACTTTTCACAGCCAAATAAAATAACTAATAAAGTTAAACATATTATCATACTTTTAAAACTTTTCAAAACTTTATCTCCTTTTTAAAATTAAATTTATTGAAAAATAATTCCTATTATCAAGCGAATTCTTTTTATCATCATTATGAGAAACATATGAATATTTTCCTTCAATAATGTAAATAATAGAATTGTTTAATCTAAACGAAGTATTCATTTTTATTGTATAAACATCATAATATGCCAAATAATATTGTTCTTCTTCTTTTGTTATTGAATTATAATACCAGCCTGTTAAGTCATCATAAATAATATTATCATTTGGAGTAACTGATTTTAATGAAAAGTAAATATTGGAATTTAATTTGCTTGATATTGCATAATCAATGTCAATTGTTGCCTTCAATGATGAAGTAGGAAAATATTGCAAAATACCTGTAAATTTATCAATTCTTTTTAATCTATCAATAGAATAAAATATTCCATGCTTAATGTACATTTTTTTTCCAAAACAATAATTTATTCCAACTCCATTTGTGAAATTCTTTCTTGTATATTCATAAGTTTCAACATCCCAATTAGGATATTTTGCAGTTTGTTCATTTATCATTGCATTAGAAAATCCATTTATACCAATATTTTTTATCTTTAATTTCAATTCCGCATCATATAAGAAACGATTTGAAAACCAGCTACCTTGATCCTTTATATTTGCTCCACCATCTTCATTCTGTGCTATTGCATATTCGTATTCAGCCAATAATTTCAATCTTTTCGGCAATCTAAAATTTATTCCACAAGTATATCCTTGCAAAGAAATTAATCTCTCTTCACTTGTTTCACCATAATAAATAAAGGGATTATCCATATTTCTAATTTTAATAAATATCGGCGTTAGCCCTTGTTCTAAACTATATCTCGATGTTTTTATGTTTTCTTTAAAATTAAAATATTTCCCGTAAATTGTTGAAATAATATTATTAGTTTTTATTCCACTAAATAATTTTACTGAAAAATCACTTCGTTTTATTATTGTTTTTGGAAAAACTGTTTTTATTTGTTCATCCACATTGTAAAAAAATGAAACTCCGTAATTTAATCTATTTTCAATAATTTCATTCACAATATTCAAATTCCAGCTTATACCATTAAGCTTAAAATTTCCAATAGAACTATCGGCAATAAAAAATGGCATTCCGGTATATGGAACAGAATTATGTATCCATTTTTTATTATATAATAATTGATTATGATAACTAAAATTACCTGAAATGAATTGTCCTTTTTTTAAATGTTTCCCACCTGAAGCAGTAAAAGTCAAATGGTCCTTTTTCTCAAACTCAAATGGTAATTTGAAATTTCCATTAAAACCATCGTATCGAAATGAATATTTTACATATTTTTCATTATCAAATATATTCCACAAAATATTGTTATCATTTATTATATTTAAATATTCGTTAGTGCAAGAATAATCATTTTCAGCAAATATTAAACTTTGCGAAAAGAATGTTAAAACAACAATAATTTTTAATGTCAATTTTTTCATTCTATTTTATTCACATCATAATTGTAACCAATTGTTGCAGTATCTAATACATGAAAATCTATACTGCTATTATTATTATCCATCAATATTGCTCTATCATCTTCAAATCTTTCAAATTTTCGTTCAATGCTTTTTCCTTGATACATTTCTAATCCACCGGTTATTCCACCATCAATTGTTGCATCTAATCTTTTTTTATCCATTTCGGATAATTTTTCACGGTATTCTACACCGTCAATTACAGCAGATTTTGGAAGTAATAAACAGTCAAAAGTATCATATCCCAATGCAAAAGGATCTTTAACTTTCATTAAAACTATCGCATCGTTCATAACAGAATATAAAAAATCGATCCCATATTTATGTTGAATTTGAATCATATTTGTTATATCTGGATTATCTACATCACCATGGTCTTTTACATAATATTCAAAATCCGCATTATGTAAATCTACACTCCCAGGATTTATTTCAGAATGATTTATTGCATCTTGTGCAACTATTACATATTCTCCTGGTGCTATTGGATAAGTCGTTCCGTCTCCGGGAAACATATATGAATGAATTGAATGAATAACATCTTCATCTTTATGACCATAGTCAACATCAGCAATCATCAAACTATCAAGATAAATTGTTTCAGATGAATTATTATATATTTCTGTAAATTGATCATGAAAATAATATGGAATCGGATTTGCTGGGGACCCATTATAATAAATTTCGCTAAATATTAATGTCCCAGGTTTAATAAGTTTTAAAATTATTCGTATTTCAATTTCTTTATCTATAATATCAAATAACATCGTGTCTTGGATTTGATTGCTCATAATCCATCTAACATAATTACCATTTACTTTCATCGCATCTTCTTTAGAAATATTTTTTGAAATTGTTATGCTATAATTATCAGGTAATAAATTCTCAAATACTGCAACTCCGTTGGAATCAGTTAGTGCTTCTTTTTGTTGCGAATAGGAAATAGAATTTATATAAACATTTGCATTACTTACTAATGAATCACCAGATAATGTTTTAGTAAAAATTGAAGTATCAATCACTTCTACTCTTAAAGTAATTCTCATTGAATCCGGTTTAATAATATCTTCTTCACAAGAGAAAAAAGCAACGATAATTATAAAAAATAATGGAATAATTTTTTTATTTTTTTTCATTTAAACAACTCATTAATTTTAGTACTAAATTCTATTCCAAAATATAAATCAGGATTTTCTTTTGTATATGATTCTGTCGGTGTTCTTTTTCTTCTATATAAAGGATGTGAATTAAAGATATTATTTACATAAAATGATACTTCTGAACCTTTGAAAATTGACTTACTAACTCGCAAATTAAATATCCAAATATTTTTCCTATTTTCAACCTCATATACATAAGACGGTTTAACTCTCTTAAAAATTGAACCAATATTTCCATTTCTTTCAGAAGGTGAAAAAATTGTAGTTTCCCCGTGATCATTTATATAACCTATAGCAAGAGAATCATCTAAATTAACATACCAATCTTTTTCAAAAACAACTTGTTGTGCTATAATGGTTACCCAAGCACCCAACTCTTTCAACATAAAATCAACATTATAATTAACAATTAAATCTTCTGAAACCATATTTATCGGATTCCAAAATGGCTTAATATTATCTCCATAAGTATTGTCTACACGAAAAATTGATGCATATTCATAAGTATTTTTCCTATAACTATATGTATTATTATAAGCAGCTTCAACTCTCAATTTCATATCAAAAAATTTTAATTTCTTTGTTTGTATTGACATTTCTAATCCTTTAGAAATTGTACTCAAAGAATTTTCATATATACTAAAAGTTGTAAAAACAGAATCTTTAATAAATTTATTTGAAGTATCTGGCCAATTTGGGTAATCATATTTGTATTGGAAAATAGGAATAATTTTTGAACTGGCAAATCCGTTATAAGTATTATTATAATATCCTGTGATACTTAAACCAACATTATTAATTTTTTGATCTAAACTAATTTCTCTTTTTATTTGCTTGCTTGCTTTCAAATCAGAATTTCTTTTATCATAAACATAAGTTGAAACAATCACTTTTCTTAATGAATCAACATCATTATATTCATTAATATCATCTACATCAAAATATAACTTGTTTGGATATAACATTGAGAGAGAGGGTGATTTTGATGTTTCGCCATAACCAATTCGCAGTTGTGCATTCTCTCCTAAAAATAAAGATAAATTAATTCGTGGACTAAAAAATTTGCCATGATTATTAGTAAAAAAATTATCTTGTCCATAAGAATCGTATCGCAATCCAAGATTTAACTGATAATATTTTTTATTCTTATCTTGGATTCTATTTTCAAAATATAAACTACTTGTTGTTAATGCCGGAATATCATCATATTTTCGTGGCCTTTCTCTTTTGTTATCGTTAATCCTCGGCGGTCTATTTGCATCATAAATCCGTCCATCACCATCATTAAATTCATTTTTTAATGTCATTCCAAATGAAATCTTGTGGTCTAAAAAATGCTCCATAAAATTTGTATATTCGACATTTGTATAACTATTACATGCTCGACCTTTTACATTTAATTCAGATAAATAATGCTGAATATATTCGCCTTCTTTTGTTCCATTTGTCATCATATCTGTGATGTATGTATTATCTACAGTTACCAATCGCTTTACGAATGAATTCTGATTATTTGAGAAAAATGAATATGTAAAATCTAACTTTTGATTTTTGGTAATGATATATTTACTATTGTGAATTAATCTTAAAATATAATCTCTATTATATTTTTCTGTTAACATCAAGTCACCTTCTCGTAAACCGTGCTCGTCAAATGAACGAGTATAATATGCTTTGTTACTCATTCTAATTTTATTTTTGAATAGATGATTTGTAAATGTTAGTTGTCCTGCTACTCTTGAATAATTTTTATCCGGAACTCTTATATCTCTAACACTATGAGCATAATTAAAGTTATAGTTCAAATGTTGCTTAAAAAATTTAAAACCACCACCAAAATTAATTTCTTGATTTTTGAAATTGTATTTATATTTCATACGATGATATTTTCTTTCTGACTTTGTTTTTACTTTAACAATTCCTGATGTAAGATCACCATATTTCGATGATGGAACTCCTCTTATTACCTCTACTTCTTCAATATTATCTGCAGGAATTTGTCGTAAATCTATACCTGAATTTTCGGTTGTTAATAATTCTCCTGAGCTTGTAGTTGTCCTTGTATCAATCTGCATATTAGCATTATTAGAAACGGGTACACCGTCTAAAATTATTTGTGTTCCAAAACTTACATTTTTTTCTGCAGCATTATCACTTGCTTTTGTTCTAATTGACGCTTGTTTTTTACTCTGCAAACCGGAATTTTCAAATTTTTGTCCAGGCACAAGTTGCATAACATCACTTAAACTACTTGCCTGCATATGTTCTATTTCTCCAGAATTTATGATCGTTTTGCTTTCTGAATACGATTGTAATAATTCTTTCTCTGCAACAACAGTAATACCACCAATCTGGAAATACTCAAGCACCATTTTATAATTTTTTACCATAGGGAATTTGTTATTTAATCTAACTATTTCTGTAATCTTCTTGTATCCAATAAATGTAATCTCTAATGTATCCTTTCCCTCTCTTGATTTAATATAATAATACCCGTCTTTATCGCTAACTGTTCCAACTGATTTGTTTTTTAATAATATATTTGCACCTGCTAACGGTTTCCCTTTTTCATCTACTATTTTACCTTTTATTACAGCAGAATAATTAACTGCATAAATTTGTATACTAAATAATAGAACTAATAATATTTTTTTAATATAGTACATAATTTTATTTTAACAACAACAATAGGGAGAGTATATTTAGTACTTTCCCTATTTAATAATTTATTTAGTTTCCTTAACAATTGGTTTTCCTGCAAATCTAAAAATATTTTTTATTACTCTCGGTGGTTTACCTGCTCCTACAAAAAGTTGTAATTCAGGTTCCAAAATTCTATCGTAAATTTCTTTTTTTGTAACTTGTGAAGGATCAAAATAAACCTGTAAAACCGGTTTATCTGTAAAAACAGTTTTTACTCTTACGGTACCATCAAAAAATGAAATATGACTCGTCAAATATTGTAATT
>JAYELE010000101.1:0-1545 GCA_034717255.1 Patescibacteria group bacterium
TATTATATAATTGAATATTTTGATTTTTATGATAACAGGCCAGAGAATTTTTCAAAATATGTTAACGATAATATAAGTAATAAGATAATAGACCAATTGATAGATTTTAAGACAACTAAATTAAAAGGCGTAAAATATTCAAAAAACCGACCAATATTTAATGTTTATAGGATTATAACAAAATTATTAATTAATAGATATAGAAAATTTTTTTTGGTCAAATTAATATTTTTAATAACTTTACTGTATTTTAAAAATTTAAAATTATTTTTTATAAAAGTTGCTACAAAAGGAGATTTTACCGAGCGAAATATTTTAATAAAAGAAGATGTGGTGAAATTTATTGATTTTGATTCATATTATGATAAGGGATCATGGCTACAAGATGCGACATATTTACTACTACATCAAGATGTTGAAATTGAGAATCTAAAATGGCAAAAGAAATTTTTTGTAAAATATCTGCAAAATGTACATTTGAATTTTATGAGATTAAATAAAGATTATATAAGGTTTTGGCTTTTGCTGACTAGTTTGCAACAATTTTCTATTAGGTATTTCCAAAAACAAAAAAATTTAGTAAATATCGATAGCGTACTACACAAAGAACAACATATAAAATATTTTCTAAACAAGGAGAAGTTTAATTTGTTCATAAATAAAATTGGGTATAATGATCAATTATGAAAATTGTATTTTTACTTCATAGTTACTATAAATATTCTTTTGGCGGAGCAGAATATCAAGTTTATTTAATAGCTCAATATTTATTGAGAAAAGGATATGAAATTCATTATGTTTTTTTAGGAGAAAATAGATCATATCCCAAAATAGATAATGGAATTAAATTGCATCCGGTATATAAGAAAAGACCATTGATATATAAATTATTTGGGAAATCATACTTAGTTTTTGGGAATGAAATTAATAGCATATTAAAAAATATTGACCCTGATTTCATATATCACAGAAATTTTAGTTCTATATTTTTATCGGCAATAAAGTATTCTGGTAGAATTAAATGTAAAACCATTTTACATATAGCGCATAAATGTGATGTTAATAAAAATTGCGTTAATTTTGGCTCGAACATTATTAGAAATATATATAATCGGATAGTAAAAAATAAATGTCTTAAAAAAGTTGATTATATTATAGCACAAGCAAAATATCAGGATGAATTACTGCGATATAATTATAATAGAAAAGCTGATCTTATTATGAAAAATATGCATCCTTATCCGAATGGAAAGCTTGTTAAATCTGAGCAATTAAAAGTTTTATGGATATCAAATTTAAAAGAGTGGAAACAGCCTGAAAAATTTATTCAATTAGCTAAAGAATCTGAATATACAAACGCAGAATTTATAATGATTGGTAGAGATCCTAAAAATGAATGGTCAGAAGGTTTTAAAAAAAGGATTTCAGAAATAAAGAATTTATCTTATTTAGGAGAATTGCCAATAAAACGTGTGAATGAATTTTTAGCAGAATCACATATTTTAGTAAATACAAGTTTGTATGAAGGTTTTCCAAATACATTTA
>JAYELE010000102.1:0-1524 GCA_034717255.1 Patescibacteria group bacterium
TACCTCTCGGAATATTTCAAAATCTATTAGACTTGATAATACTAATAATGGATCCTTTAATTTATTTAATTGTTCATATCGTTTATTTGTGTCAAAAAAACCAAGTTGCATTTTTAAAATCCTTATATAACTGAATATCTCCTTAATTATATTCTTAAAATGCTTAATATGCAAGGAATATTAGCAATTTAAATACTTAAAATATTATGAATGTTTACAAAATTTATAATTAATGTTTTCTACACTTTAAATTTTTCTTGAGTTTTTAGAGATGCCCTATATTTGTAATACGTAAGGACTTGGGTAACACTTAACAAAAAAATCATGCAACAGATAAAGAAATGATGATGTTTTTTTCATTCTCCATTTTATTACAAAGGTTAAGTTTTTGTACAGGAGTTAAACCTTTAATTCCCATATGCATTCTTGAATCATTGTAATAATAAAGGTATTTCATTAAGGCTTCATTTCGATGCTTATGAGAAAAAAACCTATAACGATTAAAAAGTTCTTCATTTAGGGTTCTCCATAATCTTTCAATTTTACCATTAGTTTGAGGTCTACGAACTCTGGTATATCTATGTTTAATATTTAACATTAAACACATAACCTCAAAACTATGAAATTTTCTTCCTGTTTCAGAGTGCCAGGTGAATTCTTTTCCGTTATCAGATAAAACAGATTTAATAATAATATTGTATTTTTTCTTAAACCAGTTATAGGCTCTTTTAAAGAAATTAGCTAGCGTTTTAGATTTTTTATCAGGTAAAATTTCAACGTAAGAAATTCTTGTCGCATCATCAATAACACCTGCTTCATATTTTTTACATTTAGGGTTTTCACCTGCAACGTTTTTAAGTTTTTTTGTGTCAATGTGAACGAGTTCGCCTGGTATTTTCTTTTCATAACGAATTATTTTTTCTTTTTTCTGCTTAAGTTTATCGAATTTATAACCTCTTTGATAACGGTTAAAGATGTTTCTGATAGTTTTTTCAGAGACCGGTTTATTTGTCTTTGGGTTTAGAATGTTTTTATTAGAAAGATAAATGTGTATTTTTTGACTACTCCAAGCTTTTTTATCCCTGATTTTAATGATAGTTCTTTCTAAATCTTTTGGTATACGATTAGGATGGCTTTTAGGAGAAGTTTTTCGATCAGATAAACTAAGATATTCATTATTATCCTGAAGTCTGTTTTTCCATTTATAGAAAGTTTTACGACTAATTTGAAAAAGTAAACATATTTCAACGACTGTTTTACCTTCATTGTTTAGTTCAACCATTCTTTTTCTAATATGAGGTGTTAATTTTTTGTTATTATTCATGTGGGTACACTCCTTTTTTAAATTTTCAACAAATCTATTTTACTTGAGGAGTGTTACCCAAGCATGTACTATTCACAATTTAACCAATGTGGAAGGAAATACTAAAAGCCGTCAGGTATTTGAGTTACCTAAAATCAAGATTAAAGTAACAGAGTATGTAATTCATGAAAAAATATGCCCTGGGTGTGGAAAAGTTCACA
>JAYELE010000103.1:0-1524 GCA_034717255.1 Patescibacteria group bacterium
ATAAGGGCGATATTTCTTATATTTACAGCTTCCATTATTTTAATTTCCTTTTATTTATTACTTTGTAAAATTACATTGAACGTGCAAATGCAAATATTATCACAATTAGAAGTAATATTCAAGAAAATTTTTTTCTCGTTTTTGCAGGGTCAACAATACGTCCGCCTTTAAATAAGAAATCATATTTTATTATAAGCCACACTTTCTTTATTTTTTAAATTTTTGTTGATATGTTTAATTTTTCTTTTATATTTAATATACTACAAATTATTTAAAAATCCTTTTTTATTTAGAAATTTTAAATAAAAATTATTTCATTTAAATATGGGGATGGAAGAATGGTCGATTTTTTTCGTTGTTTATTTCTTTTTCTCTACCTGTTCAATTATTCCTCTAAGAAGAATTTCAGCTGAAGATAAATTAGTAGCTAATGGGATATCGTGCACATCGCAAACCTTCATAAGAGCTGCAATATCGGGATCGTGAGGTTGTTTTGCCAGAGGGTCACGCAGGAAAATTACCAGATTAATTTCTTCACTCGCCACTAAACCGCCAATCTGCAAGTCGCCACCTTCGGGGCCAGACTTCATTTCTTTTACCTCCAAATTGGTTTTTTTATTAATCAGATGACCGGTTCCTTTGGTTGCTATAAGGTCAAACTTTTTTAAAAAGTCCTCGTTATCGCTGGCGAAAGCTAATATATCTGTTTTTTTTGCATCATGAGCAATTAGAGCAACTCTAAAATTTTTTCCTTCTAATAACTCTCTTTCCTTGTTTAGAACGACTATTGTCTTATATGATCTATCCATTGTTATTTACATAACCTCCTCTTTTTTATTTAATTTTTTTTGCTTGCTGTAGTTTTTTTATTAGATTAATTGTTGATTATCCTAATATCTCTAAGCGGCCAGGCTTCATCAACTTTCAAAAACCGTCCTTCGAAACAAGAATTGTTCAATGCTCTTTTTGCTCTTTCAGCCTCTTCTGTATTAGACATTTCCACAAACCCAAAATCTCTACCTCTAATTATATTTACTTGCTTGACTTTACCGTAATCGGAAAACAATTTATTTAGCTTATCATTCTCAGTAGAATATTTAAAATTTCTTACATAAAGTTTTCTAACTTGCATTTTTGTACCTCCTTTTTTTTAAATATTTAAATCATTTAATATAAATCTTTGCATTTCATTCTAATCTAATATCTTTTACTAAAAAATACTCTGAAATTATTACGATAAGATTAAGATTAGATTAAGATTTAATGAAATTATTGGACAGTCTAAACTTTCGAATAAGACACAGACACTTTTAACAATATTTTGCTTTATTTTTTTTAATTGTTTATACTATTTAAAACTCGATGCTGTTAATCTAGAAATTATTTTAGGCTCTTGAGGGAAATTTTTATGAGTAAAGAAAAGATATTAGTGGTAGATGATGAAAAAGATATAGTTGAACTTCTCCAATATAATTTAGAAAAAGAAGGGTATAAGATAAGTTCTGCTTTCAGCGGAGAGGAGTG
>JAYELE010000104.1:0-5499 GCA_034717255.1 Patescibacteria group bacterium
AAGAAGAAAAAGAAGAAGAGGAAGAGGAAGAGGAAGAGGAAGAGGAAGAGGAAGAGGAAGAGGAAGAAGAGGAAATCAAAGCCAAACCAAAAAAGAAAATAAAAATCAAGCCTGTCGTCAGCGTTGCGAAAGATAAATCAAAAGATTTGTCTTTGCAAGAAAAATTAGGAGGAGAAAAAGGAGAATTGGCAATAGATGTTTATCAAACAGATAAAGATATAGTTATACAATCCGCTATTGCTGGAATAAAGCCAGAAGATTTGGATATCACTATTGAAGATGACATTCTTGTTATAAAAGGAAAAAGATCCGCGCAATACGAGGAAAAGGAAAAAAATTATTATTATCAAGAATGTTATTGGGGCGAATTTTTGAGAAGAGTTATTCTGCCAGAAGAAGTGGACAGTTCGTCTGTTCAAGCTGAATTAAAACAAGGAATTTTAACAATCACAATACCAAAAATAGAAAAAAAGAAAAAGAAAATAATAGTAAAAGGGTAATTTAATTAAAAAAACCCCGCGTTATTAATAACGCGGGGTTTTTTGTTTCTGTGCCCCCGGAAGGATTCGAACCCTCATCACTGAGTCCGAAGCCCAGCGCTTTATCCATTAAACTACAGGGGCATACTTAATTTTTAATTTAGAATTTTGAATTTTGAATTTTGATTGAATGCTTAATGTTTTAATTTAGAATTTTGAAACAATTTTTAATTAAAATTAAATCATTAAAAATTTTTTATTCAATGTCTTCTCTATATTGGTCAATAGATTGTTTTCGTTCAGAAACAATGTCTTGTTTTTTTAACTTAACTTTTATGTCTATTTTGTAAAGCTCTTCCAATTGTTTTTTAATTGGAAAAAATATAAAACGATATGCTTGATAAAAAACTTTTTTTGCTGTTTCAGCGTTTAATTTTATTTCTTTTTCTAAAACATTTTGTAATTCATCCAAAGGCAAAGCTCCAACAATAACATAGCCAATATTTTTAGCAATTTCAGGAATTTTTTTATTTTCAACGCTGTTCCGTTCGCAAATATTATAAATATCATCGCCTGTTTTTTCAGAAAAAAAAGCGTCTTTCAATTCTTCTGGAAGTTTTGCGTATAATTCCCAAATTTCATCTTTTGTATATTTTTTTTGATTTTCCATAATATAAAAGTATAGCGCAAAAATTTCAAAAATCATATTCTTGACAAATTTCAACGCTATGCTATATTTAGCATAGCGCATTAACAAAAGAATACAACAGGTATAATGATTTTGATTTGCGACTAAACAAAGGAGTGATAGATATGATAAACGCAGAAGAAGAGAGAAGAAAGGCAATGCTATGGGTGTTGCCAATGCATATTTTAATTGGGATTGGAACAGTGGTCCCAATTGTTGTTTTGCTTGCTTTCCTGCTCTTTGACTTTGACAAAACAGTAGAAATTGTTATTGCTATTATTATGATAATAATATTAGCAAAGACAGTTCATACTGTCGTGAAAGCCATACACAGCGTCCCCACTAATGAGGTTCATCTCGTGGTGGTGAGACAAGGGATCTATTATAGTATATGGAAAAGTGGTGATTTGCATTTTTTGTTTAATAATTGGCCTCTCAAAATGAGATTTGCCAAGGTTAATTTGCAAAAAATTAAAATCCCGTTTTTATGGAAAGAAACAAACAAAGACACAATTCAATTAGCTGACACCAGCATTGAAGGTGAAATGCTAATTGAAATAAGGGTCGTTGACCCAATGCTGTCTCATTTTGAGACAGAAGGAGGATTTGAAGACGGAGTTAAGCCATTGGTACTGTCTATTTTCAAAGATTATGTTGAAACAGTTTTGGCAGAAAAAACTGAAGAGGAAACACGACATATAAATGGTCCGATTCTTCTTTCTGCTATCCAAAGCAAATATCCAAATATGGATACTTTTTTGGAGGAAAGAGGGATTAAGCTTGAATCTTTTTTCTTTAGCGGAGAACCGCTACAAAGCATTAAAGACGCGCGCGCAAGGGAAACAGTTGCCGAGCATGACGCTAAAACAGGCGTTTTAACCGGCAAAACAAGAGCAAATATTAAAATTGCAGAAATAGATGCTCTTAAGGAACAGTTCATATCAGAGGGAATGAACGAGCAAAAAGCTGCTGATTTAGCGCGAGAGATATGGCGAGATGACAGATTTATGGAAACCATAGCAGAAACTCGCGGAGTTATCTCAGGAGACACCCTCAAAGGATTGTCATTTCGCAGACATCGCGAGTCGCAAGACCAAGACCAAGATTAAACTATATGGAGAGCAATCTCCATTTATTTTTTTACAAAAATTAATATTTAATTTCTTTTTCTTCTGCTCTCTCTGATTTTAAAATTTCTTTATAAATTGTTTCGTGCTTAAGTAAAATTTCTAATTCATGTGCCTCTTCTGAGCTTCTATCATTACCTTTATCCACTAATTCTTGAATTTTTCCTTCTAGTTTTTCTAAATCTTTTTCTTCTAATACAATATCTTGTTTATTATTTTTTTCTTCGTCATAATATATTTTTAAAATTAATTCATTTTGTTTATAATTATCTGCCTTTTTTTTATTTTCTACTCTCTCCCCTCCTTCAACTTTTTCCCCAATACTAGAATATCCAGCTGAACCGGCTGTATTGCTTTTTAAATAATTAACTACATTAGGATTAAAAGTTTCTGGTTTAAGATAATGATCTCTTCCATTTTTCGCGGCTACTGCCTGAAATTTATCTACAAATGTTTTACCAAACTGTTTAGATAATGCCGCAATTTTAGCTCCATCCGCATGCTTATGAAAAACTTCTTGAAATTCATCACTAATCACTTCAGACATATCTAATTGCTTTAAATCTTCGCTATTTAACCCAGCTATTGTTTTTTCATATAAAGATTCAATTCCTTGTAATTTAATATCATCTTCATCAAGAGTTAATCCTGATCTTTTTAAAACATTTTCGTCAAATCCAAATTTTCCAGTAATAACATCTTTGCCATGAGCAATATCTTGAATTAATTTAGGATTAGCGTCGCGTATTTTAGAAAATTCTTCAGGATGAATTTTTATAGCGTATTTTCCAACTTTTTTCATTAAATTTTCTTTTTCTTCTTTCCTAAAGCCTAATTTTTTAAGTTTTTTAAATCCCTTTTTCTCAATAAGCGCTTGAGTAGTTCCCACTAATACAGCTTTAGAAGTAAGAGGATCTCTTAATGTCAATAGGTTTGCTTCATGACTTCTTTCTAACGCTTGTTTTTTTGCTATAGCAATATCTTTTCTTTGAGATTCCATATTAGCAATACCAGGCGCCGCCAGTTTCCTTCCCGCCCATCCAGTGGCTCCCACGGCTTTTCTTGCAACATATCTTCCCGCTCCTTTAATATGTCCATCTGTTTCTGTCTTTTTAATAAGTTTATCCAATTTTCCTCCTTCTTTGGGAGACCATGTTGATACTCTCTCAGCCGCCCTCAAAGCCCTTGAAGGAATTCTTTCTTTAGCAAATGTTTTTACTTTATTTCCCGCCCATTTTCCTGCTTTATTTGCTGTTCCTTTCACAGCTTTTTGCGTCGCGCTTGTCGCTATGTTCGCTCCCATTGCTCCTGTTTTTAATGAAAATAAAAATCCCATTACTAAAAATACGATTATAACTAAATAGCTAATCATTATTTCAAAACCGGCATTTTCAACACCATGAGTTCCTGTTAAACTTCCATCTTCCACCATTTTAGTTAATATTTTACTTAAATATAAAAAGAAAGCGGCTGGTATTCCAATAATACACCATTGAAAAAATTGATTCCACCATAATGTCCATATAGACTTTACTCCCGGAAAAATATAACAAAAAAAAGCAAGAGGCGAAAGAATTATCAAGCACCAAAGAGCTATATATCTAAAAATAAATAAAACCGCGAATAAAAAATATATCACACCAGCTGTTATCGCAAATCCAGAAAACATTAAACCCATAGCAAGAGTTTCAGTTGGTTCATTGTCAAAAATATTATTTAATTGCGCGCACTGATTCCAAATACTATTTAATAAATAACTATCATGAATACCAGCTCCCCGTAAAAAATGATTCATTGTTATATTTGAAACATCAATTATAAACCCGCATATTACAGGAGTAAAATTGATTAAAAGAGCTATTCCAATTAAAAGAGGTAAAAGTTTTTGCGCTTGATATTCTTTTATTCTTAAAATAGTGGCTAAAGCAATAATCACAAACCCAAGCACAATAAACATATTAGTAAAATCCCGCACCATTATCCATCCTGTTTGCACAATAATATTATCTGGTCCTGTAAAAGAAATTGTGATAAAATCTGAACTAATTACTTTGTTTAAACAAAATTGCGCTAATCCTAAAAATACACTGCACGCTCCAAGAATAATTGAAAAAATAAGAGCTATTATACTATTAGCTGTCATATCAACTACATCACTGGCAGACGGAAAAATCCACCAAGCTGAAGCAGATTTTGGAGCAACTAATCCTGAAAATACTAAAAACAAAAAACTGATTTTTAATTTGCTATTTTTAAATATTTTTTTAACTTTTTCTAACATCATAGAATATTACTATATAGCATTAACACAATATTTTAATTATTATAGCGCAAAAACAAAAAAAATGCGAAATTAAATCCGTGATTTTCTTTTTCTCAAAATGCCTTTATATTTTCTATAACAAACTCGGACGATCGTTCAAGTTTGTTATAAATAAAAAGTGGCGGAGGCCGGGCCTCCGTATTTTTAATTAGATACATTGACTAAAACAAGTTTTAAACATAGAATGAAAATATAAAATAAGAGGAGGAGTGCGCCGAATGGTAAGGCAGCACCCTGCTAAGGTGTACTCTGGAAACGGAGTTGCGGGTTCGAGTCCCGCCTCCTCCGCATGAAAATTTGAACGCTTTTAGCGTTGAAATTTTTATTCGTAGGAAGGTGTGGCGAGAACCTGCCCCCTGAAACCGCGACGAGCGAAGCGAGGAGGCGGAGCCTTCGGGCAACTCATTCGAGTCCCGCCTCCTCCGCAAAAAATAAAACGCTAATAGCGTTTGAATTTTATGAGGAGATTAGGAAAATAAGAAGGAATAATAAAAATTTTTAATGATTTAATTTTAATTAAAAATTGTTTCAAAATTCTAAATTAAAACATTAAACATTCAATCAAAATTCTAAATTCTAAATTAAAAATTAATCAATCATGCCCCTGTAGTTCAAAGGATAGAATACAAGCTTGCGGAGTTTGCGATACAGGTTCGATTCCTGTCAGGGGTACTTTATTATATTTCATTATATAATATTGCTATTATAAGGGCGACTGGCGCAATTGGCAGCGCGTCTCGTTTACACCGAGAAGGTTACAGGTTCGAGTCCTGTGTCGCCCACAAAAATATGGAAACGCTGGAAGCGTTTACAAATTTTTGTTTGAAGGCATGTGGCGAGAACCTGCTCCCTGAAACCGCGACGAGCGAAGCGAGGAGGCGG
>JAYELE010000104.1:5599-7697 GCA_034717255.1 Patescibacteria group bacterium
AACGAAAAAAATTATTAGCGGGACAAGGACTGTCCTTGTCTCACTTGGTATTTGATAATTTAAGCTCATTAGCGGGACAAGGACTGTCCTTGTCTTGCTATCTATAATCCGTCATATGCAAAAATTTAGCGGGACAAGGACTGTCCTTGTCTTGCTATCTATAATCCGTCATATGCAAAAATTTGACAAATTAAGATATTTTTACTATACTATATTTATATAAATTATATTAAAAATACTATTTTTTTAAAAAATACCAATGAAAAATCAAATTTTAGAGCATAAAAATACAAAACTATTTAAGAGCTTTTATCAAAAAGCAAATTTATCATTGCTAATTTTTATGAAAAACATAAATTATGAATATATTAAATTTTATAAATCAAGCTGGAATCACGCACCTTATAACAGGTTTATTTTGTCTTATAACAGGTTCTGTTTTAGGATATTTAGCAAGACAATCAATAGCTAAAAAACAGATAGGGACCATAGAACAAAAAATTCAGAAAAAAATCGCGAACGCAAAACAGGAAACAAAAAAAATGCTCTTTGTGGCTAAAGAAAAAGCGTTTAATGTGTTGGAAACAGCGAAAAAAGAAGAAAACAGAAGAAGAAACATTTTATTCAAAACCGAACAAGCGTTCTTCAAAAAAGAAAATATTTTAGAAAACAAAATAGCTATTTTTGAAAAAAAAGAAACTGAATTTTCTCAAAAAGTGGACAAATTAAAAGAGATTAAAGAATCAATAGAAACGCTAAAACAAGAATCATTGAAAAAATTGGAAAAAATATCCAGTATGTCTCAAAAACAAGCCAAAGATGAATTATTAAAATTAATGGAAAAAGAAAGCGAGTTAGAAATTCTGGAAAAAATGAGGAAGTTGGAAGAAAACGGTCAGTTAAAATACGAAAAAAAAGCGCGAGAGATATTAACGCTCGCTATCCAAAGATGCGCTATATCGCAATCGCAAGAAATAACAACAAGTTCTGTGGCTTTGCCAAATGAAAAAATAAAAGGAAGAATTATTGGAAAAGAAGGCAGGAATATAAAAAGTTTTGAAGAAACAACGGGTGTGGAAGTGATAGTTGGCGACGACCCTGAAACAGTGATAATTTCCGCTTTTGATCCTGTAAGACGACATATCGCTAAAAAGGCGATGGAAAAATTGATATTAGACGGACGAATACAACCAGCGCGAATTGAAGAAATAGTTGAAGACACAAGAAAACAAATAAACACTGAAATGGAAAAAGCCGGAGAACAAGCTATGTATGAAACAGGTATTCTCGGACTTGAACCAAAACTTATTCAATTATTGGGTCGTTTGCGATTCCGAACAAGTTATGGACAAAATGTTTTGCTTCATTCTATTGAAGTTTCGCTTTTGGCGGGTTCAATAGCCGGAGAATTGGGAGCAGATGTAAAAATAGCTGAAAAAGCCGGATTTTTACATGATATTGGAAAAGCTCTTGATTATAAAGTGCAAGGATCTCATATTGATATTGGAATAAAAATTTTAGAAAAACTTAATATTGAGCAAGAAGTGATAGACGCAATGAAATCTCATCACGGAGATTACCCGTATGAAAGTTTGGAAGCGATTATAGTCCAAACAGCGGACGCTATTTCAGGAGCAAGACCCGGGGCGCGAAAAGACACATTGGAAAATTATCTTAAACGATTAGAAGATTTGGAAAATGTGGCTCTTTCTTTTCCCGGAGTTAAAAAAGCGTGGGCTTTACGAGCTGGAAAAGAAATAAGAGTTTTTGTAAAACCAGAAGAAATAAATGATTTAACAGCGCGCAGATTGGCAAAAGACATCGCAAAAAAAGTTGAAGAAGAATTAAGGTATCCCGGAGAAATTAAAGTTAATATAATCCGCGAAACAAGAATTGTAGAATACGCGAAATAACGCTAAATATTTTTTAATAACAAAAGAAAAAAACGCCAAAAAGCGTTTTTTCTTTTATGAGCGGGTGAAGGGAATCGAATGAGTTGCCCGAAGGCACTGCCTCCTCGCTTCGCTCGTCGCAGTTTCAGGGGGAGGGTTCTCTACACTCCACCCTTCCATATAGAAAACAACAAACGCCAAAAGGC
>JAYELE010000105.1:0-1460 GCA_034717255.1 Patescibacteria group bacterium
TTGTTTTTTTTTTTTTAATTAATTTGGTTACTGTTCACACCCCTAATTGATAATTAAAACAAAATTAACAGATAAAAAAAGCTCTAGAAAAGTTTGAAAAAACTGAAAAAAGAGCTTTTTTTGCGTCCGTTTTTATGATATAATAAACGTAGGGAAACATTGGAACACAAAGGTTTATAGAGCGTGTTGGAGGCGATTTAACCATGGCTATACTTAATTATAAAAAAATAAATATACTTGAAACATCAAATTCTAAATTAAAAGATAAAAACAATAAATTAACTATGGCAATGGGGGATTTAAAATTCGAACTCAAACAAGTAAAACTTGAATCTAGATATAAAGACAAAAAAATTGAAGAACTTTATAAACATAGCGCAAAAGCAGAAGAAATAATTGCAGAATATAAGATGATTATTAAAGATCTTAAAAATGAAAATAATACAATCAAACTTATAGCTGATGAAGCTATTAATCAAAATCAAAAATTAAAAGCTCAAGCAAACCGCGATCATACAAATTCATCTATCTCATCTTCTAAAAAAAATGGTTATAAAAAAATATGTAATGGTAGAAAACCAACTGAAAACAAACCAGGTGGACAAACAGGTCACAAAGGACATCGTCGTAAAACTCATTCTAAAGTAGATGAGGTAATTAAAGTGCCTAGATCAGGTGTATTTTTAGATGAAAATTTATATATAGAAACAGGCGAAGTAATTAAAAAACAAGTTGTAGATATTGTTATAGGTCATAAAGTTACAGAATATCAATTTATGAAATATAAAAATAAAGATACTGGTGAAATAGTTCATGTACCAATTCCACAGGAACTTCATAATGAAGTTTCTTATGGGAATGATGTAAAAGCTTTAGCAACACTACTAAATAGTGATGCAAATGTTTCAATTGATAAAACAATTGAAGTGATTAGTGAAATAAGTGATAAAAAAATAAATTTATCAAAAGGATTTGTAAATACTTTAAATAAAAAAGTGGTTAAAGAAAGCTTAAAGGAATTAGACGAAACCTTTAAAAATTTGCAAAAATTTAAATATATGCATATAGACGCTACTAATGTGCATGTTAATGGAAAAAATGTTAATGTATTTGTAACAGCAAATCCACATGACACTTTATATTATGCAAGAGAAAAGAAAGGGAAAAAAGGAGTTGAAAATACAGCTGCAGAAGATTATTGCCAATTACTTGTGCATGACCATGATAGGACATTTTATAATTATGGAAGTGAACATCAGGAATGTTTAGCTCATATACTAAGATATTTACAGTCGGCTATTGAAAATGAGCCCAAATTTACATGGCATTCAAAGATGAAACCATTGCTTCAAAAGATGATTTCAACTGTAAAAAATGATTCTCTTGACGATTCGACTAAAGATGAATATATAACTGAATATGACTCTATTTTAGAATTGGCAACTAAAGAATATGAGGAA
>JAYELE010000106.1:0-1459 GCA_034717255.1 Patescibacteria group bacterium
TGGTATTTTTTAAACTTTCAAAATATTTTCTGGGTGGTGCAGCAATATATTCCTCCAGGAAAGGATAAAAAAATATGAAAAAGCTCTATATTTTCGATATGGGTGGTGTTCTATGTTGTGATTTTAATAACATTCCTATTATAAGCAATTATCTTGGAATTACTGAAGAAAATTTTTTTGTTTATGCCGATGAAGATTTTAGAAAACTTCTTGAAGGAAAAATTAATAGTAATGAATTTTGGTCAAGATTTTCTTTGAGATATGGTAAGAAAATAAAAGAAGAATTATTTGGTAAATTTTTTAAACCGGGAATAATCCAGGAAACAAAGGATATAATAAAACAGCTTAAAAGTAGTTCAAGGGTTATTTGCGGTACTAACACTATTGATTCGCATTATTACTATCTTTTAAATCGTGGTGATTATGATATTTTTGATGAGGTTTATGCCTCTAACTTAATGGGTATATCTAAACCTGACCCTGATTTTTACAGGTATATTTTAAAAGAAGAGGGTATCAAACCGGAAGAAGCTATTTTTGTGGATGATAGGGAAGAAAATATTATCACCGCTCAAAACATTGGCATCAAATCCATCCTTTTTAAAAACCCCAACACTTTAAAAGCGCAAATTGAAAATTTTACAAAACAACTAAAATAATGCAGATCTATCAGACATTTAATAGAATAAATATATTTAAAATGGCAGTATTTTTTATTTCCCCATTTTTTTCAATATCAATTAACTGATATAAAGATTTAAATATATATTTCACTTTTATAGAAAGTTTGTAATTTATTTTTTTTCGGCGATTATTTTTTCTAAATATTTTAAAAAATTTTAAAAATCTTCTTGTAATATATATATAAATATGGTTTAATAAAATTGAATTTATTAAATATATTTTAATAAATATTATTTCCCCAAAAAATAATCTTTAAAAAAAAGAGTGAAATATTAATAATGGTCGAAAAAGAAAGATTAGGCAATAAAATTCGTACATTGCGTATTTCCAAGGATATGAACATGGCTAGACTGGCGGAAAAAATTGGAAAAACATCCAGTTATTTAAGTCAGATAGAACGAGGTATCGCTTCACCGTCCATTATGGCATTAAGAGAAATATCCAAGGTTTTAGATGTTCCAATATTCTATTTTTTGGTAGATGATAAAAAACAAAGCGCAATAGTAAGAAAAGATGAGCGAAGAGTTTTAAAATTTCCCGAATCTCATTTAACCTATGAATTACTCTCTCCTGATTTAAGCAAACAGATTGAAATGATTAGAACACGCATTGAGCCGGGAGCCAGCACCTGCAGCACACCTCTTCCCCATAAGGGCGAAGAATGTACCCTGGTGGTTGAAGGCATAATGAAAATCCAGATCGGTGACAACGAGCATGAATTGAGAGCTGGAGATACGATATATTACATTGCTAGTATTCCTCATAAAATAACCAG
>JAYELE010000107.1:0-1435 GCA_034717255.1 Patescibacteria group bacterium
TCCAAAAATTTTCTCAAATTAGGATAATTACCATATACAATAATTTTATCCTTTTCAATAAATGCAGATACTCTTTCTTTCATTTCATCAACTACAGTTACGACATAATCACATTTTGATATCCATTCTTTTTCTTTTCTTTTCCATTTTTTTGGAGAAATGAGAATATTTCCCGGAAAAGTAGTAGAAAATTTATAATATTTTATAGCATCAGCATAATTTTCATGCAAATCTCCTATCAATATAAAATCTTGTTTTTTCCTGGCTTCTATTGCAGCACCTAAAATATGTAAATCGTGAACATGTAATACATCTATTTTATTTTTTGTTATAAAATCAATTATGTATCTTGTTATTAGTATTGTATAAAAATCTAATATTGTATTAACTAATGCAGTGCCTTTCTTTTTTATCATTTTTTTTATTGGATAACGATATATTTTTATTCCCAAATAATTTTCAAATTTTGATTTATTCCCATAATTAAATGACATTATCGAAAGGTCAAATCCATTATCGACAAGTATCTTTGCTTCATTCTCTACTCTTGGATCAGGTGGAAATTCTTTATCTAAAATCATTCCAATTTTCATATTTATTTCCCTACAAATTTTAAAACTTTATTAATTATCATTTCTGCAGAATTGCCTTTACCAAATTTATCCTCAATGAAAAAATCCCCACATTCACTTTTTTCAGCTTTTACTATTTTATCAGTATTTGCACCTGTTAAAATATTACATTTATTTTCAAGTGTTTCTATCCATTCAGTTTCTTCTCTAAGAGTTACACAACGTTTTTTCAGAAAAAAGCATTCTTTCTGTAATCCACCGGAATCAGTAAAAATCAAATCCGACTTCATTATCAATTGTAAAATATCCAAGTAACTAATTGGATCAATAATTATTAAATTTTTTGGAATTGTCATTTCTTTCAATATTTTTCTTGTTCTAGGATGCACTGGGAAAATAATATTCTTATCAAAGGTTGAAAAAGCCTTAAATATAGATTTAAAGTTATTAATATTATCAGTATTGGCAGGTCTATGAATTGTAGCTAAATAAAATTTTTTAGGTAAATCAATAGATAATTTTTTATTTTGTATTTTATTTTTATAAAAAAGTACTGAATCATACATAACATCACCACTGAAAAAACTATACTCAGAAAGGCCTTCTTTATCTAAATATCTCATCGCTGTCTGGGTAGGAGCAAATAAAATATCAGAAATACTATCAGTTGCGATTCGATTAATTTCTTCTGGCATTCGTCTATTATAACTACGCAACCCGGCTTCAACATGAGCTGTAGGAATATGCAGTTTGACTGCTGCAAATGCTCCCGCAATAGTAGAATTAGTATCTCCGTAAACTATAACAATGTTAGGCTTTTCTTTTATTAACACCTTTTCTATCTTTTCTAGCATTAATCCAGT
>JAYELE010000108.1:0-1411 GCA_034717255.1 Patescibacteria group bacterium
AATCCTTCTTTTTTTTGAATTATTTAAAATATATTTAATTTAATTCTTTGTTCTTTTGTTTTCACTTTCCTAATCTACTTCTTTTAATTTATCCACCATCTTTACAAAATCATCAATCCATTCGGCACTAAAATTTACTCCTTTTGGAGTAGGAATAAATTCCTCCTTTACTTTTACATATTGTCTTAGATCAACCCTCTCTACCCCACGAAACTCACCGACAGATAAAATTAATCTTTTATTGTCCGTAACATCTAATTGAGCAATTTCTTTCATATTTTACTTCTCCTATCTCTTTTTTTGATATTTACTAGGGAATCATCACAATATTACAGATACCAATTTGCCAATTCACCGATTAAGACAAAAAAGCAAAATCAAAAAACAATTTACCAATTGACAGATTCTCCGATTCAACAATTAGCCAATTAATATTTCCTGTGTTTTTTGTATTTTTAGGTAACAATTAAAGTATTTAATTCTTTTCCATTTCTTGTTAACATGGATCTCGCATTGCATCCGTTTCTCCGAAATCTGCTAAATCAATTATTTTGACCGGATTATTTTTATGTAAATTTCTTATTTTTTCAATTTCCCGTTTAAAGTCATTAGAGATAATTATTTCTAATAATTTAATATTTCCTGCATAATTTGCCACATTCTGATGGGGGGATGATTCAGTAATAATATAACACTTTATTATTTTATTTTTCTTAATATATCCTTCTAGGCTCCTAATTGCAACTATGCCTAATTTTCGAGAAAAAGAAATAATTACTTTTTCTTTGTCATTCTGTTTTTTTCTTTTGAAAAACATATTGACCTCCTCCTAAACTAAAAATATAAGACTAAAAATGAAAAACTATCATCATTACACTAATACACTAATAAAAAGTATGAATCATTTTGATAGACCTATTATATTTTTTATTATCCTACCTCTTTTTAATAATAGCAAAAAAATAAAAATAAATCTAATAATTTATATTTTTTATAGAGTTTTCTTGCGGGCAGACACAAGATCTGCCCTTACTAGAGACAGGTTTTCCCGCAATTTCAACTATTTAATTTACCCATTAGCCAATTGACCAATTTACCAATTGTCCAATTGCCCTATTCTCCAATTTACCAATTAAGAGATTTTTTTCTTTTTTTCTTATTCTCTGTTTTTTTACTACTTAACTAACAAGTAATAAGTATCTGTTTTTATAACTTATAAGAAATTTAGTCTTATTATTACTTACATATTACTTGTTACTGCATTTTATTCTTACTCCTGGCTTCTGGATTCTTCATTCTATTTTCCTAATCAGCTAACCAATTCTATATACTCAATACTAATCTTTTTCTTGTTTTTGTTTTTACTCGATACTGAATAGATATTGACAATCTAATATTTTATTGATATATT
>JAYELE010000109.1:0-1385 GCA_034717255.1 Patescibacteria group bacterium
ATTATTTGTAAATTGTTTATTTTAGAATGTATCTAGAGCATTATATGTTATAAATTAACTTGGTACTAAAAAAGTTGAAAAGGGCAAACTATTTGAAAAGATAGGACGCAAAGTAATGGGTCTAAAGTAAAAATATTTTTTGCTATGATTGCCAAGCTGCCAATTTTTATTTTATTTTTAAATATCTTATCATAAAGCTTATATAACATTAAATAGCATTAATAAGTTCTTAGAGCAGAAATCTAAATTTAATACTTGCCTCATAAAAAATAAATTATTTTCTACTTTATTTTAGGAGAAAATTTGAATGAAAGATAGCGATAAAACCAAAGAACAGTTGTTGGATAAATTAACAAACTTACGTGAAAAAATTGTTGAATTAGAAGATACAGAAAACTCTTTACAAAATTTAAAAGAAAAAATAGAACTATCAGAAAAAAGTAAAATATATTTTCCTTCCTAATCAGGTGAAGATATTTGTGTGGTTGGAGGAAAGAAAGATAATAAAAAAGTGAGGTTTTAATAATGAAATTTGTAGGTATAATAGGTTATAAAAAAAGTGGTAAAACTACCTTGCTTCTAAAATTAAGCAAAGAGTTAATTTCTCAAGGTTATCGAGTAGCAGCAATAAAACATGTTTCAAGAGATCTTGATATGCCTAATACGGATACTGAAAAATACAAAGAAAGAATATCTCAAGTAGTAGCGATTACCTCTAATGAATCAATATTTTTTTTGAAAAATAAAAGTAATTTAGAAGAAATAATTAAGCATTTAGAAGCAGATATAGTTTTAGTAGAGGGACTTAAAAAAGAAAAGACTTATCCTAAAATTGTTTGCTTAAGAGAAAAAAAGGAGAAGGCTGAATTATTTGATGGGTTGCAACTTTGTACCGCAAGCTTAGTTGACAATGATACAAATTCAAGCTTTTCTGACTTTAATATTTTAAATAATGAAGATGTAAAAGAAATGTCAAAAATAATTATTAGTAAAGCATTTAAACTGCCTAATTTAGATTGCGGAGCATGTGGATTCCAAAGTTGTTATGAATTAGCTCAAGAAATTGTGAAGGGAAATAAAACTGTTGGTGACTGTTTTTCTTTAAAATCTAAAGTTGTGGTAAAAGCGAATGGGAAGATAATTCCCATGAATCCTTTTATATCTAAGATAGTAAAGAATGTTATTCTCGGACTCCTTTCTCCTCTAAAAGAGTTTGGCAAAGGAAAAATAGAAATAGAAATAAAAGAAAAATAAAGACAGTATATAGTGAAAATTAGTATCGAGTTAGATAGCTAAAAAATTAAAGAATAAAATAAAGAGAAAAAACATATCTTAATTAATTAATAAGGAGATTATTTAATGCAAACAACAACAATTAAACCAAA
>JAYELE010000110.1:0-1357 GCA_034717255.1 Patescibacteria group bacterium
TTACTTAAAGATAGATGAGCAAAAGAATGCAATACAATATTGTTTGTATCATTCTTTTTGGCTGCCCATTTTAAATTTTTAATTAATTTAGTTTCAACTTTGTCAATTTTTTCTTCATCTTCTTTTTCAACCTGAATAAACCCTACCAATACATCTTCTATCTGCTTATCTTCTTCGTATGCTTCAACTGATTCCAAAGTCTTCTCGCTCGTTTTATAAGCAAATTTATCTGCATAAATCATCAATAGCTTCATATCTTTTCTCCTGATTTAAATAGGGACAATAAATCCTGCTAAGAAACTTACTCATGCCCCATAGATTTTCCGCAAAAGTTACCGAATTATTGACTTGGTACATCTTCCCGATTTGTCTAACTTAAAACTAAAATATTAATTGTCTAAGAAAATGGGATGTATCTCTATTTATTTACAAAAGCCTTAACTTCTGAAATTCCACCCAAATTTCCAATAGTTTTTTCAATTTTGGAAAAACAATCATTTATGGTTAAATTTATTTGTTTGCCTGTAAATCTTAAAATACTCCAACCAAAACTTGTTAATTCGTTATTCCGTTCTCTATCTCTTGTAAACGCTTCCGGTAGAATATGATATTTTTCGCCATCGCATTCCACATCTATATTACCTTTTTTACAGAATATTCCAAAATCCAAACAATAAAATCTTCTCCCAACTTTTACATAAAATTGTCTTTCAACAGTTATTTCTCTTTTCTTCATCTCTAAATACATTTTCTCTTCTAAAGGACTAGTGTCGTACAAATCGTTGATCTCCCCTGCGGTGAATAATTTTTCGCAACTTGTAGGAATATGAACTATCCTTCTCCATCTTAAACTTGGAATAGGTTTTGGTAATTCTTTAATTTTTTCTAAATAAAACCGAAAATAATCTTTATTCGCTCTTTGATGTTCCTTTCCTTCTGGAAAAAGCTGAATTCTCTTTACAATATCCACTTTTTTAACTTTAGCATAAAAAATTACTTTATATCGCATTGTTTCACCAAAAACCTTGGGAAAATAAAAACCCAAATACTCAGCAAATCCTGCATTTTTTGGTGCCGATTCAACCGGAATATGATACCATCTCCGTTTTTGAATTATATCCCAAAGATTTTTTCGCGGAACTATCCCCACTAAGGCCGGATGCTTTTGTATATTATTAAAATTCATCTTCAAATCCTTCATGATTTTTACTTTTTCTTTTATCCTTAAAATTCTAAGTTAAAATAGAATTACCCCAAAACAAAATTACGGAGTCAAGTCTTACAATACCACTTTTCCTCTTCCACACCAATTTTTTAATTAAAATGGGGTCAACGCATCCTATTTTTTTTATGGTTT
>JAYELE010000111.1:0-1351 GCA_034717255.1 Patescibacteria group bacterium
GCATCCTAGCGCTTTTAAATATTTATATGTTTCAATATCTTCAATACCTTTTGCAATTACTTGCTTTTTAAATATTTTTGAAGATCCAATAATTGAACTAGCAATTTTTTGATTAATTATATTTTTACTCAAACTTCGCACATGAAAAAACACTTTAAAGACTTGTAAAATAGCCATTATATCTAATTGAAAAGGAATTTTTGACAGCTTAAAGTGTCCCTTTATAGGAAAGTCTTTTGACAATGTTTTTTGGTAATTTAGAGATAAATATATCAAGTAATTCATTAATTTGTTTAGTTGTAAGGAATACCATATCTTGTAATGTTTCTAATAAAGCATCTAGAATTAATGTTAATGAATCAAAAAAACTAATATCTTGTAATTCATCGCATGTAGAATAGAATAATTCTCCTATACTTCGAACATCACGATTTTCTCTATTCTCAACTGATAAAATCATATATCTTGTCATAACAATAGTCGTATGTGCCACCATCATATCATATGATATGCCCTGAAATTCTTTTGATAATTTCAAATAAGATTTACACATTTTGAAGAAAACCTCGATACTCCAACGTTTCCCATACGAAGCTATGATTTCTTCTTCTGTTAATTCTAAATCAGTTGATATAATTGCTATCCATTTTTTAGAGTTATTTCTATCACGAACAAATACAATCTTTGCATTTATTTTTTCGTTTTTATCAGATTCTAATTCTACAATAACAGATAACAAATACTTTGATCTACCGGGTCTTTTTCTTTTTGATCTATATATTTGGTTCAACGTTTTTAATTTTCCCTCAAATTTATATTTGATTTTTGTAGTTTTTTTAAGTCTTGCAATAGTATGAAGTTTAATTTTAAAAATCGCAATAATAATCGAGGGATAGGCAAACCACGAATCAAAAAGAACATGCTTAGCAGGAATCTTTTGTTTTCGAATCTTTTTAAGCATATCAATTAGTACGACAGTTGATTTTGTAATAGCTTTTTTCCTTCTTTTATATCCATTTGAATTTTTATTAAGACCTTCCTTCATTTCGTTGTATCTATTTTTTTCATTAGCAGAACTTTGAAGACTAAATGATAAAGGGATAAAAGTATTACCATCAGTCCAACCGGCAGTAAGCATTCTAAAACCACGTTTGAATTTATTTCCTTTACTGGCATGGTCATATACATTCGATAATAGCTCAACTTTTTTACTTCTTGTTCTACCATAAAAAGAATCATCAACAACAATAGCATTCATCCTTTTTTTAGATGTTAAATCAACAATTGAAGTTTTAATAACTCTTGATGATAAAAGCAATAGAAATTTTTCCCAATTTATATGCATTGAATT
>JAYELE010000112.1:0-1341 GCA_034717255.1 Patescibacteria group bacterium
TTCTCCTGCCCGATGGTTGGCCGAAGACCCCTTTATCAAATAAATAATATTATGTGATAGGGGGTGATTTTCCCTTATCACATAATATTTATCGGTCGTGACTTTTAATGACACGATAAAAAAATAATTATATTTTTCTTTTTCTCAAAATATAATTATTTTTTTTGAGTGTGATTTTCTCATTGCTTTTGTCTTTCTCCTGGCAAATTCTTCTCATGGTAAATTACTGTTTACCAGGAGAGGGAATTGCCTCTTTTCTTCTCTTGGCAATAGTTTAAAAACTTATAATTGTTAAAAGTGATTTTCTTTTTACGTTTATAAGTTTTTAAACTATTGCTCTTTCTTTAACCGGAGTAAACCCTAATAATAATGTCCAGGCAATAAAAGTTTAAAAGCCCCACTTATAAACATCAATTTCCGGAAGCTTTTAAACTTTTATTGCCTGGGAGTAGATAATGATTCCTCCGGAGTTTTTAAGCCAGACTTGAGCGAAGAGAAACCATTTTTTTTATTAACTTATAGAGATGATCATCTCCTCTTTCTCTTCTCTTTGCGATAGGCAAAAACTACATAAAGAAAATATTTCTTTTCTTTAATATTTTATTTATGTAGTTTTTACTTATCGCCTAACCGTAAGGAATCCGATAAATTTAGCCACCGTAAAAGAAGGTAAAAAGCTCCCGCTGTTATTTCTTTCTATTGCTTTTTATCTTGTTTTACGAGGGGAAAGACTAAATCATATATAGATTAAAATAAATTTAAACTAAACCCCGTTAAGTGAGTATCTGCCTAACAGGGTAAATGTGAAATATTAGAAAACATCGTTATGGCAACTAATGAGAGAAATAAAGAGAGAAAGAGTGGGTCCTATAATTTATATACATACTATTATTTTCGAAAATCCTCTTTTTGGTACCTAAGAGATCTTAACCCATAGAGAGAGGAAGAGAGAGAAAGAGATAAAATAAATTATAATTAAATTAAACACCTCCTAATATAGTGTATTAGTCGCTTTTTTCACGCTGAAACCCTTGAAAAATATAGAAAATACCTCTGTAATTTTACAGTGCTTTTTGTAATTTAATCGAAAAAACCCTTTTTTTTTAAACTCTTCATTGCATTATTTACGATTCGCCAATCCATATTTGTTTCTTTTGTTATTCTGTAAACTGAAGGAATTTTGCCCTCAAAAATAGTTCCTAAAAGACAGGCTATCCCCCGTTGAGTATTGCTTAATTCTGACAGCATTCTTATGTTTTTAATTAATATATTACAATCTTTTAATTTACCCCCATTAAAACCATATTTACAATTACAACATTTTATATAAGCAAGTCTATC
>JAYELE010000113.1:0-1331 GCA_034717255.1 Patescibacteria group bacterium
CAATTTGACAAAGCCCATGATCGTTTTTTAATTATTGATAATAGTGAATTATACCATTTTGGAGCAAGTTTAAAAGATTTAGGTAAAAAGTGGTTTGCTTTCTCTAAAATGGATATGAAAGCTATGGATATGATTGCTAACCTAAAAACCGGAGATGGCGATGAGTGAGAACAAACAAATAATAACAACAGAAAACATTCAAAATCAAATTTATACTATTCGTGGTGTTCAAGTGATGTTGGATAGTGATTTGGCGGAAATGTACCAAGTAGAAACAAAAAATTTAAATAGAGCTGTCAGTAGAAATATAGATAGATTTCCTGAAAAATTTAGATTCCAGCTAACTCAAGATGAGTATGATGAATATGAAAAATCTTTAAGGTTCCAATTTGGCACCTTAGAGAATAATAATGATTCTTTAAGGTCACAAAAGGCGACCTTAGAAAAAGGAAGAGGAAAACACAGAAAATATTTACCGTATGTTTTCACCGAACAAGGAGTTTCAATGCTCTCTGCTATTCTTCGTAGTGAAACAGCTATTAAAGTCAGCATTCAAATCATTGATGCTTTTGTAGAAATGCGAAAGTTTTTATTAATCAATGCTAATCTTTTCAAAAGGTTAAGTAATGTTGAACAAAAACAGATTTCATCCGATATAAAACAGATAAAAACAGAGGAAAAAATAGAAAGAATTTTAGATGCTATTGAATCTAAAGAAATCAAACCCAAACAAGGCATCTTCTATGACGGACAAGTATTTGACGCCTACATTTTTATTGCCGACCTGATAAAATCTGCCAAAAAATCTATTTTACTTATTGACAATTATATTGATGAAAGTGTATTGCAACTCTTTACCAAAAGAAATAAAAATGTTTCTATAAATATCTACACCAAAAACATAACCAAAATTTTAAAACAAGATCTTAAAAAACATAACAGCCAACACCCAAAAATAGAGATAAAACAGTTTGACAAAGCCCACGACCGTTTTTTAATTATTGATAATAGTGAATTATACCATTTTGGAGCAAGTTTAAAAGATTTAGGTAAAAAGTGGTTTGCTTTCTCTAAAATGGATATGAAAGCTATGGAGATGATTGCTAACCTTAAAAATGGAGGTGGCGATGAGTGAGAATAAAATAATTAGAAATATCACCACAGAATTTTTAATATCCACAGCTCAAGAAGGGAAAAACCATATAATAAACTTGGTGATTTATTGTAAATTAATTAAATTATAAATCATAAGTGAAAAAATAGTTACTAAAATAAAAAAGGAGCAAAAAAAATGGTTAAAAAAATTGGAATTGTTATCATAATGACAATAT
>JAYELE010000114.1:0-1327 GCA_034717255.1 Patescibacteria group bacterium
TATAAAAGAAAAATACATCGCACTTCGGCGGGCTCACTTCGACAGGCTCAGTGCCCCGCAGCACATTGCAATGGTGCTTATCCCTCCAATTTGGTAGTGTAAGAACAATAACTATACACAACCGTTACCTGCAAGCGGAAGAAACGAAGTCCGTATAAAAAGTGAATAAAATGAAACCTGACAAAGAATTAAGAAAAAAATACGAAACTGATTATTACGACAAGACTGATTTTGCTTCAAACGCACGAATACTTCAAAGTATTTGGAGAACGGAAAACGGTTTTGAATTTGAGAAATACGGAAACTTCTTGAAACTGGATTTCGCAAAAGAAACGGGAGCGAATTTTTTAACTAACGGAATTTCTGAAATTGTAAAATTTGAAGTCAAAAATAAACATATTGACGGAAAAGTAATTCAAGAGCCAAGAATTTGGAATAATTTACTTTCCAGTCAACCATTGGCATTTAATCTTTTCGGAGAATTGAAAATAAATAATGAATTGGCAACAATAATCTTCAAAAAACTATATCCCGAAAGAAACCTAAAAAGAGTAACGGCTATTGAATTTGAATATTCGCCTGGAAGAAAAAATCCGAAATACACTGGTGATAGTTCTGCATTTGATGTATTTATTGAATATGAAACGGAAAAAGACAAAAATGGAATTTTTGGAATTGAAGTAAAATATGCCGAAGATTTGAATGATGAACCTTCTACTCATAAAAATACTTATGAAACAATTTCATCTGCATCAGGAATTTTTGAAATGACGAATATCAATAGATTAAAAGAAAAACCAATCCAACAAATTTGGAGAGACCATCTTTTGACTTTAAGTCTTTTCGTTACAAATAATGACTATGAAATAGGAGACTTCATTTATTTATTTCCATCGGGAAATTTGAATTGTAAAACTGGAATTGAAGAATATAAAAAGACTTTTAAAAAAGACGTTGAAAGCCATTTTAAACCATTGACAATTGAAAGATTAGTTGAAACAATAAAAAATCATTGTACTGACAAATGGATTATTGATTTTGAAAACAGATATTTAAAATTTGAAAAGATAGAGAACGCCAGCAGGTAACAAAGTATAAAAATAATAACCGAAATAGTAGTAGATATGAGCATTGTAGCCCGCATAAAATTTAGTTGTAACTTGAAAAATTCGAGTTCCGCAGTCGGTTACTATTCTTATACCAACCGTTAGAAAATTTGCGAATACCTCCCTCTCAACTTGACGAAAATAATATTAATCAAAAATATATTGGTTGTTTATTATTAATATATTAAATTAAGATGTAAGTAAAAAATATTGACGATAGT
>JAYELE010000115.1:0-1314 GCA_034717255.1 Patescibacteria group bacterium
AATTTTTAACAAATTAAATTTTACAATTTCATCAAATAATAGTATTGTTGAATTATGAAATTTAATTAACTAAAAATATATGGCAAACAGACGAAAAACTTACGCGGCTCAATTCAAATTTGAAAGAGCCATAGAAAGCATTAAAAAAGATAATATTTCAGAAATATCGCGGGCATATGATATTGGAACAAATGTTTTATGTAATTGGAAAAAACAATTATTTAAAAATGGATCAAACATTTTTGAAACATCTCCTGATAAAGAAAATAAAAAATTAAAACAAAAGATTAAACATTTAGAACAATTAGTAGGGAAAAAAGAGATAGAATTAAATGTGCTAAAAAATTTTTCAGATTTTTACGAATCCCCAAACACGACATAATTGAATTTGCTAAAGAACAAGTGAATAGCAAGCTGTTTTCAGTAAATAGGATATGTAAATTATGCAAAATTTCCAAAAACACATTTTACAATCATAAACATCAAGATGATTTATTCCAAGAAAAATATAACCGATTAAAATCAAAAATAAAGAAGATTATAAAAAATAATAATAGTTATGGAATAAAACGAATAAAATCAGCGTTATTAAAGGATTATAACGAACATATAGGCAGGGACGCTTTGGCAAGATTATTAAAATTATGGAGGTTAAGCTTAAATAGAAAAATAAAAAAACGAAAATTCAGCGTTATCCAAAAAATACTCATTTTATTGTCAAATAAAGTTAATATATTGATTAGGACAGATATTGCAAAACCATTTCAAGCTGTCTCAAGCGATATAACAGAGATTTGGTATAATAACGGCAAAAATAAAGCATATCTCGCGGTTCATAAAGATGTTTTCGGTCAAATGGTTTATGGCTGGGATCTTGATGAAAAAATGGAAACAAAACTTGTTTTAAATTCATTTAAAAAAGCAAAGGATAATATTAAAATATTAAATAGAAAAATATTAAAAAATATGATATTCCATCAAGATCAAGGAAGTCAATATACAAGCTATAGATACACTGACATAATTCTAAAAAACAAAATGAGGCTTTCATATTCAACTCCTGGAACACCGACTGAAAATCCAGGACAAGAATCATTTTTTGGAAGGTTAAAAGATGAATGCCAAGATGATTTTCATGAAATAAAGGATATTAAAAAATTAAAAAAATTTATCAAAAAAAGAATGAATTATTACAATAACAAACGATTACATACAAGTTTAAAGAATCAAACACCAAAAGAATTTACTAAATTATTTATTAAAAAAATTCATTAAATTTAAATTTTATCGGTTCAGTATTTTTAGGCATTGACA